>JAKOVL010000135.1 GCA_029782095.1 Bacillota bacterium | reverse complement strand
CTTGAATGGATTTTGGGGAGGCGGGGCGACCCAGTCCCACAGGTAAAGCATGTAAAACTGGCGGATGTGGTTTTGAATCGTATCCAGCCCGAGGATAATATTGCGGGTTAGAAGGGCGTTATCGGGCGGCTGTATCCCGGCGATATTTTCCAGTGCCCGGCAAGAGGCTACCCCGTAAGCGGAGGAGCAGATGCCGCAGATGCGCTGGGTCAGGTAGGGAGCATCCAGGGGATCGCGTCCTTCCAGCATGATCTCAAAGCCCCTGAAGGTCGTGCCCTGGTTCTCTGCTTTAACGATTCTGTTTTGTTCCACCCAGACCGTGACCGCGCCCACGGCGTTGGCCCGGGTTACCGGGGAGATGGTTATCTGGTGCGTGATGGTGCTTCCCTTCTTTAAAAAGATTTCTGTTGGCTGCCCTGCGGTGCAGGGCCTACTTTTTTTTACGCCGCCTTCTAATCCCGGGCAGGGCCAGGTTGCACTTTGCCATGAACCGCAGCGGTTTGATCCTTCCACTGATTACCTGGCCAAACAGGTGGGCTGCCATGGCCGCCGCGGTGAAGCGGGCTGCACCGGACCCGGCGCTCTTCAGGTTAATTCGCCCTGCCGGAGTGTAAACGTCTGTGGCATGATGGAAAAATGGGGCCATGCCGTCAGGGAATTCCGGCGCGGTGCAGCCGATGCAGGGAGTGTTTACGCCCACCGGCCAGCCGGAGCGCTCTTCAATCCAGCGCCTTTCCGGGCAGTCCGCCCGGGTTGCGGGCCCCTTGCAGCCGAGAAGATACATGCAGCCCGGGTCACCGGGTTGTTTGGCAAAGCAGCCGGCTTCATACAGGGGCAGCCGCTGGCAGAGGCTATGAATGGTCGTACCGTAGATATGGCGGGGACGGCCCATGGCATCCAGCTGCAGATCTTTGCCCCGGCGGATCAGCTCCAGCGTTTCCAGGAGCCAGCCGGGGTTTGTGGGACAGCCGGGAACTTTGATCACCGGGCGCTTTAAAATCTTGGAAAGGGGCCGGGAGGCGGTGGGATTGGGGCTGGCGGCAAATGGCCCCCCAAAAGAGGCGCAGGTGCCCGCGGCCACCACATGGGCGGCCCTGGCGCCCAGCCGTTCAACCATCTCCAGCGCGGTGATATTTCGTCCATTAAGCTGCCCCAGAAAGGCGGTGCGGCCCCCGAAGGCGGTAGGGACAGTGCCTTCCACCACCAGGATAAAGCCGCCCCTCTCCACCGCGGGGCTGTACCAGAGGCGCGCGGCAGCTTCTCCTTCGGCGGCCATGATAAAACTTTCATAGATAAAATTAAATTCTCGCTGCAGCACCTCCCGCAGGCCCGGCCTGCAGCTGTTGGCAAAGGAGATAATGTGGGCCGAACAGCTGTTGGTGGCCAGCCAGACCAGGTCGGGCCTGGGGGAGCTGTTTTGCACATGTTTCACTTCAGTTTCCGCTTCTTTCTCACTTGCTTATCTGTGGCTCATTAACAGCTTTCCCCCATAGCGGTCCCGCTACACCTGAGGGCACGGTGAACATATCCTCCTTTTTTACAGCTTTTATAACTTGCCCAGTTTATGCGACATCTTCATTGATTTTTCATGCCTTTCCCCGGGGTTAGCATATCCGCGGCAGGGGGGCGCCGGCAAAGAGGTCCAGTTTTTTCGTTCCCCCCAGGGCGGTTTTAAGCAGCAGATCTCCGGCGCCGCGGTTAACCCTTCCGATGATGGCGGCCTCTTTGCCCCCGGGGTGCTCTTTCAGGCAGCGCAGGGCTTTTTCGGCCACGGCTTCGTCCACCACGGCGATAAATTTGCCCTCGTTGGCCAGGTAGAGGGGATCCAGGCCCAGCATTTCCGCCATTCCCCGCACCTCCCGCCGCACCGGTATATCGGGCTCTTGCAGGACGATCTCCACCCCGGCGCCGGTGGCCGTTTCCTTCAACACTGTGGCCAGCCCTCCCCGGGTCAGATCGCGCATAAACCTGACTCCTTCGCCGCATAGTTTGAGCAGGGCGCAGATAACCCGGTTTAAGGGGGTGCAGTCGCTTTGCAGCTGGCCGCTTAAGTCCAGCTGCTCCCGCTGCGCCATGATGGCCAAGCCGTGCTCGCCGATGCTTCCGTTGACCAGCACCAGGTCGCCCGGCCGGAGGCAGTGCAGCCCGATGGCCGCAGCGGGGTCGATCACGCCATAGCCGGTGGTATTAATAAACAGGCCGTCCGCCTGCCCCCGGCCGACCACCTTGGTATCACCCCCGGCGATTACCACACCGGCCTGCCGCGCGGTGCGGGCCATGGAGGCAGCGATCCGTTCCAGCTGATGCAGCGGAAATCCCTCTTCAATAATGAAGGCTGCCGTCAGGTAAAGGGGCCTGGCTCCGCTTACCGCTAGGTCATTCACAGTACCGCACACGGCCAGTTTGCCAATGTCGCCTCCGGGGAAAAAGAGCGGATTGATCACAAAAGAGTCTGTGGTTATGGCGGCCCGCCCGGGGGGAGGGTCGAAGACAAACGAATCGGCAGCTGCTTTGCTGGCGCCGCCATCGAAGCGGCGCAGGAAGACCTCTTCGATCAGTTTCCCGGTCAGGGCGCCGCCGTCGCCGTGAGAGAGGAGGACCCGATCTTTGCGCATCAGCCGCAGCGCCTCTCAAAGCGGTAATAGACGGCGCAGGCTCCCTCCGGCGAAACCATGCACGGTCCAGCCGGGTGCAGGGGTGTGCAGGCGCCGCCAAAGAAGGGGCAGGAAGGGGGCTCAATCAGTCCCCGCAGCAGGTCGCCGCAGCGGCAGCCGCTCACAGTTGAGGCGGGGGCCGTCTTGAGGTTAAACCTCCGCTCCGCGTCGTAAGCGGCATAGGGGCGGCGGGGTTTGAGCCCGCTGTTCGCAATGGGGCCAAAGCCCCGCCAGGCGGTGGTGGATAGATTAAAAACTTGCTCCAGCATCGCCCGGGCTCTGGGATTGCCCTGCTGCTTTACCAGGCGGGCATAGTTGTTGCACACCCGGTATTTGCCTGAGATAAGCATTTCCAGCAGGCAGTGAAGGGACCCCAGCAGGTCCAGCGGTTCAAAACCGGATACAACGGCGGGCAACCCGTATTCCCTGTGGATAAAATCAAAAACGCCCGGCCCGGTCACGGTGCTGACGTGCCCCGGCAGCAGCAGTCCGTCCAGGGCAAGCTCGCTACCGGCCAGGATCCGCCTCAGGGCCGGGGGCATGACCTTATGGACGCTGAAAACGCTGAAATTCTTGAGGGCCCGGCGCCGGGCCTCGATCAGGGCCAGGGCGGTGACAGGGGCGGTGGGTTCAAAGCCCGTGCCGAAAAAAACCACCTCCGTGCCGGGTTTTTTTTCCGCCAGCGCCACGGCCTCCAGGGGCGAAGTGACGATTTGCACGGCAGCGCCCCGGGCCCGCTCTTCCTCCAGGGTGGTATAGCTCCCTGGCACGCGCAGCATATCGCCGAAAGCGGCCACGGCAACCGCCCTGTGGCGGCACAGGCTCAGCAGCGTGTCCATCTCTTCCGGGGCGGTCACGCATACCGGGCAGCCCGGCCCGCTGCGCAAGATTACTTCTTCCTGCAGGAGAGAGCGCAGGCCGCTGCGGGAGAAGGCCCCGGTGTGTGTGCCGCATACCTCCATGAACAGCGGTTTCCTGCCCAGCAGCGCTGCCGCCCGGGCTGCCAGCCGGCGCACCCGATCCAGGAGCCTTTTACTTAATTCCGGGTCGCGGAACCGCTCCAATGTCTGCACGGTTCAAGCACTCCTCCCACAGTTTAATTCTCGCTTCAGCTTCCTCCCGGTCCAGCACCGCCAGGGCCTGGCCGGCGTGGACCAGGACATAGTCTCCCGGTACCGCCTCCTCGACCAGAACCAGTCCAACGCGGCTTTGACATCCGTTAATCTCTACCAGGGCTGTCTGTCGCGCCGCTTCAATTTCAATAATTTGGGCCGCTATCCCAGGCACATGGGCACCACCTCCAGGTGGGGCAGGTTTTGGCTCATGTCCCCAAAGTGGGGGGAGCAATGAGGGTGACGAAAACTGCTTTTTCTCCTTTTTACAAGGAAGGGGGTTTCAAAGCAGGCATTTCCACGATAAATTGCTGCACGAGCAGCTCCCGGTGTTTCCAGTTAAGCCCTAACCCCTAAATTGCGGGCCACTACTGCCTGGCCCAGGGCCAGGCCGCCGTCGTTGGCCGGGACGAGGCGATGGTAAAGGACGGCAAAGCCACGCTTCTGCAGCTCCCGCTTGACCGTGGTAAAAAGATAACGGTTTTGCCAGCAGCCGCCGCTTAAAGCAATGGTTCGCAGGCCTTCTTCCCTGGCCGCCAGGCAGGCCGCCTCTACAGCCATGGCGGCCACGGTGTTATGGAATTTCAGCACGATCTTTTTTGGCGGCAGGCCCTCTTCCAGGTCTCCCAGGATCCCTGCGAACATCTCCGCCGGCTCAATCACCTGCCCCCTAATGGTAAAGCTATAAGCACCGCCGCGGCTGGACGCGGCTGCAGCGGGCAGCCGCTCGCTCAGCTCAATGGCTGCCTGTCCTTCGTAACTGTTTTCCAGGCAAACCCCCAGCAGGGCTGAGATAGCGTCAAAAAGACGGCCGCATCCGCAGGCAAGGGGGAGAGTAAGAGTTTTCTTACCGATGAGGCGCTCCAGCAGATCGACCTGCGCCCTTTTTTCCGGAAAAATTCTCCGGGCCCTCCGTCCGCCCGCTTCGCCGCAGAACCAAAGCAGGCAGCTTACAGCCATAACCCAGGGACTGCGCACCGCCTTTTCTCCGCCGGGCAGGGGCATGTAGGCCAGGTGGAAGCGGCGGGTATAAGAGCAGCAGTCGCCCCTTAATATTTCAAAGACCCACAGGTTGCCGTCGCTACCGTAGCCGCTGCCGTCAAGGATTATGCCCACAGCCTTGCCGGTGTATCCGTTTTCCGCCAGGCAGGAGGCCAGGTGGGCATGGTGGTGCTGCACGCCAACATGGATTCCCGGCAGCTCCCGGGCCGCCCGGGAGACCAGGTAGTGGGGGTGCAGGTCATAACCGATGATCTCCGGCCTGAGGCCAAGGAGCTGCTGCAGGCCATCCAGGCTTTGCCGGTAGCAGTTAAGGCTTTCTTCGTTGTCTATGGCCCCCAGATGCTGGCTGAGAATTGCCTCGCCGCCCTTGAGGAGGCAGAAAGTGTTTTTCATTTCGGCGCCGCTGCCGAGCACTATGGGGGAGCCCGGGGCCGCTGATCTGACAGCGCAAGGAGCACTGCCCCGCTTAACCGTGAAGCATTCCCCGGCTGGAGACGTTGCCGCTACTGCCAGGGGGACATAACCTCGGGAACGCCGGTAAATGTGGGTTTCGCCATCCACCACCGCGGCCACGGAATCGTCGCAGCGGTGCACAATTTCCCGGTCATGCAGCAGGAAGCAATCGGCAATTCCCTTCAGTTCATTTAAGGCCTCTTCATTGTCCGTAATTAGGGGCAGCCCGCTTAAGTTGCCGCTGGTCATGACCAGAAGCTCCAGCGGTCCGTGCAGCAGCAGCCGGTGCAGCGGTGTATAGGGCAGCATTACCCCGAGGAGGTTCAGGTTGGGCGCCAGTGTTTCCGGCAGGGGGCAGTGACGGCGGCGCCTGAGCAGGACTATTGGCGCCGCCGGGGAGGCGAGGAGCCTGTGCTCCGCTTCACTGAGCAGGCAATATTTTTCGACAACGCTGCGGTCGCGGCACATGACGGCCAGCGGTTTGCAAGGCCGCCCCTTGCGGCGGCGCAGTTTTTCGATGGCCGCCGCGCTTGTTCCATCACAGGCCAGGTGAAACCCGCCCAGGCTTTTTATGGCCAGGATAGCCCCTTCCCTTAGCAGGTGCCATGCTTTTTCCAGCCACGGTGCTCTGGCAAAAGGGTCACACCCTTCAGTCCTCCCGGAGGGGGCCAGCGGGCGTCCGGCACCGTCCACCAGTGACACTGCCGGGCCGCAGGCGGGGCAGGCTGTCGGCTGGGCGTGAAAACGCCGGTCAACGGGGTTTTCGTACTCCTCCCGGCAGGCGGGGCACATGGGGAACGACACCATGGCCGTGGCGGAGCGGTCATAGGGCTGCTGCCGGGCCATGGTAAAGCGCGGTCCGCAGCCGGTGCAACTGGTGAAGGGGTAAAAATAGCGTCGGCTCCGGGGATCAAACAGATCAGCCTCGCAGCGGGGGCAGAGGGCGCTATCCGGCGGCAGGGCTGCGGCATTCTGCCTGCTGCCGCTCTCCGCAATAGTGAAGGCGGTGTCTCTCCCAACCCATTTTCCCCGGTGTATATTCCCTGCGTTACTGCTGCTTGGTTTCGTCGCTATCCCCTCCATTCCGACCCGCCCCGCCAGGGTGAGGGGTTCGGATCCCGGTCCCTATTATCTGGATCGGTTACTATTATTGTCTGGCGGCTGCCATAAATTATACGGATTCAAACCGGTGCGGCTTTGGCTGAACCTGGCAACAGTCCCAGCCAGTTTCGCAATATGATTTTGAACCTATACTCAAACGCAGATAAAGATGATATACTTTATGCGTAAATACCTAGAAAGAAGGTGCAAATCATGGTAAAGCTGTACTCGCTGAGCACCTGCCCCTGGTGCAAAAAAGTAAAGCAGCTTCTGGACGGCAAGGCGATTAAGTATGAGACCATTGAAGTTGATCTGGCTGAAGGGGAAGCACAGCGGCAAGCCCTGGCCGAGGTGGAGAGGCTTACGGGAAGAAGGTCTTTTCCGGTAACCGTAATCGGGGAGACTGTAATTCAGGGTTATAAAGAGGAAGAGCTAAAGAAGGCACTGGAAAATGAAGCATAAGATTTTCTGCGAAGTGTGCCGCGTCTCTTTTATCCACCGGGGCGAGCTCAAAGCCGGCGCAGCGGTTATCTGTACCGTTTGCGGAGCCAGGCTGGAAGTGCTGGAAGTAGAGCCGGAAATTAAAGCGCGCCGTTTTCCCCAGGAGCCGGAGCAGGAAATCCGGGAGAGGGTGGATACTTTTGCCCGGCTGCGCGGCTATATCTTTAACGCCGAAAAAGAAAACATCATTGAAGGATTAATGGACAAATATAAAAAATTTGGTGATTTTTATTGCCCCTGCCGCTTTGACAATATCCCTGAAAACATCTGTCCCTGCCTGGAGACCCGCATGAACCAGGTTAAAAAAGAGGGACAATGCCTCTGAGGGCTTTTCCATTACCGGGGGTAGTTTACTCCCGCATGGGCCAGGCCTAACATGGGACTTAGGCTGCTCTTGAATTGTTAATGCAGATAAGTCTTATGTCAAGACCTGGCCCTTTTATGCAAGCCCGGTGAATAAGCCGGGCTTGCTTTTGATCTTCCCAGTTTTCATTAACCGAAACAATACCTCCGCATATAATGTATCGAGCGAATAAGGTCACTGCGCCCGTATGACCGTGCTGCATCCTTTTCGCGCATAACGGTACAGAAAGGAGGTATTAGTGATGAAAAGAAAAAGGAAAAGAGACGGCCGCGTCACCTGCTTTGGATCTTCTACCTACCCGGTGCAGGCACGGCAGATGAACCGCGTGCCGGTTTCCTGCCCGCCCGGGTTCCAGGGGCGCTACACGGTTCAGCCTGGAGATACCATGTTTTTTATCGCCCAGCGTTTTGGGGTGAGCTTGCAGGCGCTGATCAACGCCAACCCGCAGATCCCCAACCCCAATCAGATCTTTCCCGGCGATGTGCTCTGTGTCCCCGGTGTAAGCCAGCCCGGCTGCCGCGTGCCGGTCTCCTGCCCGCCCGGGTTCCAGGGGCGCTACACGGTTCAGCCTGGAGATACTATGTTTTTTATCGCCCAGCGTTTTGGGGTGAGCTTGCAAGCGCTGATCAACGCCAACCCGCAGATCCCCAACCCCAACCTGATTTTCCCCTGCGATGTGCTCTGCGTTCCCGGAACAGGCCAGGCTGACTGCCGCGTGCCGGCCTCCTGTCCGCCCGGATTTCAGGGGCGCTACACGGTTCAGCCTGGGGATACCATGTTTACTATCGCCCAGCGTTTTGGGGTGAGTTTGCAGGCGCTGATTAACGCCAACCCGCAGATCCCCAACCCCAACCTGATTTTCCCCTGCGATGTGCTCTGCGTTCCCGGGGCGCCTCCCGCCGGACGCGTTCCCGCAAGCTGCCCGCCGGGATTCCGGGGCCGCTACACCGTTCAGCCTGGGGATACCATGTTCAGCATTGCCCAGCAGTGCGGGGTGAGTTTGCAGGCGCTGATTAACGCAAACCCGCACATCACCGATCCGAACCAGCTTTTCCCCTGTGATGTGCTCTGCGTGCCCTGCCCGCGCAAGGGCAGGGTGCCAAAATCGTGCCCCCAGGGTTTTCAGGCCCAGTACACGGTCCGTCCCGGAGACTCCATGTTCAGCATTGCCCAGCGTTTTGGGGTGAGCCTGCAGGCACTGATCAATGCCAACCCGCACATCGCTGATCCCAGCCAGATCTTCCCCTGCGATGTGCTCTGCGTGCCCTGCGTGCCGGTAAAGGTTTCCCCCTGTTTCCCGGTCTCTTCGAAGCGTAGCAGCTCTGAGGCGGATCCATTATTTGAAGAAGAGCCGGCCCTTGCGGAAGAGCAGGAAACAGAGTAGCCGGGCTTAACCGCTCTGAAGCAAAATACCGGTAGATTAAGGACAGCAGGATGATAGTGATGGAAGCAGGATCTCCAAAATGGAGGTCCTCTTCTTTTTTGGGGCTGGTTCAAAAAAGGCGATATAATGGGTTTGAAAGCATCAGACTTTAAGCTGCTCTATGGGTAATACAGATCGAGGGATTTTACGGTGGCCAAAAATAAGCAAGAGCAATTAATTGAAATGATTGAAATGCACGGGGATAAAGTTTTTCGCCTGGCCCTGCGCTGCACCGGCTGCAGGCTGCAGGCGGAAGATGTGGCCCAGGAGACTTTTCTTCGCGCTTATACCCACCTGGATCGCTTTGATCACAGCCGGCCGCCGGGGCCCTGGCTGCTGAAAATCGCCCTTAACCTTTGCCGCAACCGGGCCCGCCGCAACAGGGAGCTGCCCATGGAAATCGAGGGGGAAAGCGTGGAGCCAGGGCCGGAACAAAGCTATTTGCAAAGGGAGCGCCAGCAGGAGCTCATGCAAGCGCTTTCTTGCCTGCCGGAAATGTACCGGGAAGTGCTGCTGCTAAGGCATGTCAGTGAGCTCAGCTACCGGGAGATCTGCGATGTTTTGGGGCTCGAGCTGAGCCTGCTCAAAAACAGACTCTATCGCGGCCGGATCATGTTGAAGCAACTACTCGAAAAGGAGGAGCGAGGATGATCATGAAAAAATGCCCCGATGCCCTTACCTGGCAGGCTCTCTTGGACAACGAGGAGCAGGGCCCAGAGCTATGGGCGCACCTGGACCGCTGCCCGGCCTGCCGCGAGCTTTACTGTGAAATTGCGTCGGCAGCGACCCTTGCCGGCGAACTGTTTACGGGAGAGTCGCTTCCTGAAGGTTTTAGCGGCCGGGTGTTGCGGCGAATCAAGCCGTTTCCGGCCGGCCTGGTGGCAGCGCTGCTGTTTTTACTCCTCTCCGTGGCGGCGGTTCTGGCGGATCCCGGCGGCTTGAAGTGGTGGTTTGCTGCCGGAATAACCCGGCAAGTGAGCTTTTTCCTGGATGCGCTGATCAGCATGTTTTTCCTGCTGCAAAACGCGGGGCCAGCCTGGCTGCTAACGGCAGCTGCCGCCCTGGTTGCGCTGGAAATACTTTTCCTGCACAAAATAATAATGAAGACAGCGGAGGATTGATGATCATGAAAAAACTGATGAAGCATATTGCTGTCTGTTTGCTGGTCCTGCTAACCGGGGCCGCAGTTGCCGCGGCCCAGGAGACTGTCATTGAAAATGGCATCAACAAGGTTGCCGGGAACCTGGAGGTGCCCCGGGGGACAGTGGTTAATGGTGATGTAACTGTCAACATGGGGGAAATTTTGATTTTAGGAACCGTCAACGGCAATGTGAGCGGAAATATGGGCCAGGTTACGATTCATGGTGATGTAAATGGCGATGTGGAGGCCAATATGGGCCAGGTTAGCGTTAGCGGCAATGTATCCGGCCAAATCCGGGCGCGCATGGGTGAAGTGGTGGTAGACGGGGCTGTGGGCGGAGATGTTGATGCCGGACTGGGAAATGTGCGCATTAACGGCACAGTGGGCGGTAATGTAAATACCGGATTGGGAGAACTGCGTCTCCCCGGCGAGGTGCTGGGCAGTGTTGCCAGCAGAGGCGGCAACATCTATATTACCGGCACCGTGCACGGCAATGTATCGTTAATCCGGGGTATCGTGGAACTGGGCCCCCAGGCCGTGGTTGGCGGCAAAGTTTACGTGGAGGAGGGGCTGGTCAGGGCCGCCGCAGGCGCCACCGCCCAATCCATTGAAGTTATGAACGAGTTGACGGAAGAAGAGCTGCGGCGGGATTACAATGACGATCGGGGCTATTTCTTCCGCGGGCTGGATGATGTGTTCGAAGATATGGCTAACAGTCTTGAACAGGCGGTGCGCGGCATCAGAATACCGCAGTTTCGGCGCAGCTTCAGGACTATTATTGGCAGGCCCTTCCGCTGGTTTGTGGGCTGGCCCGGCAGCCTGGCCAGGGGCCTCTTTAACATGATCGTCCTATTTGCCCTGACCGCGCTTACTTACTCGCTCTTTCCCCGGCAGGTTCACCATGCCGGCGAAGCGGTCATCCAAAAAAGCGGCGCTGTTTTTGGGTGGGGGATCCTGGCGGCCTTGCTGGCCGTTCCGCTGGCGTTCCTCCTGGCCATTACGCTGATCGGCGCTCCCCTGATTATCGTCGAAGTTTTGGTCCTGGCCGCGGCGGCAACCCTGGGCTACACGGCCATCACCCGGCTGATCGGGGAGCGCATTGTCAACATCTCTTCCAGCGGGAAAGCCAATCCCCTCGGAGCCATCGCTCTGGGCGTACTCATTATTGGCGCAATCGGCATGATCCCCATCATCGGTTGGCTGTTTTCCCTGGTAGTATTGACTGCCGCTTTGGGGGCAGCCCTGGCCACCCGCTTCGGCACGGTGCCGCTTCAACCTGAAGGAGCGGCCGCAGAAACAAATCTGCAGGGGTCTGGGATAAATAATGAAAGCGAAGGGGAGGAAAAGCGGCCCGGGGAAAGCCGGCACGGTGAAGAAGGCGGGGAGGATCCCGGGCTCCCGGAACCGTAAAGCAGCGATGGGGCGGCAGCGGCCGCCCCTTTGGCATCTGGATCAATTTTAGCAAGGAGCGCCTGCGCAGCGAAAACAGCCGACCCTACCCCCTCACCCCTGGCCCGCCTCTTTTTCGGCAATCTATACCGCGCTGTACCTTCAATTTTTGATATGGAACAAATTGAGATGATCATGTAATATTTAAGGATAGAATCTGTTGGTAAAGTATAGCAAGAACTGATTTTAAGGAGGCCTGATAGTTTAATGCAGGGCGGGAAAAGCGAGAGCGTTATTCCGATTCCCCTGGGGCACACCACATCTTTTTTATTGTCGGGGAGCCGCTACGTGCTGGTGGACAGCGGCAACCCCGGCAGTGCGGCAAAAATATTAAGGCAACTTGCTTCCCGGGGCATAGATCCACGGCAGGTTTCGCTGATTGTTGTCACCCATGGGCACCGGGATCATACGGGAGATCTGGCACTGTTAAGAGAAAAAACCGGGGCGCCGGTGGCCGCCCACATCGATGAGGTGGAAGCACTGCGCCGGGGTGTTAACCTGCACCTGAAACCGACAGGCTTAAGCGGGCGGCTCCTGAAATCGTTTTCAGATGAAAAGAAAAAAGGGCCGCCCATCGAACCGGACATTCTGATCAACAAAGAGTTTGATTTAAAACCGTATGGCGTTAAAGGAAAAATTGTTTCCACGCCGGGGCATACACCCGGCTCCCTCTCTGTAATACTGGCCGGAGGAAAAGCGATTGTCGGCGACCTGCTGATGGGCGGTTTTATCTTTAAGCGAAAACCGCGCTACCCGCTTTTCGCCCATGATAGAAAAAGGCTGGAGCGCAGCGTCAAGATGGTCCTAAAACTGAAGCCGCATATTTTGTATACCGCCCACGGCGGGCCGTTGCATCCGGAAGATGTGGCCCGCCATATCATTAAAAAGAAGGACAGGCCGCCCCGCCGCCTCCGCAGTAGAAATAAATAACCCCCTAAATACAGGGGGTTTTATTTTATATTCTCATCTACAGCAATCAGGGAATTAAACGCTGCCGGCTGCCCGGGATGCCAGCCCCGGGAATCCTTAAGGCAGCAGGCCAAGAAGCGTCTCTTTCATCTGCTCCCGGCGGATCACCATGGGGTGGCGCACTGCCCTGGATTCCAGGCCGGAAAGGCCCGGCGGCACAGCGGCCCCGGTGGCTTTGGAAAGAAGCTCCAGCAGTTCAAATTCGCTGTGGCCGGCCACCCGATCCCTGCCCAGCACGGCCAGGGCCACGCTGGCATTGAACTTAAAGGGACTGGCCGTGGAAACGATCACTGTTTTAACTTCGCTTCCGGCATCCCCATAAATTTTATCGTATACGGCCCGGGCTACGGCGGTGTGGGGATCAATAAGGTAGTTGTGTTCGCGGTAAGTGCGGCTGATGGCGGTGTAAGTTTCTTCTTCCGTAGCGTAGCCGGCATCGAAAAAATCTTTGATCGCCTTGTGGGTTTGCGGGTCTATGCGGTAGCGGCCCGTTTTGTTTAGCTGCTCCATCCAGCCCTTTACCTTTTGGGGATCGCGCCCGCAAAGCTCAAAGAGCAGGCGCTCCAGGTTGCTGGATACAAGAATATCCATGGAGGGGGAGATGGTGCAGTGAAAGGTCCTGTTGCGATCGTAGCAGCCGGTGTTGATGAAGTCGGTGAGAACGTTGTTCTCATTGGAGGCGCAGATAAGTTTGCGCAGCGGCAGTCCCATCTGCCGGGCGTAAAAACCGGCCAGGATGTTGCCGAAGTTGCCTGTGGGCACCACAAAATCGACGGGCTCCCCGGCGCGGATTTCCCGCTCCCGGACCAGGTCCAGGTACGCGGAAAAATAATAGGCGATTTGCGGCACCAGGCGGCCCCAGTTGATGGAATTTGCCGAGGAGAGCCTGTAGCCCCGGGCCGCCAGTTCGGCAGTCAACTCCCCGTCGGCAAAGATTTCTTTGACCCCGCCCTGGGCGGCGTCAAAATTGCCCCGGATGGCGATGACGTGAACGTTGCTCCCTTCCTGGGTGATCATCTGCATTTTTTGTATTTCGCTGACCCCGTCTACAGGAAAAAAGACAACGATTCTTGTGCCGGGGATATCGCGGAATCCTTCCAGGGCCGCTTTGCCGGTATCGCCTGAGGTTGCAGTAAGAATGAGCCGCTGGGCTGTATCTCTGTTTTTGGCGGCTGCACCCCTCACCAGGTGGGGCAATATTTGCAGGGCCATATCTTTAAAGGCGCAGGTGGGGCCGTGCCACAATTCCAGGAAAAACAGGTTTTTGGTGATGCGGCGCAGGGGCGCCACTGATGGGTGACCAAAGCGCCCGCTGTCGTAGGCGGCAGTGCAGAAAGCGTTGATTTCTTTTTCACTGAAGCTGTCCAGGTACGGCTGCATCAGCGCAGCGGCGCGGCGGCTGTAGCTTAATTCCAGTAGAGATTCCCACTGTTTAAATTGCGGAATTTCCACAGGGGTAAACAGGCCGCCGTCCGGGGCCAGTCCCTGCAGGATTACTTCTGCGGCTGAGTAATTATTTTTTTTGTCGTTTCGGGTGCTGCGATAAAGCATCTACTATCACCCCTGTAGCTGTTAATTCTATTTACATTCGACTTGCACAGGGCAGATCCTTTTGTTAATCTTCTTAAATACTGGCGCAGCGTCATTGTAACCACCGGGGACCCATTCATTGACCCCGTTGAAAAGGAGAGATTCCAGCGCTGCCTGCAGGGATTCACCCCCTTCAACGCCTGAAGCAAAAATGCAGCCTCTTCGGCTCTTCGGCTAAGCAGGGTCTGGGCGGCAGCATCACGAATACAAAAATTAGTATTATTGGCGAGGCAAAAATGGTCTTTTGCCGCAAAAAGTACTTCATTAAATTGCCTGCCTGTTTTTTGCAGGGTCCGCAGGAAGAGAGGTGTCACATGAAGTATATTGTGGTCATTGGAGACGGCATGGCCGACTATCCTCTACCGCAGCTGGGCGGGAAAACGCCCTTGCAGGCTGCGGCCAAACCGGCCATGGACGAACTGGCCGGGGGGGGCATCATGGGCCTGGCCAGGACTATACCGGAGGGTATGCCCGCAGGGAGCGATACGGCCAACCTGGCAGTTATGGGCTATGATCCCCGGCGCTACCATAGCGGCCGCTCTCCCTTCGAGGCTGCCGGCCTGGGCGTGGCGATGCAGCCGGGGGATATTTCATTTCGCTGCAACCTGGTTACCCTTTCTGCCGATGAACCTTACGCTGAGAAAACGATGCTCGACTATGCTGCGGGAGAAATCACATCAGAAGAGGCACGGCCTTTAATTGAGGCCATCAATGAACACAGTAGCGCTGCCCCCTTCAGGTTCTACCCGGGCACCAGCTATCGCCATCTCATGATCTGGCCAGGTGGACCGGCGGAATGGCGCCTGACCCCGCCCCATGATATCATCGGCCAAACCATCTCCTCCTATTTGCCGCAGGGAAAGCACAGCGGGGTCATCAGGGAGATCATGGAGCAAAGCTATCTCCTTTTAAAAGAACATCCGATTAACCGGGCCCGCCAGGCCCAGGGCCGGAGGCCGGCCAATTCCATCTGGATCTGGGGAGAAGGAAAGCGGCCGCAGCTGCCCCTCTTTAAAGCCAAGTATGGTTTAAAGGGGGGTGTCATCAGTGCAGTGGACTTGATCAGGGGCATCGGTCTCTATGCCGGACTGGAAGTCATTGCCGCGGAGGGGGCAACCGGCAACTTTAACACCAACTATGCCGGCAAGGCGGAGGCGGCCCTGGAGGCGCTGCGCCGGGGGTTGGATTTTGTGTATGTGCACATTGAAGCTCCGGATGAGTGTTCGCACCAGTATGAAATTGAAAAGAAAGTAAAATCCATTGAGCTGATTGACCGCCTGGTTGTCCAAAGGCTGCGCAGCGGCCTGGAGCAGGCCGGGGAGCCATACAAAATCCTGATCATGCCGGATCACTATACCCCCCTGTCCCTGCGCACCCATACCGCGGATGCGGTGCCCTTCTTGATTTACCCGGGCGAAGGACAGGGCCCCCCCGGTCGGACCTACGACGAGGCCAATGCGGAAAAAACAGGCCTGGTATTCCAGGAAGGCTACACCTTGATGGATTATTTCATCCAGGGGAAGAAAGGTTGAGCCGGATGGCCCTTGTGCCCATGATCATTTTCCTTAACAAGGGCGCGGAGCTGGCTGCGGAGCCCGCCTGTGCACGACCACTGGCAGAGCACCTGCCCGCCGGGCGGCCAAGTCTTTAAGGTTGACCTTTCCTGCTTGTAAAAAGGGGAAAAATGCTTTATCATTAGCATAGTAATCCGATATGGATTATGTCTAATCCGGCGGTATAATCCGGTTGGGAGGGTACAAAGACGATGTACAGCGACAAAGTGATGGACCATTTTACCAATCCGCGCAACGTGGGGGAAATTCCGGATCCTGACGGCGTGGGCGAGGCGGGGAACCCGGTTTGCGGTGATATCATGAAATTTACGATCAAGGTCAAGGACGGCCGCCTTGAAGATGTGAAGTTTCGCACTTTCGGCTGCGGTGCCGCCATCGCCGTTTCCAGCATGGTTTCGGAGATGGCCAAAGGCAAAACCCTGGAGGAAGCGCTCCAGATTACCAATAAAGACGTGGCTGCCGAGCTGGATGGGCTGCCAAAGAACAAGCTGCACTGCTCCAATTTAGGCGCCGATGCCCTGCATAAAGCCATCCGGGACTACCTGCAAAAACAGCCGGACAGCGCCCATGTAGCGGCACAACTCACCCGGGACGACGGCCCCTGCGAGTGTCCCTATTGCGATCAGGCCGACTGTCCTGAATCCATCCGGGTCAGCGATAGCACTTGTGGTGTGGAGCAGAGCAGTTAGCGAAGCTCAAACTTTTTACTAAAAAATGCCGCCCTGGTTATGGGGCGGCTTTTTGTTTACAAGGAAGGTTTTAAATGATATAAATAAGATATGATTAGTCCAGTTTAAGGAGGGATGAATTTGCGCTTAACCAGGCAGGCGGAGTACGCCATGCGCACCCTGCTGGAACTGGCCAGGGCTCCCGTGGGAGAGGTGGTGGAAACCGCGGTAATCGCCCGGCGCCAGGCTATCCCCGCGGTTTTTCTCAAGAAAACGGTCCAGGCCCTGGCCCGGGCCGGCCTGGTGGAAACGCGGCGGGGCGCCGGAGGCGGGGTTCGCCTGCTCAGGCCTGCCACCCAGGTCACCCTGGCCGATGCCATTACGGCCACAGAGGGGCATATTGCCTTTAATCCCTGCCTGGGTGGAGCCGAAAACTGCCCCAACGCCCCTTCATGCCAGATTCGCAGGGCCATTAGGCGCGGCCAGATGGCATTTATTGAAGAGATGAGGCGGGAAAGCCTTGCCGATCTTGTGTCACGGGAAATTATCGAAAAATCGAACCCGGCCCTAGATGCGCCAGATGAAAGGAGAAGATAAATTGCATTGTCTACAGTGTGAACAGACGGCCAGAGGAACCTGTTGTACAGTTTCAGGGGTTTGCGGGAAAAAGCCTGAAGTGGCGGCCTTGCAGGACCTGTTAATATACGGGCTGAGGGCCCTGGCCCACTATGCCCGTGCAGGCCGGGAGGCCGGCCTGGTGGATGAGGCGGTAAACCGCTTTACCGTTGCCGCTCTCTTCGCCACGCTAACCAATGTCAATTTCGACCCCGGCCGTTTCCAGGAGCTAATATACCGCTGCGCCGGGCTGGTCTCCGGCCTGAAACAAAAAATGGAAGCCGCCGGTATCGTGGTGCAGGCGGATGACCCGGCCCTCTTCTTTCAGCCTGCGGACAGCCTGGAATCTTTAATCGAGCAGGGTGAAGCGGTGGGGCTGGCCCTGAATCCTGAAGCGGACGAAGATATCCGTTCGCTGCAGCAGACCGTGCTATTCGGTTTAAAAGGGGTCGCGGCGTATATGCATCACGCCTCTGTTCTTGGCCGGGAAGATGACGCGGTCTATGCCTTCATCCACGAGACCTTATCTTCCCTCTATGACTGCAGCCCCGGTTACGAGGGCTGGATCAAGATGGCGCTGCGCTGCGGTGAGATTAACCTGCGGGCTATGGAACTCTTGGATGCCGCCAATACCGGCCGTTACGGCCACCCGGTCCCCACAAGGGTGCCCCTGGGCCACAGAAAGGGCAAATGTATCCTCGTTTCAGGCCATGATCTTAAAGACCTGGAGGAGCTGCTTGTTCAAACAGAGGGCCTGGGAATTACGGTCTATACCCACGGCGAAATGCTGCCGGCCCACGGTTATCCTGGCCTGAAAAAATATAAACACCTTTACGGCCATTTCGGGACCGCCTGGCAGAACCAGAAAAAGGAGTTTCCTCAATTCCCCGGGGCCATCCTGATGACCACCAACTGTATCCAGGAGCCGCAGCAGTCTTACCTGGACAACATTTTTACTACCGGCACCGTGGGCTGGCCGGGGGCTCGACACGTGGAAAATGGGAAGTTCGCGCCGGTAATTGAAAAAGCGCTGGCCATGGACGGCTTTAGCGACGATGAGGATAAGGGCAGTGTTAATGTTGGCTTTGCCCGCAATACCATTATGGGCGTGGCCGGGAAGGTTATCGAGGGCATTAAAAACGGCGCCATCAACCATATTTTCCTGGTCGGAGGTTGTGACGGCGCCAGGTCAAGCCGCAGCTATTATGCCGATTTTGTGGACGCTGCTCCTGCGGATAGCCTGGTGCTGACCCTGGCCTGCGGTAAATTCCGCTTTTTTGACCACGATCTGGGAGAAATCGACGGTATTCCCCGCCTGCTGGACGTGGGGCAATGCAACGATGCTTATTCAGCCATCCAGGTGGCCGTGGCCCTGGCCGAAGCGCTCCAGTGCAGCGTCAATGACTTGCCCCTTTCGCTGATCCTGTCCTGGTATGAGCAGAAAGCGGTGGCCATTTTGCTGACCTTGCTGCATTTGGGAATAAAAAATATTCGCCTCGGTCCCAGCTTGCCTGCTTTTATCTCTCCCCGGGTCCTGGAAACCCTGGTGGACGCCTTCGCCATTAAGCCCATCAGTACGCCGGAGGAAGATTTAAAGGCTATTCTCGGTTAGCCGGAGCATTTGTTAAAAAGGGGCTGCCCTAAAAGGGCGGCCCTTTTGGTTCAGCCACAATTGTCGGGTTTCGGCGCCGGCTGGCCAATGATGCATTTTCCCCCTCCCCCCTCTCCTTAAGGAACCACCCTAATTGACTTTTGGGCAGCCCCTTTTCGCATGGGCAGGAGCCGCGCTCCTGTGGATAAAGCCGTTCAGGGGGGATAATTTTGGCCGCAGCCTTTTCCGGCGGGTTTTTCGGGTTAACCCTTGTGGAATACTATACCAGCAGATATACTGATAGATGAGGTTGTGAATTTGGGGAGTAGACTGAGTGTAATGTCATAAAGGAGGTTTTGCCATGTCGGTCATTACTTATTTAGGTCATGCCTGTTTCCTGGTAGAGGAAGGGGAGCAGGAAAAACTGCTGTTTGATCCGTTTATCAGCAACAATCCGCAGGCGCCGGTAAAACCGGAAGAAGTCCGGGCCTCATATATCCTGGTATCACACGCCCATTTCGACCACCTGGGAGACGCGTATAATATTGCCCGGGCCAACGGGGCCACCATCATTGCCACGGCGGAGGTGGCGGCAGCGGCGGAGGAGCAGAAGGTAAGCGCCCATGCCCAGCACATCGGAGGGAGGCACCGTTTTCCCTTCGGCTCGGTTAAGCTGACTCCGGCGCTGCACGGCGCCGGCATCCCCGGGGGCCTTGCCTGTGGCTTCCTGGTGGAATATTACGGCAAGAAGATTTATTTTGCCGGGGACACCGGGCTTTTCGGAGACATGAAACTAATCGGTGAGCTGGAAAAACCCGATCTGGCCCTGCTGCCCATCGGCGACAATTTTACCATGGGTATTGACGATGCCGTGGTGGCTGCCTCTTTTCTCAAGGCGCCGGTAGTAATTCCTTATCACTATAATACATGGCCCCTGATCGAGGCGGATCCCGGCGAGTTCAAGACCAAGGTGGAACAGAAAACCGGGTCGCAATGCGTGATT
>JAKOVL010000124.1 GCA_029782095.1 Bacillota bacterium | reverse complement strand
GTAAATTGCTCCGTGGTCACGAAGGGCTGGGTCAAAAAGCGCTCCAGGCGGCGGGCCCGGTTCACCACCCGGCGGTCGCTCTGGGACAGCTCTTCCAGGCCGAGCATGGCGATAATGTCTTTCAGCTCTTCATATTCGGCCAGGGTGCGGCGCACTTCCTGGGCGGTGTGGTAATGCCGCTCCCCCACAATGGCCGGGTTGAGCATCTTCGACCAGGAGCGCAGCGGGTCCACCGCCGGATAGAGTCCCTCGGCAGCCCGCTTGCGGGAAAGGATAACCGAAGCGGAAAGATGGGCGAATGTATGGGTGGCCGAGGGATCGGTAAAGTCGTCCGCCGGCACATAGACAGCCTGAATGGAAGTGATCGCTCCGGCGGCGGTATTGGTAATCCGCTCCTGCAGCTCCGCCAGCTCCGTGGCCAGGGTGGGCTGGTACCCTACCCGGGATGGCATCTTCCCCAGCAAGCCCGACACCTCTGAGCCGGCCTGGACGAAGCGAAAAATATTATCAATAAGTAGCAGCACATCCTGCTTGGCATCATCGCGAAAATATTCGGCCATGGTCAGGGCAGCGTGTCCCACCCGGAAGCGAGCCCCGGGCGGTTCGTTCATCTGGCCGAAAATCATGACCGTGTTGTCCAGAACCCCCGCCTCTTTAATATCCCGGTAGAGCTCTTCCGCTTCGCGGGAGCGCTCGCCGATGCCGCAGAAGATGCTGACCCCTTCATGCTGACCTGCGGTATTGTTAATTAGCTCGGTAATCAGAACGGTTTTGCCCACCCCGGCACCGCCGAAAAGGCCGGCCTTGCCGCCCCGCTCCAGGGGGGCCAGCAGATCGATGGCTTTAATCCCGGTTTTAAAAATTTCGGTGGTGGTGGCCTGCCGGGCCACGGAGACGGGAGGCTGGTAAATGCTGCGCTGCTGAACCTCTTGAAGGGGCTCTCCGCCGTCGATGGGCTCTCCAAAAACGTTGAACATGCGCCCCAAAATTTGTTTGCCCACGGGGACTGTGAGCGTGCCGCCGCTTTCTACAACCTTATCGCCTCGGGCGAGACCGCTGGTTGGAGAAAAAGCGATACCCCGCGCCGCACCAGGCTGATGGTGAGCCACCACTTCAATGACAACGCGCCCCTCCGCACCCGCATGCAGGAGGCTGAAAATGGGCGGCGCTCCTCCGGGGAAGCGCATATCGACCACGCTGCCGCGAACCGCCGTAACAAAACCGATGCTTTTTTCAGGTTCTTTCATTTTTCTTCTCCAATCAGCATTCTATCCCGGCATCTGGCTGAATTTATTAATATATTTTACCATAACTGCTCCCCTTTTTCCCACCGACGCAAAAAATTCAAGTGTCAGACACTTTTAGTTTGATCTAGTTTTTATTTAGTTTTTCATTGACGCAGAATTTTTTTAATCCAGTTAGTTTAAGCAGCGGAGGCAAAAAAAAGGGCTGTCCCAAACATACTTTCAGGGCGGCCCCTTGCTCAAAGATAGTATTTAGAGGTGGTAAAGCGGTTAACTGGAGGCTTAATGTGACTCAGCGTGGCGAAACACGCTGGAAAAGATTTTGCTTAAACGATCCCACAGAGTTGGCCCCAGGTAGCAGAAGGGATCGGAGAAAAAGCGCTCCTGGCAATCCACTGAACAGAAGTAATATGTTTTACGGTCATACGTGCCTTTTGCTTTTACATCTTCAGCCTGCAACTCTTTCTTGCAGACGGGATCATAATACATGGCCTGAAACCTCCCGCTAAATTTTGTGAAAAAAATAATATGTTTGACTGATGCATTATACCACTTAATTAACTCTATTAAAACTACGGGATTTATTGCCTGAATTATCACTATTACTGCAACTGGGGCCATGTGAAAATATTAACCCTTGTTTAAAGCATCCCCGGGCCAGATTCCGTCCAAAACTATGGGCAACAGCGTTATAAGCAATGGTTATTGCAATATCAAAGTATTATTGCTTCCATCTCAAAAGCTTTTCACTATTTTTGTGCTTGAGGCGAAGAAAAACCTTGCGGTCGGCTTAATAATTGCCAATTATCAAGATAATTATTACTTATGTTCGAAAAACAGGAGGCTAAGCTGGTGTCAAAAGCAAGGACTGCAAATTATTCAATACCGAAGCTAATGGGCGCGCTTAACTCTATAATTTTGATAGATATAATGTAATTTAAACGCGGTTTGAAACCGGTTGACAGCAGCAGCTGAAGCACATAAGATGGAGGCTAAGTCAGACTATTTGATCAATGGGTTGTGCTTAAACTGTGCCTTCTAAAATTAACCACTTTTGTTTAAGAATGATTAGAGGAGGAGTGATGCACCTGGTTTTGACCAGCAGCTGAAGCCATTGGAGTAAAAGCTTGAGGAGGTGTTAGCTGCAGAAATAAAGTTTTACTTTACTTTTTTATGTGCTATCCATAACATCGACCGTTGGAGAGACTGATTCTCTCCTTTTTTTTGGTTTATGGGCGGCTCTGCGGAGACAGCCGCTCATTGGCCCCGCCCCACTCCATCACCTTTTGCCACTGCGCCTCGCTGACCGGCACCACTGAAAGGCGGGGCAGCCGCACCAACTCCCAGTCCGGAAACAAACCGCTGTCTTTAATCTTTTTAAGGCTTACCGGCCGGGGCAAATCCCGCTTCCAGGCCACATTGACCAGGATGCCTTGTGGCTGCTCCGGGTCGGGATAAGGCAGCCCGGTTACCATGGCCACGCCCCTGACAGCCCGTTCCGAACCGGTATGATAAATCAGGACCAGGTCGCCCGGTTTCATGGCGGCAAGATTTCGCCGGGCAGCGGGGGCTCTCACTCCGTCCCACTCCGTTTCACCGTCCCGCTTCAAATCCGACCAGGAATAATCGCCGGGCTCGGTCTTCAACAGCCAGTATTGGGCCACAAAAGCCAACTCCTTTGGCCGGACGCAGCTGAAGGTGCGGCCGGCACGATTTACTCGATCAGCTTTTCCATCTGCTCCGGATTAAATCCTACGACCAGCCGTTTACCGTCTGTTAGCAGCGGCCGGTACATTACTTTTGGATTGCGGGACAGCAGCTCCGCCGCTTCTCGCTCCGAAAGGCGGCCGAGGTTCACCTTCAACTTCTTCAGCCCCTGGCTCCTGGGATTTATCAACCCGGTGACACTAATCCCGCCTCGCTCGGCCAGGGCAAACAGTTCGTCCACGGCAGGCGGCTCCTTGACAATATTGCGGTAATTAAATATCACCTGTCGCTCCGAAAGCCACGCTTTCGCTTTACGGCAGGTGGTTCATGCCGGAAAGCAGTAGAAATCAAGCACTGTTCATTCCTCCCGTTTAAACAGACTGCCTCCGGCTTTCCTGAAGCCGGAAATTTTCCCAGAGTTCATGCAAAAAAAATATAAAAAATTTGGCTGTTGAATTTAACTGCGCGCCCAGGGGCCGGCAAAACTGCGGGGGACAGGCTGAAAGATGCTGTCCCCCGCCAGACGGTTGCTAGCCCAGTGTTACTTCCCTGGAACTTTCCCAAAGGCCATGGATGTTGCAATAGCTTACCGCCAAAAGCTGCCCCGGTTTTTCCAGGGTTATAGTGGTGGCAACGATAGGTTCACATTTGGCGCTGCCCTGGTTGGCCCCGGCCACAGATTCGCCGTGAGCTTCAAAGAAGTAGCTGCCCAGGTGTACGATAAATTTTTCTCCTTCAGGCTTATAAAACAGCTTGATGTAGCGGATATGGTGCTCCGTAGTATGGGGATGGGGGATTTCCGCTCCTACACTGACACGTACCTCCACCGGTTCTCCTTTTTGAACCGGCCCTTTCAGCTCGATCACAGGCACATGCTTTTCCGCCTTCCAGTCTGCAGTTTGTAGATAGTCGCCCAGCGTACTCATGCCTTTTTCCTCCCTTATATTATTTTTTATGATAAGAAATGCTCTCCTCCAAATGCAACTTCAGGTGCAGATAGGCGGGATTGCTTTACTGCTGCCTGGAAGAGCACTTATCACACAACCCCAAAAACTCCATGGTGTGGCCCCGAACCATGAAATTGGTTAACTCTTCCACTTTGCGATTTAGACTTTCATCCACCTCCAGGGGAAGATCTAAAACAGAACCGCACTTTTCGCAAAAAAAATGATAGTGGGGTTCAACATTGCCGTCGAAGCGGTCAAAAGTGCTGCCGCAAGCAATTTTAGCAACCAATCCCAATTCGACCAAAATATTGAGGTTGCGGTAAACGGTACCCATGCTCAAATCTTGAAATTCTTGCTTGAGCTGATCATAAATCCAGACTGCGGTGGGATGGATGTCCGTTCCCCTCAGCAAATGGAGGATTCTTTCCCTTTGCCTGCTTCTTTTATATTTAGGTTTACCCATCATTTGAGCTGCCTTCTCTCTAGTAATAATCGGAACTACTCTTAAAATGAATTATACCTCCGCGCCAACCCCCAGTCAATCCCCTTGGCCTTACTTATTTTTGACAAGTAAAATTGAAACAATAAGTATTGACACCAATAAAGATTGGTTCTATAATACAACTAAGATTGATTCCGATTATTAGTTTACGGGAATGTCCTATTTCCCTAAACTAAGAAATTAAACAAAGAAAGGGGTAACAAAAAGTGAATTTGAAGGGAACGAAAACCGAGAAAAACATCCTCACCGCCTTTGCCGGGGAATCCCAGGCCAGAAACCGTTATACTTACTTTGCCAGCCAGGCTAAAAAAGAAGGTTATGTCCAGATTTCCGCCATCTTTGAAGAAACAGCAAACCACGAAAAGGAGCACGCCAAGCGGCTGTTCAAGCTTCTCCAGGGCGGCGAAGTGGAAATCCAGGCCGCTTTCCCTGCCGGGGTCATCGGCACCACCGCGGAAAACCTGGCAGCCGCTGCAGGCGGAGAAAACTTCGAGTGGACCGATATGTACCCTGAATTCGCCAAAGTAGCCAGGGAAGAAGGCTTTGAAGAAATTGCCAAAATCTTTGAGGCTATTGCTGTTTCAGAAAAGCAGCACGAGCGTCGTTTCCAGGCCTTGCTGGAAAACTTGAAAAACGGCAAGGTTTTTAAGAAAGACGCACCGGTCAAATGGCTTTGCCGCAACTGCGGTTATGTGCATGAAGGCAAAGAAGCTCCCCAGACCTGCCCCTCCTGCGACCATCCCCAAGCTCATTTTGAAGTCCTGGGCGAGAACTGGTAAATATTTTAAAAGGGGCGGCCCATCGTCAGCGAGGGCGGCCCCTTTTGCTCGTCTATCAAATGCCCTTTGAAGATAGCACCAGGACGATTCTTATAAAATCTTTGCCCATCTGTTATCCTATCCTTTTCTAACCGGGGCATAACAGGCGTTCCAGGCCTTGAGCCCCGGCTGCAGCGCGATAAAGCCGGCTTCGCGGTAAATGCGGATGGCCGTGGGGTTGGAGGACCACAGGTAAAGCCCGCTTTGCGGGGACAGCTCCCGCCAATAATCCATAATGGCCTGGATCAAAGCCCGCCCATAGCCGCGGCCGCGGTAATCAGGATCAGTCAAAACCTCTTCCAGCCGGAAAATGTTGCCCCTCCGGCGCAGCGCCCCCAGGCAGACCGGCTGATTGGCGGCATAACCCACCAGCAGGTGAAATTGTTCTGATTGCAGCTGTTTGCTTAACACGGCAGCATTCCAGTCACCGCCGTCATATTTGCAGATAATGTTCCTTACGGCATCCTCCATCGCCCTGACCCGCTTTACCTTAAGGGGTTTACCGGGAACTAGACGGGAAGGAAATTTTTTTACATATATTGCATCGGGGGAATATTTAATTTCAAAGCCTCTCCTGGCCAAGAGCGGCAGAAGCTGGCCGCTCTCCTGCGGCTGGTAAGACGGATAGACCCGTGGAATAAGACTTTTTACCCGGTAAAACAGGATCAGATCTTCCAGAGCTTTTTCCAGATTCCCTGACAGATTTAAAAAAACTGCATGATTGCTGTCTTGAGACTGGGGATTGTCGGTGTTATAAAACAGCCTGAGAGCTGGTCTTTCTGCTACAAAAGCAAAGGCACTGGGAAAATTCACCTCAAAATCAATGATCTGTTCCAGCGCAGCCATCCATTTCCCCCCAGGGAGCGGTTTTAAACGGTTCCTTAAATTTTATTTTACCCCGCTGACCCTGTTTATGTAACAAAGACGGCGCTGCATCACTCATACAGGCCCTTTACTTCTCGGCAATGGGGATAATTGGCACAAACGTAAAACCGGTGGCCGCGTCTAGAGGTGCGCAAGACCATGGTGGCGGTACAGCGGGGGCATTCCGGTGCTCCCGACTGCAGCGCTTTCTGGGCGGCCAGCTCCACTTCTCGCTTCATTTTTGCCTTTAACTGCTCCAGGTCAGGCAGCTCCGCTGAAAAAAAAGCCGTCGGCCCTTGCGCATCGTCACCATCAGCCATATCAGCGCTTGGAACATCGCTGGGCTTGTTTGGCCCAAACTCCAGATCACCGGCTTCTGCAGCGTTCATACGTTCTTCCGGCGGGGGCGGAATATCGCTTAATGAACCGGTAAAAAAATCAATACCGGGCGTCTGCTCCTGCTCGGAGTGCAAAAAGCGGAGCACAGCAGGACTGTCCAGCGGTTTAGGCTTTTCTATCTCCGCCCCGTGCTTTTCTTTTAAAAATTCCTGGGCAGATTCAAGCGGTGCTGCTTCTGCCGCGGTCATAAATACAGCCTGGGGTTGCTGCAGGTCTTCCAGCGGCTGTTTAAGGGGCGGCGTCCATGTGGACTCAGGCGCAAGATCTTCTTCGGACACAGGCTTATACCGTTCGCGCTCCTGGTATGCTTCCCCTGCGGTTTCTATGATTTCCGGTTCCGGCTGCGGTTCTTCTTGTTTTAAGTCCGCCTCCTGCAGCAGCTCTTCTGCATGGCCTTCGCTCTCCTGGTGGCTCGGCTCAGGCTGCTGCCACACTTTCGATTTTGCCGGCGGGGCCTTTTTTTCTAAGCCTGTCCAGCTATCTGGAAACAGCCCGTCCAAAGACTTTGGCCTAACTGATTCAGCTGCCTCCAGAAGGCTTTCCCGCAAATCTCCAGGGCTGTAAGGGTTTCCGGTAAAAAAGCGAACCAGGGGCAGCTTTGCCGCGTCAAATACATCATCCAGGAAATAATCCCGTTCTCGCAAATCATTGGTTGCTTCAGTTTCCCTAGAGAGAACCACAGCAGCCAGAGGCAGCAGCGTATCCTTGTCGCAAATTAAAAAATCAATCTGTATCCCGCTAAGCCTCTCCTTGAAATGGTCTGCTTCGTCTTGGGCGACGGAAATAATATCTGCCAGGTTCACCCTGGGGCAGATGGCAAAAGTATCTCCCGCCGCCGACAAGAGCATCTTAAAATAAGAGGCCTGTTCGGGTGACAGGAAATTGTCGCGAATCCGGTAAGGCAAAACCTGAAGACCATTTTCTTTTCTTCTGCCAAAGAAGCCCCGGTGGCCGGTCTTCCGGCCCATTGCCACCACCCCTGTTCGTCAAGCAGTCTTTTTTCAACCGGTATTTTTTAGTTTTGCTTGTATAATTCCACCTGAGCAGGCGAATTTCCTTGTTCCTGGTAATAATATGTCGCAATTTGCATATAAAAGCCCGGCTCCAGAGAAACTGGACCGGGCCGTGCTTCTAAAAAATACTCTATAATTATGTTTATTTGCCGACCAGTTCCAGGGCGAGGTCTTTGGCCGATGCCGCATCGGGCGCCCAGCCGTCGGCCCCGATCTCGGTGGCAAAATCATTGGTCACCGGCGCGCCACCCACGATCACCTTCACCGAGTCCCTTAAACCCTCTTCCTGCAGCACCTCAATGGTGTCTTTCATGGCCAGCATGGTCGTGGTCAAAAGGGCGCTCATGGCCACTATGTCAGGCTTATGCTCCCGCACCGCCTCGGCAAACTTCTCCGGGCTGATATCAACGCCCAGGTTAATCACGTTCATCCCTGCACTCTCCATCATCATCCCCACCAGGTTCTTGCCGATGTCGTGCAGGTCCCCGGCCACCGTGCCCAAAACCACCTTGCCCGCCGTGGGCAGGTCGCTTTCAGCAATAAGGGGCTTGACCAGGTCCATCCCCGCTTTCATGGCCCGGGCCGCCATCATTACCTCGGGAACATACATCTCCCCCGCTTTAAACCGGGCCCCGACCACGTTCATCCCCTTGATCAGGCCCTCGTTGATAATCTCCACGGGGGCAGCGCCTTCATCAATGGCCTGCCTGGTCAACTCGGCCACCCGGTTAAAGTCTCCCGAAACCACACCGTTAGCCATTCCTTCATAGTCTGCCACAAATAAAACCTCCTTTACTGTTTATAGAATACTATTTCAACCCAAATACCATTTTAATAAGCGACGTTACGAAAAGCAAGTTTATTATCCAGCAGAAAGAATCTATTTTATACGAGGCGAAGAAAACGTCTGCACTTTTCCGGCCTGGCTGCAACTCAAAATCCCTGCTCACAAGGTGCCCGGCTGGGTCCCGCCCGTATTACACCGGTCAAGCTTTAACCTCATGGTAAGCCCATTCCAGCCAGCGCAGCGCCAATTCTAGATCTTCTTTTTCTACCGTGGCCCCGCACCAGAAGCGCAGTCCGGGGGGGGCCTCCCGGTAGGAAGCGATATCATAAGCCGCCCCTTCTTCTTCCAGGAGCCTGACCAGCTGTTTCACTCTTTCCGGAGGCAGAGATAACTTTAGACAAACGCTAGTGTTGGAGCGATAGGCCCGGTCCCGGGCCAGGAAATCAATCCATGGCCGCTCGGAAACAAAGGTTTCAACAACCTTTAGATTGGCTTCGCTGCGCCTGATCAACTCCTTGAGGCCGCCGATGGATTTGGCCCAGTCTAAAGCGGCCAGGTAATCTTCATTGCAAAGCATGGAAGGAGTATTAATCGTGGAGCCTTTAAAAATCTCCTCCATCAGTTTTCCCTTTTTCTTCAAGCGGAATATCTTGGGCAGAGGCCACGGCGGATCGTAATTCTCGATGCGCTCTACGGCACGGGGGGAGAGGATGAGCATACCGTGGGCCGCTTCTCCCCCCAGGACCTTCTGCCAGGAAAAGGTGGCTGCATCAAGTTTTTCCCAGGGAATCTCCATGGCAAAAACCGCTGAAGTAGCATCGCACAAGGTCAAGCCTTCCCTTTCAACCGGGATGAAATCGCCGCTGGGAATCTTAACCCCGCTGGTGGTCCCATTCCAGGTAAAAACCACATCATGACTGAAGTCCACCTGAGATAGATCGGGAAGATCACCGTAATCGGCCTCGATAAGACGGACCTGTTTTAACTGTAACTGCTCCAGAATGTCATCGGCCCAGGTTTTGCCGAAGGATTCAAAAAAGATTACATCTACCGGCCTTTTCCCCAGAAGGTTCCACATGGCCATCTCAAAGGCTCCTGTATCGGAGCCGGGCACAATGCCAATACGGTAATCTTCCGGGATCTGCAGCAGCTCCCTGGTTTTCTCAATGGATTCAGCCAGTTTCGCTTTGCAGGTGGCGCTGCGATGAGAGCGGCCCAGGGGTGCATGGGCAAGGGCCTGCAGGCTGTACCCGGGGAATTTGGCGCAGGGTCCCGAAGAAAAGTGTGCATTTTTTGGTTTTACTGCCGGTTTAATATTCATATTCTGCTCCCTTCTTTGGTCAAACTTCTCAAGCAATCGATTGGGCACACCAGCCATAAGACGCCGCCTGGCTTACTAATCTGTTTATTTAACTTTGCACCAGCCGCAGCGATGATCAATGTTCGTTTGAAGGAGCCAGGTCCTGTGAGCGACCGCCTGTCCAGCACGCCGGTACGGCTAATTATCTATGTTAACATATGACCCTCGCAGCAGCCCGAAAAAGCATGTTACTTACCTAACTTTCTTTCTGAACAAACACTTTTCCTTCTAATCAGCCCAAAAGACGTGGACCCGATGATGAAAAAGTCAAACAGCCGAAAAAACCGTATTAAACAACAATATCGCGATAGCGGGCCGGTGCGATCTTCATTAAAACAAGGTAGAGAGTCCAACCTGCAAGGGCCGCTCCTCCTAAAACAACCAGGTATACGGACAGAAGCGCCGCGGTGCTCTCGTAAACATAGCGCCCTGCAAGATAGAGCAGGTAGTAGAGACCGCCCCCGGCCACCATGCCAAACAGAACATTAAGATTCTGTTTAATCGCCTTTTGGGGATTATCCCAGGTAAGGTAAGGCCTGAGCAGATCGATTAGCAAGCTGGAAGTAATGGCCGGAAGGCTTAAAACCATGCCGGCCAGTGCTGCCAGAAGCACATCAACAATACCCCAGGACAAAAGCAGTATGCCCGCCAGGGCCACAACAGGCACGGCCAGGGCGGCGATAAGCAGCGAATAAACCATCTTCCCCCGGATCTGTTCCTGCGGCGGGACAGGAATAACCTGGGAAATCCAAAATAGTTTTCCTTCCCGGGAAAAGGAGCTGGAAGCTGCCGGAGTAAACAAGGCCATCACTCCGATGAAAGCGGCGCCGCCCAAAATCTGCAGCATCCGGGGAGCCCCATCCCGCAGGATGGACAAAAGCGACTCCAATCCGCCCCCGGTAATTAGTGAAATCAACAACACCACGGGAACAACTGCAATCATGGCCAGGCTGTTAAAGAGATAAATGGGGGTGCGAAGCAAATATTTTATTTCCCGCATAGCAATGGCCAGGGCCGGAGAGGAGGCCCCGGCGGTCCTCCGGGCCAGTTCCTCCCGGGATAGCGTTTTGCCCCGCTCCACTTCCGATGCGCCAATCAATCCCTGGAAAAACATTCTCTGACCGAGCCAGAGGACCAGGGCAGCTCCCGCCAGGCTGATTCCCAAGAACCAGGCAAAGTTCAGCAGCGACTCCACCCCCCCTGCAGTAAGGGCCCGGGCGGCAAAAAGGGCGGGAGGGTATGCCCGGGTGGAGTGATGCACAAGTCCCTCCTCTGCCAGGAGGATCTTTTCCAGGTATTGCATCTCCTCCCCCGCCGGAATGGTAGTGAGAAAAAAATTGACGGCCAGCAGGATAGCCAAAAAGACGAACAACCCGATTAACCGCAGAGTGTCCCGTTTACGGCTCAAGTTGGTCAGGCGCATGAGCAGCAGCATAAAGGCGGAAGTTAGTGCCAGGGGAATTACCGGCACCAGCAAAAAGATCATGATGCCAGCAATCCAGTAAAGGGGGCCTGAGCCGCTGTTTACTCCATAAACCCACAGCGCCGGCAGGTAAAAGGGAGCGGCTGTCAAGTAGTCATAGAGCAGCACCACGGTAAACTTGGCGCCCAGGATCTCTCCCGGCAGAAGCGGCAGGGGAACCAGCAAAGATAAATCTTTTGAAAAATAAAATACGGACATAACATAGGTCAGGCCAAAAACAAGGACCAGCAGAGAGGACAGCACCACCGCCGAAGCAATAATGGCCCCTGGCTGCCCCAGCGCACCGGCAAGATCGTAGGCGCTCTGCAGCATGCTCAGGTAAAGGAAAAAGAGGGGGCCTATGCTGACCGCAACAAGTAAGACCAGGCCCACACTGCCGAAGAAACGTTTTAAATCATTTTTCAGATACCAGCGCAACGCCGAAATGCCGAAATTCACCTTTATCTGCAACCCGATTAGCTTCAGCGCTTTCATCTTTCAGTCAGCTCCAGGAAAATATTTTCCAGGGTTTCCTTGCTTTCAGACAGCTCTTTTAGTTCTTCCATCGTGCCGCAGGCAATTAAACGGCCGCGGTGGATGATGCCGATGCGATCACACAACCGCTCGGCCACTTCCAGGATATGCGTGGAGAAAAATACGGTTTTTCCTTTAGCGCAATGGTCGCGCATATAGTTCTTAAGATTATTGGAGGACCTGGGATCCAATCCAACCATGGGTTCGTCCAGGATAAACACTTCCGGCTCATGCAGCAGGGCGCCCACCAGCACAATTTTCTGGCGCATGCCGTGTGAATAAGATTGAATTAAATCGCCAACAGCCCCTCCAAGCTCAAAGAGGTCCAGCAGGGTGGAAATCCTCTCTTTGCGCAGGGCCCCGGAGACACCGTAAACGTCTCCCAGGAAATTAAGATATTCAATCCCCGTCAACTTCTCATATACTTCCGGCGTGTCCGGTACGTAGCTAATGGATTTTTTAACTGCCAGCGGATCCTCCAAAATGTTATAGCCGTTTATGGTTACGGTTCCGCTGTCCGGCTTAAGCAGGCCCACCATCATTTTTATAGTGGTGGTTTTGCCTGCGCCATTGGGGCCTAGAAAACCGAAGATTTCTCCGGGCTTTACCTTTAAATTAAGCCCATCAACGGCTTTTATGGCACCCCGGTTGTAACTTTTTGACAAATTGACAATTTCAATCATGGCGAACCTCCCTTTCATTTGGCCTCCTGGCCCCAAAGAACGGGGAAACCTCACTGCCTTATGGCGTACACCTTCCATGCATTATTATAAATCATATTTAATAGCAAATGCTGAACAAAAACTGAACCTCTTTTTTTATGAGGCAGGGCAGGAATAAAATGCGGCAGAATTGAATCAAGATTAAGATGTATAGGTACAAAGGCGAAGCGCAAGGAGGATTTTCCCTTGGCCCTGCTCAATCCAATTCAATGGGAAGAAGAAAAACTGGTGATCATTGACCAGACCAAGCTCCCGGGCGCCATCGTTCATGAAACACTCGCATCGGCCGAAGCGGTTGGGGAAGCCATCAGGGAGATGAAAGTGAGAGGAGCCCCGGCGATCGGCATTGCCGCAGCCTACGGCCTTTATCTGGGCGTAAAAAACTGCCCGGAGCAAGATTTTGCTAAATTTTACAATGTGCTGGAGAAAAAAGCAGCCGCCCTGGCCTCCTCCCGGCCCACCGCTGTCAACTTGTTTTGGGCCCTGGATAGAATGAAGGCCACGGCCCGCAAGCTCAAGCAGCTTCCGGTCGCCCGCATCAAAGAAGCGCTGCGCGAGGAAGCGATGCAAATTCATGCTGAAGATAAAGAAATCAACCGCCGTATCGGAGAAAATTTATTAACTTTACTGCGGGACAACATGGGGATCCTTACGCACTGCAACGCCGGTATTCTGGCCACCTCGGCTTACGGCACAGCCACGGCTCCCCTTTACCTGGCCGCGGAAAAAGGCTGGCATTTAAAAATATATGTCGATGAAACCAGGCCAAGGCTGCAGGGTGCGGCCCTGACCGCTTTTGAGCTGCAGCAGGCCGGCATGGATGTTACCCTGATTACCGATAACATGGCGGCCATGGTCATGTCCCAGGGGAAAATTGATGCTGTCCTGGTGGGCTGTGACCGGGTGGCGGCCAACGGTGATGTGGCTAACAAAATCGGGACCCTCGGTGTATCCATCCTGGCCAGGCATTATAAGATTCCATTTTATGTGGCTGCCCCCACCCCGACGATCGATTTAAATACAGCAACAGGAAAAGATATCCCCATTGAAGAAAGAAGCGCTTCCGAGGTCACCCACCTTTGCGGCAAAGCCATTGCACCGGACAATGTCAAGGTATATAATCCCGGCTTTGACATCACGCCCCACCAAAATATTACTGCGCTGGCCACGGAAAAAGGAATCGTCTACCCTCCCTTCCGGGATAATTTGCCCCGGCTGTTTCATGATTAAAGCCGTGTCCCGGCTCCATGGCTGCAAAAAGCCGCAGCCCCAGCCCCTTTACTCGCCTCGCCTTCCCCAGGACATTCTGAAATCCTGCCGCCGCCTGCCATAATTGTGCCACAGTTTTTTTAGAATGAAGGAACAGGCAAAGTTGTGTAGAATAAAATGAGAATTGTGGCGGAATCGCCACCATTAAACCAACCGGAGGGATTAATATGCACCGGGAGATACGCCAACCACTGGCTGCTGCCGCATTAGCCCTGAACTTTGCCTCCATGGTCTATGGTGTCTACTTTATCGCCGCCGGGAGAGCAGCCGTCCTGCCGACGCTGTTCGGGATCGCCCTATTGGCGGCCCTGGCTTTAAACCTGCTGCTGGTACTCCTGAATTATACTAAAGGCGCCGGGAAAAGGCTGCAGCGGTGGGGTACCGCCTACCTGATCATTTCCATGGTCTCCGTGGGCTTGATGGGCCTGGGAGGGGCGGTGGCCAACTCCGTTTACGCGCCCCGCACGGAAGCGCTAGTCCAATTTTTCCTGGTTTACCCAGGCTACTTTGCCGTGCTGATTGCCGGCCTGCTCCACGCCGGGCTGACCCGGAGCCTGGCCGGAGAATATTTTGACCAGGGCGAAAACCCGCCGCGACCTTCCGGGGGCAGGATCTTGCTGCTGATTAAGCTCTTTTTAGTCCTGCTTTCAGGCTTTTTCAACGCCTACATCCTGCTCACCGATTACGCCGGCCTGCTCCAGATCTGGATTTCCCAGAGCGCCCTCTTTTTAGCCTTTTTTTACGCGGCTTTGACCCTCTGGATCTTGAAATTATACGGGAAACCGGGTTGCCCTGTAAACATCATTGTTGGGCTGGCCGGGCTGGTGCTGTTCCTAGTGTTCCTTCTACCGCTGCTGCTTACCCCGGGAGCAGCAAAGCAAGCCGAGGATGAGTTCAGGGCCGCCTTCGGCGAAGACTGGCCGGCACGCCTGGATCCGGCCGCCGAAAAGCATTTCCTCAAGCACCGTTTCTCCCTGCCCGCCTATTTTCTAGGGTATCCCCAAAATGGCTACACTGTAGAGCGTGACATCCTTTTTTACGAGGGAACAGAAGGTGTTGACCGGGGCATAAAGCTCTATTTTGATGTCTACAAACCTTTATTGACTCAACCGGATCTGCCTGGCTATGGCACCACCATTATCCGTATTCACGGCGGCGCCTGGATAGCCGGAGACAAGGGCTTCGCCAATATGATGCAGATGAATAAATACCTGGCCTCTCAAGGCTATACTGTTTTTGACGTCCAGTATGGGCTGACCAGCCTGGTTACCCTGCCTGATATTATGAACCTGCACGGCTTTCTGACCTCCGTGGCCGCTTTAATCCCCAAAGATACTGATATTTCTGCTGTTGCCGCCCCCGCCACTGTTCGCGGCCCCTTCACCCTGGATGATATGGTGCGCCATCTGGGCATCTTTACCGACCACCTGGCTGAGCATGCCGGAAAGTACGGCGCCTCCCTGGACTCTGTTTTCATTTCCGGAGGCTCGGCCGGAGGACACCTGACTACGGCCATGGCCCTGGCCATGGCCGGGAGAGAGCACGAGGCAATCTTCAACCCGGCCATTACGGTCAAGGGGTATATCCCTTTCTACCCTGCCAATAAGGCAATGCCGATTCTGGAAGCCATCGGCGGCGCTCCGGAGTGGATCGATGTGGAGCAGCTGGTGCGGCCGGACAGCCCTCCCTGCCTGATTTACCAGGGCCGCAGTGACGGGATGGTCCCCTGGGAAACTGCCCGCTCTTTTAAAGAACGCTACCTTGAGGTGGGAAATGAAGCCTGTGCGGTCATTTACCTGCCCCTGGCCGCCCACGCCAGCGATTTTCAATTTACCGGGTACTATAACCAGCTTTTTCTCTACTACATGGAGCGATTTCTGGCCCTGCACAAATAATGCATTCCCGAGGCCAATAATGGACGGGGCACTGTGAGTAACGTTATCAAAAAATTTTAAATAAAAAAGGAGTTTTCAAAAAATATAAGAATATATAAACATAAGAGAATGCACCGGGCTAACGTACCCACAGCAATATGAAATAATTATCTTAATAATTAACCGCCACAGGAATTTTCCTCTTCTTGTCTGGCGGTTTTTTATCACCCAACGATCTTTCAAGCAGAAACAACCGCCGCAATTTTTTCCGCTCTTTTGCGTAAATTACTTTTTCTTTTATTCCTCAGTACCAAGGGGGTTTAATCAGGCGATGAACCAAAGTAAGAGGTGGAGGCATTTACTGGTACTCTGGTTGGCCATGCTGCTGTTTGTCAACCCGCTTGCCGGTGCAGCCGCGGCCGCCAAAAGCGCGCCCACGGGGCTTCCCCAGAGATTGTCCCCATATTTTGGTGATCTATTTGATCGCACAGATATGGCCGCTGCCACTGAAGAGCTCGACCAAAAACCGGATGGCCTGTTCGCGGAAGCCTTGTTCGAACCCATTCTGGCCACAATCAGCGGCTATTTCGGCGGCTTATGGCAAGATGAGCGTTTGGAGAGTGTCTTGAGTGAAGTGATCAACGAGATCATGGCGGACGAACGTCTCGCCTCGTTCGATGCCGCAACCGTAGCAGGAGAAATCCTGCGGGATCCCCGGCTGTCCAGAATATTGGGGGAAGTCATCGCCGAACACTTGAAAGACGAAAAGCTGCTCGGTTTGCTGGAGCAATTAACTTCCGATCTTAAGGTCCTGTTAAAAGATGATCAAATCAGCACTTACTTAAGCGAGGCCATTAATGATCTGTTAAACGACCCCGGTATCAACGATTTAACTTTTGAACTAATCCAGGCACTGTCCCAATTAGCCGATGGTTTCCTCTCCAACCTCCAGGATGAAGCGGCACTCCAGGAACTGAACGGTGTCTTGAGAGACTTTTTAGCTATTTTTCTTGAACCGCTAAGCAATCATTTCGATGAGCTTTCCAGGGATCCGAGAATTAAACAGGCTCTCCACAATATCATGCTTTTTATGGAAGGTGACGGCAGTACAACCTATCCCGGGCTGCAAAATTTATATCTCCAGCGGCTCGAAGCAGACGCAGAGTTTAATCAAGCCCTTGAGGAGCTACTCGGGTTATTTCTGGCGCCGCTGTTGGGCAACGCGGATAATCCCGACCACTTCCCGGGCTTGCCGGCGCTGCTCGCAGAGAAGATCATGGATGACCTGGTTTTACAAACACTGCTGGTCAGCCTGGTTGAGCGGCTTGCCGGCGAAACCGACACCCTCGTTGACCCGATCTTGAACGAAATCAACGCGGAAATAAGCGCTATCCTGGCCCAGATCGGGGCGGAAATAAGCAACATTATTGATCACTACGGCGAGCACGGCGGGGAGGGTATCCCCGGTGAAGGCGGCGGAGGTTTGCCAATTGAGGTAGACCTGCTGGATGCCCTCAACAGCACCGGCGGCGACTACTTAAATTACTGGTTCGAATGCATTTTCTTTGTTCTGGAGCAAAAAGAAGAAGAGCTGGCCCTTATTTTGCAGCGCTATTTTGGCCAGGAGGCCGGTTATATCGACGAGATCATGGAGGCTTTCTCCGCCGCCGCTGGGGAGGCTCTGGCCGGGTTGAAAACAACGCTTTTCGGTGATGCAGAGCAGCAGCTGCAGGGCTTGCTTGCCCGGCACCTTGCTGAGGTTGATCTGCAGGCCATTACTGAAGCGCTGCTGGCCTCGGAGGCGCAGGGCTACAACGGAGCCACCTGGCGGGAGCTCCTCAGTGTTGCCGTAAAAGAAACCTTTGTGGCCAGCGATCTGTTTGATCTTTATATGGATTGTGACCAGTTGTTCGCGGAGACGATCCGCGACATCATAGAGGCGGCTTTGGCCGCTGGAGAGGGGTCGCCGGGGGGAGGTCTTGCTGAAATCGGCGGCTTAATGGCCGGGCTCCCTTTCGATGTCTTGGCAGACCTGTTTAGTAAAGAACAGGTCAAGGGATGGGTGGGCAAGCTGTTTGAACTTGTCGACAGGCTCCCCCTGGAGGAGCTTGCCCCTTATGTACGGGACCACGCTGACGAACTGGGTTATAGCATCGCCGAGGCGCTGCTTCACGGGATCGCTGAAAGCTTGACCGACCCTGCTCCCGAAGATCCCCGTAAAACCGCGATCATCAAAGAGTTGAGGAGCGAAGCCAGGCTGCGGCAGTTTTACCTCGACCTGGGCGGAGCTTACCCGGAAAAGATTACCGCCGACAGCAGCAATGCCGAAATCATTCTGGCGGCACTGCTGGAAATTGCCGGAGAAGAGGAGAGATTAAAGGCCTACCGGGAAGACTTGGAGCAGCGCTCCAGGCCGGTGGCGGATAGTTTGATCCTCTACGGCCGCAGCCTGGGAGCAGCCCTCTGGGGAGAGCTAAAGCGGCTGGGCGGGCCTTACCTGAAGAACCTTTTCGCCGGTTTTTCCTTTTTTCATAAATCTCGCGACACAGCCAGAACAGCCCTTGACGACTTGCTGGCCAAGGAAACCGTTACCGGGGAGTTGAGCAAAGCGTGGCTGCTCACCCTGGCGGCGTTCAGAGACAGCGGCGCGGCCTCCTTCCTGGATGAAAGCATCTCCCGCTATCTGCTCGATTACCGGACGGCAGCGGATCTATCCACGGAAGAGCGGTTTACGGTGATCAACCATTTCCTGGCCGAGATGTCGGAGGCCGAACCGTTGAAGGAGCTGGAGGCCGAGAACTTAGCTTCAGATTTGGAGGACAAATTGCCCGGCCTGAACCCGAAACTTACCGCTTTACTTGAGCCGCTTAGCCTGGCGAAGCAAATCAACGGGCTGCTGGCGGGCCTGCTGCCTGGCGAAAAGGGAGAGACCTATCGTTTCAACGTGGAAAGCCTGGGGATGGATTCGCAGGAAGCGGTGGATAAACTGGCGCAAGGACTGAAGGAAGGAGCCGCTTCGCTAAGCGGCGACCTGGCCGGACCCCTGGCCAATTTGCCTGCAGACTTGCTGGATCACGAAGACACCAAAATGATGCTGCAGCAAATTCTGCAGGTAGCCCCTGAAGCGACGATGGACTTTATGGCCGATTTATTGGAAGACCCACGGATATGGGGCTTTTTGGGAGCACACCTGGAGAGCGTTTTAAAGGGCCTGGAGATAAACGGCGTAAAGCAGAAGGGCTGTCTTGACGCGCTGCAGGCCTTCTTCGCCGACGTGGAGTTGGCGCAGGCCCTGGAAGATGCCCTTGCCCGGCTGCTGACCGATACGGAGATGAACCGTGCTGTCGGCCGGCTGGTCGGAGATTTGCTCACAGACGCCGATCTTATCGCTTTGCTGGAACATGTGTTGCACCAGGCCCGGGTGATCTCCATCCAATGGACAGGGCGGAACCCTGAGTATTATATCGGCTACGATCCCGACGACCCGGTGACGGAAACCACTCCGCTTGTATTTGATTTGGAAGCAAGTGGGTTTGGATTTGGCACCTTCGAACCCCGCGGTCATACCTGGAAGACCTGGGATGAATATTTCGGCCTGGAGGGCGATGAGGCGACCGACTACCAGGTTTATGTATGGGTCGCGCCTCCTGAAGGGGTTGCTCCTCCTGATATCGATCCCCATACCGATGATTTTGTGCCCTCGGAAGACTGGCCGGGTACACTGAAGGATTATTTTTATGGTTACGAATTTGACCCTGATAATCCCGCTGCAAACCCCCTCTATATAAACCAGTACGCGGATCATCCAGAGTGTCCCGCGCCTTTTGACGGCTTTATTACCGTTTGTGAAATCGTGCTAAACATTTTGCCTCTCCGGATTTATGATTATTACCTGCAGATGGGTTTCAACAACGGCGTATACTTTTTCACCGAGACTTTCCTGGAATGGCTTGATCCGGACCTGCCCACACCCTATCCGGCGCCCGGGAAGTTTATGGAAGAATATCTAAGCAGCTTCCTGGATGAAGATTTTACCCGCCACTATGTCGCCAGGCCCTTGGCCAAAAGCGCTGTAGAGCTGGGAGAAGAAATCGTCGGCAACGAGGAGGAAATCACCAACCTGTTTCTAACCAACCTGGGGTTAATCTTCACGGATAAAAACCGCTTGCACGCCGTTGTCAATCACCTGCGTAAGGATGAAAAACCAGCCGCAATCCTGCGCGATGGCCTTAGGGCGCTGCCTTTAAATGAAATGCAAATACTGCTCCGTGATCATCCGGGTATCAAAACGCTGTTAGAAAATACCTTCCTCGCCCTGCCGCTAAATTTAATTGCCAACCTTCGGACGAGCGATGATTTTAGAGGAATTGTGGGTGATTTCGGCGTTGATCTGAACCTTGATCCTTTACGGCCTTTATTGCGGCTTGACGATGACATCCTGGAAGCGCTGACACAAAGGATAGCCTCATTCCCAGTTGTCTATCTGAACAATTTTCTCTATGAAGAAGAGCGTGCTTACCGCATGGGTTACACGATTGCCGATATGAAATCCCGTTTCGTCGGCAATCTGCTGAGGGATCCCGGGCTGATCCTCTTCCAGGCTGATGTAATTAACGAGAAAGTGGCCGAGGCGGATTACACCCTGGCCGCCGGGATTTTCAACACCGTGGAGCGCATCACCGGCAACGCTGGACTGATTGAATATAGCGGCGGCAAGGCAGCTGAATTGCTTAATAAATTGATCGCCACAATTAAAGACCGCCTGGGTTTCCGGGGACGTGTTTCCAGCAGCGCTCCGGGGGAAGGGGCTGGCTGTTCATGAACTATCCGCCGGGAAAAATCATGGGCCGTGAAAACATGTTCATACCCGGTTTGAGGAGGGGAAATAATGAATAAAGCCGTGAAGCGACATTTAAGGCTTAAGAAAAAAATTATGGGCCGTTTCAAGATTATGGGGCAAAGGGTGCTGCCTCTTCTTCTCCTTGTTCTCCTGGCCTTAAGCCCGGCCCTTTCCGCCGCCGCGGCGGCTAAACCTACCGCCCCGGCTGTCCCGGAAGGTGAAAGCTTTTTCACGACGATGGGGCAGATTTTACTGCCGGTCAAGGATTACCTGGCAGGCGTTGAAACACCTGCCGCTTCCCTGGCTGAACATGAAGATAAACTGAATGCGGCCGCGGCTTCCCTTAGCGAATATATCAGCACGCTGTTGCATGATCCGGCGCTGGCTGCCGTACTGGATGAGATCATTTGGGATCTGGTCGGCAGCGAGCAGTTTAGAGAAGGCATTGATGACAAACTTGAATTCATCGCCGAGATTATCCGCGATGAAAGGCTGGCCCATACCCTGGGGCAGGTAATCGCCGGATTCCTGCAAGATCCCCGGCTGGCCCGCGATCTCGAGTTTATGTTCACGGTAATCCGCGACCTGCTTACCGATGAAGATCTGCATTACTTTATTCAAGACACATTGGCCACTCTTCTGGAGAATCCGAAGCTGGAGCGGACCTTCAACCGCCTGCTCGCCGCGATTCTGGAAGAGAGCTACCACGGCACCGCGGGCTCGCTGGCCGCTTTGCTGGCCGACGAGAGAGTGGCGGCGGTCCTTGAAGAGAGTCTGGTTGGCCTGGTCAGCGATTTGCCCGATTTAGCGGCCCATTTCGTGAATAATCAAGAACTGCTGGCTGTAACAGGCGATCTTTTAGAGTTAATGATGGGCCACAGCTACGAGGCCACGGTAAACCTGCTGTCAGACCCCAGGTTCAGGAGCTGTCTGGCGGAAATCCTTGTTTTAATCCTAAATGAAGCCCCACTGGCTGAACTTGGCGGAGATTTGGCCGCGTATACTCTACCCAAGGCCGCCGAAAGTATCACTGCTGATACCTACAACATCGGCGGCGGCCAAAGGGGGAACATCTTCGACAAGGTGCTGACCTCCCTGGTGGACGAGTTCGTAAAAAGAGGTGAATATCAGGAGTATTTCACTGAATCTCTCACCTATATCATGATTGAAGCCCGGGACCGTGCCAGGGAAAACACTCCTAGGGATGAGACGAAAATCAGCATGTTTAATGAAACCTGGCAAGGATTAATTGCACAACTGGCCGGAGATGCGATTAACAATTTGCGCGGCATGGTGGCCGGTTCCATAGCGCCGGTTCCTTCCGAGTTAATTCGGGACGGCTTCTTTAACTGGCTGGTCTACGGTGACGTTCAATATAATGCTGAATTAGATCCACAGCCGCGCACCTACCGGGATTGGGTTTTAAGTTTAACCGGGCTGCTTACCCCCAGCCGGGCCGAAGCTTTGAGCGAGGCCCTCATTGCAGTGTTCCGCTCGGCCAGCGGTTCTTTCCTGGCAGAGCACCAGGATGATATCAATACCGCCCTGCGCGGCGCCCTCAGCAGCCCGGAGCCATGGAATGATGTGGCCCAGGCGCTCTTGTCAAATCAAGATGATTTGCAGGCCGCCTCACAGATAGTGTTAACCAGGATCGTGATCAATTTGCCCCTCGATATCCTTGCCGAGCAAATCAGGAAAGAGCTGCGAGGTGTGAACCTGGAAGAGATCTCGCGGGAAATTGCCACCGCCGTGCCGCTGGCAGAGGCGGAAGCGATGCTCCGCGAAGATGAGCGGGCTCTAAATGTTTTGCATGACGCTCTCCCCAATTTCGCTCTGGGCAAGGTAGCTGCAATTATCAGAAGCGATGACAGCGTTGTCGCCGCTCTATCCGATTTGATCAACAATTTTCCAGCCCACAAAATCGCTCTTTTCTTCCAGAATGAACAGCGTGCCAGCCTGATCGGCGAAACCGTCGCCGGGATTCTTTTGGACCTGGCAGCTGATTTTATCACCCACGAACAGATGGCCGGGTTCATCCAGCTCGCCGTGATGGAGATGATCGGCGCCGTAAATCAATCCCCGGGGACACTGCTTTTAGACAGCCTGGCTGCTTTCGTGGATAATCAAGATTTTGCGCAATACCTGGATAGGGCTTTCAGCGAATTAAGCCACGGGATTAACCGCGAGTTAATCGAGCTATATAAGCTGGCGGTACCGGGATTCTTTACCCGGTTTATCTGGCGCTTTATTTAGAAAAGAGGAGGCCTCTAAAATGAAAAAAGCCATATTGATTCTCAGCCTGACTTTCATGGCTATCATTTTTATCCAATCGTGGCTGGTCAGCATCGGCGGCCTTATGTTCGCAGATGATGTCTTTGCCCTGGGCGGGCTGCTGGGAAGAATAGCCGGTTTACTTTTCGCGCTGGGCGCCGCGTTTATCATGGTCAAAGCAATGATTTCCATGGCTATTTTTATTCTGAACGCCTTGATCGGCATTATCGGGGGGCTCACCACCGGTTATTATGATCTGTTTTTATGGGGAGCGCTGGCCGCTGCCCTCGCAGTACTGAGCTATTTTTCCGGCCGGCAAATGGAAGCACCCCGGATGCAAGAAGAAGGTGTTAAAGAAGCCGGCCGCTTCTAGCCGGTTGACCGCTAAGATGTATATTCCGGAGAGGGGTATTCCGCAGGGTGAACCGGCGGGTGCAGTGTAATCATCACTGTATAGATATCCATAAGGCAGGTGATTAAAGGGCATGGCTGATTTAAAGATTAAACCGGTATGGGCGGCTGTAATGGCCTTGCTGTTTCTGGCCCTGACCGTGGAGACCGTTGTTTACGGGTTTCGCCTCTTTACTCGAGAAAAAACTGACCAGAGCGTTCTTACGCTCTCAATAAGCGGTCGGGGCGTGGTTGATCCGGGTGAAGGCGTTTTTACTTTTGCCAAAGACTCGCTGGTTATACTTGAGGCGCGGGCTGAAGAAGGCTGGGTCTTCAGCCACTGGGAGGGCGAGACCGCCGATAGGAACAGCCCCCGGACCACCTTAACTATGGATTCCGACCACGATGTGCGGGCAGTATTTATCGAAGATCTCCCAAGTCACTATACCTTAACCTTAAAGGTGGAAGGGAAGGGAGAGCTTTTTCCCTCCCCGGGCGTGCATCAAATTGATTTGAGCGAGGCGAAGGAGCCGCTAACCGTAGTCGCCGAGCCCGCCTCCGGTTATATTTTCAGCGCCTGGATGAGAGACGGGATCAAAGTGAGCACCGATCCAATTTATGAATTTGCCCTGGAGGATAACATCACCTTAACGGCGATGTTCACCCCCATGTTTGCGATTAATGTGGAATCGACTAAGGGCGGAAGGGCGACAGCTCCAACCAGCGCTGTGAAGGGAGAGCGGGTTACCGTTGCAGCCCATCCCGCCGACAATTACGGATTCGTGAAATGGACTGAAAATGATCAACTGGTTAGCACCAGTCCCATATACAGCTTCACCGCAGAAAAATCACGTACGCTGAAAGCCCATTTCGCGCCTTATTACCATGTCCACCTTTCCGCCACACCAGGGGGATCCGTGGAAACAACGCATACCAGGGCCCTGGAAGGGACCAGGGTCAAGGTTAAAGCCAAGGCCCACCCGGGCTATGCTTTTGTAGGCTGGACGGAGGCGGCGGGAAGCAGGGGCGGCCTCAACCTCGGCAGGCTTAGATTAAGGCTGCAATCCGTAGATCAAGCTGAATATGAATTTGAACTTGATCGCAACCGCTCCCTAAAAGCGGTGTTTGCCCCGGTTTTTCCGGTCGAGGTTGCAGTAAGCGGAAACGGCACCGTTAACGCTCCTGACAAGGTCATAGGCGGTGCCAGGTATATGCTCATTGCGGTGCCGGACGAAGATCATGGCTTTGAAAAATGGACGGTTGGGCCAAGCGGCAATGCTACCATCGTAAGCAGAAGCCCGGTATTATTTTTAAATAGCAAGCCTGATCCGACCTTAACGGCCCACTTCTTACCGACCCATGAGGTGCGGCTGTCAGCCGAACCGCCGGAGGGAGGCTCCGTGCAAGGGGAGGGCAGGTACATTTTGGGCAAGGCAATCACGGTTAAAGCCCAGCCGGCTGAAAAAGCCAGGTTTTTGGGCTGGTACGAAAACGGCCTGATGCTGAGCGGGGAGCCGGAGTATCAGTTTACCCTTACCCAGACCCGCCATTTAACGGCTCGATTTCTGCCTCCGGTGGAGGTCCAGCTCAAGGCTATTCCGTCCGCGGGAGGGACCCTAAAAGGAGCCGGCAAGCATGTACACGGCGAGCCGGCCACCGTGGTCGCCCAGGCGGAGCCGGGCTACCAATTCAGTCATTGGGAAAAAGACGGAACAGTTGTTTCCGATAAGGCGGCTTTTACTTTTACTGCGGAACAGGATTGTCTCCTGGAAGCCATTTTTAACCGGGTTGGCACACATGAAGTAAGTGTCGCGGCGGTAGGGGCAGGTGAAGTCAGGGGCGGCGGCATCTTTACCAGGGGCAGCCAGGCCACTGTTTATGCCTTCTCCCGGAGCGGTTCCCGCTTTGCCTACTGGCTGGACGGTGACGGGAACATCGCCAGTTACAGCAAGAACTATACCTTTACGGTGGATGACGATTATAGTTTGACGGCTTATTTCCTGCCCACCTGCCTGGTCAGGCTCCATTCGGCGCTGGTAGACGGGGGGGGCGGTGAGGACGTGATGCCCGGCGCTGTAAGCGGCGGCGGCAACTACGCGGCGGGAGAGAAAGTAGTTGTAACGGCTGAGGCGTTCTATGGCTTCCGCTTTGACCGCTGGGAGACCGCGGCAGGGGAGTTTTTAACCGATCAAAACGTCTACGAATTTGTGGTAGCCGAAAATACGGATCTGGTGGCCCGCTTTGTTGAAGCATACCCGGTGACAGTCAACGTCAGGCCGATCAGCCCCGAAGGAGAAGCTGTGCCCGGGAAACCCGGTCGGATCACCGGTCCGGGCTTCGTCTACGACGATGCCAGCTATGCGGGAAAAGGCCTGTATGATCTGGGGCAAACGGTTACACTGACCGCGCAGCCTTTCGATCATTACGTATTTGTAAAATGGTCTGAAAACGGCCGTGATTTGACTGATGAGACGGGGCGGCTAATCGGCCCCAACATTACCCTTCAAGTGGAAGGCCCCCGCGAGCTTTATGCTCACTTCAGGCCGGGCGAGTATACCGTTGGCGCCAGTGTTCTTCCGGCCGGCGCCGGAATTGTCCTCGGCACGGGTGGTTATCTCGCAGGAGAGAGCGCCAGGCTGACGGCCATCCCCAAAAGGGGATACCAATTTGAAAACTGGACTGAAGATGGCCATGTTTATCTTGACAACCCCTTGCCCTTAAATAACCTGGCAGGGGATCGCCACCTGACCGCTAATTTCAACAAGATTGAGGGTTATAACATCGACGTTGTCGTTGAACCAGCCGGGGCAGGCCGGGTTGCCGGAGGCGGCATGTGGTACGGTGGAGAGGAGGTAAGGCTAATCGCCATCAATAAGCGGGGCTATAAATTTGCCGGTTGGCTTGAAAATAACAACCTCATTTCTACGGAGACGACTCTCCTCTTCCCCGCGACAGGCGACCGCCAGCTGGTAGCCCTTTTTGAGCCTCTCAACGCTTATACTATTACTGTTAACGTTGACCCCGGCGGCCGGGTGCGCGGCGATGGCATTTACTATGAAGGAGAAATGGTCACCCTGCGGGCCATACCATACGAGGGCTTCGCCTTTGTCAACTGGAGCGAGGCGGATAATTCCCATCCTAAATCCACGTACAGGTTTCCCGCAACCGAAGACTGCGAGCTCACGGCCCACTTCACGGATCAGTTGCACACCATTGCCGTCAGATCAAACGACTCCACGCTGGGCACTGTCAGCATCAGCCATGTTGATGGAACGACAAAGGCTGCCGCGGAGGCAAATATCATAGCTGGAAAGGGTGCCGAGATCACCATTCACGCCCATCCCATCGGCAACAATACTTTTACTAACTGGACCATAGACGGTCAAATTGTCAGCATAGATCAAAATTATACCATTATTGTTGAAGAAGATCTTGAATTGGAGGCTACATTTTCTAGAGGTGCTTCCTGCCCCTTTGTCTACTCCTATGACGGGGCGCACTACTATTTTGAGCATGAAGCGATTCCTTTCGCCGTGAACAAAGTTCTGGAGACTACATCTTTTGGGACGCTGCGGCAATTGCAAAATGTTGAAGGTGCCTACCATATCAGGATTGCCGAAGAGCTCGAAGAGAAATCTTTCGTCAACGGCTTCCAATTAGTTGCGGTAGATTACCCCGCCGACAGCGGAATTATGGAAGTATTTGCCGATATTCATGGAAAGCCCCACACAATCAAAGAAAAAACTGGCCCAGTATCCTTTACTGACGCCGAAGGCAATGATTTTACAGAGATCATAGTTGGCGGAACAGGATTTGTAGGCTCCAGCCCGGACGACCTTCGTTCAGGCAAATACGTTGATATTTATGAAGCAGTCTTCAACAGGCCGCCAGAAGCCTCCACGGAAGCTAAGCTAATGCTTGTCTGCAAGAAAACACCTTTAGTTACCGATGGCTGGGAGTGGGTCATGGAAACCATTGACGGTATAAATAATCTCTGGTGGATTGAAAAGCTGTTGGAGACGGCGCCCTTCAAGGCCAAGTTCAAAGATTTTATCTCCACGGTTTACCTGGGGGTAGAGTTGTGGGACGGCAATCAATGGGTCCGCCTGGGCGAAATAAAAGCCGGAATGGATTTAACCGAAGAATTCCTGGTGCCCCTTGATCTTACTTTAGTCGACGAATCAGTAGAACAGATCAAGGTGCGTTTCGTCTCGGGCGCCGGCTTATTTAATATCGGCAGGGTAACGGTCGATTTTTCGGAAAATGAAATTGTTGCCGTCCACGAACTGACTCCTGATTCTTCTATGTTGAACCAGTCAATCGATGTTCATCCGGTGATTTCCGAGTTCAATGATGAGCAACGGGTGCGGATGTCCCGGGGTGATTGTATAGACCTGATCTATACCGCCCCCCCCCTTGACCAAAACCTGGAACGCGGTTTTACGGTAGCGTTAAAAGGGTACTATCATATGAACTCAGATGGTATAGAAAACCCCACCAATATTTCTTTCAACGGATCTAACACGGATCCATGGAGTGTCATCTCCGGGGTGACTAAAGCCATACCCGGTGCCGTGAAAATCATGCCGCAGGTTTCGAGGCTATACCAGTTGATAGATTCAGTCTATTTGCAACCCCTGGAGGTGAAAATGGAAAAAATATTCGTCAACAACGTTTTGCCGTGGGTGGACAGCAAAGAGCCGTAGCGTAAGCCATCCCCAAAGGAAGGGCACGGGAGCCGTGCCCTTCCTTTATATTAAAATGACGAAGCTTCGATTGAAGGCATTGTTCTGAATGGAGCGGTCATGGCTTCGTCAATCTTTACGCTAGACCTGTCCCTCCAGGAAACGTCTGCGCAGATCAGGATCGAAGTGCTCAATGGCATAGCGGAGCATGGTCCGGGGCATGTGCCGGTAGTTCTCCCGCAAAAAGTCATATTCTACCTTAAAATCGCGCTTGCCTACTTCACGCAGCATCCACCCCACGGCCTTGTGCATGAGGTCGTGTTCGTGCCGCAGCAGCTGCTTTGCCAGCTGCAGGGTCTCGGTGAAGCGATGATGCTTGATGAAATACAAGGTCGCCACAACCGCAACTCTCTGCCGCCACAGATGGCCTGAGGCAGCCAATTGAAACAGGATCCCTTTATCCCGCTCCAGCAGGTAGGCACCCAAAATTTTAGGTGCCGATGCGTCAACTAAATCCCAGTTATTCACAAAAGCCAGGTTCTTCAGATAGAGATTCACAATTTCTTCCCGCTCGGGTTCAGCTGCTTTCTCAAAGCGATAACAAAGCATAAACAGGGCCGTCAACCGGTATTCATGGACAGGATCCTGCAGCAGGAGCTCTGTTTCTTGAAGCGAGATCTCTCGGAAATAACGCCGGGCAATTTTACGCAAAGGCGGCACCCTCACTCCGATAAAACGGTCTCCTTCACCGTAGCCGCCGGGAAAGGCCTGGAAAAAGCGGGGAAAAAATGCCGCTTTTTCAGGCTCAACAAAACGATTAGCCTCCTCCTTTATGCGGGTGATAAAATCCATATCCTTCCCCTCCAGGTTAAGGGCCGGGCCGCTTGATTATATGCACAATTTTTAACTCATCGGCAGCAGAGCGGCGCGGCGCTTTAAAATCGCCAATTTCCCGGTAATCGCTGCTGCAAGCATAGAATACTTCAACCTGGAAGCTCTGATCGGCGGAGGCAAAGGTGGCTTTGCGGCGCGCTCCGGCAGAGTTAACCCAATCCGCGGTTAGCTTTAGATCCATTTCATGGACCAGGTTTCCTGTCAGAAGCGGTTCCAGGTCTGCTGCCTCCATGGAGGTGCTAAATGTAAGCAAAAAGTATTCTCCTTGAAATGCGGCGCTAAGGACCCGGGCGTCGGGAGGCAGCATCACCGCCAGGGCCATGGGAACAGCAGACAGGTTATCTTCCAGGTAAACGGGCACAGCGGTGGCGCCTCCTGCCGGCGCCGTCAAATCAAGACCGCCGGCAATAGCTCTTGCTGACTGCTCCGCGGCGAATTCAAGCATATGGGAAGAAAAATAACCGCGACTGAGCCACCCGGCTGCCCTGCCGGTGGCTGTGCTGACGGCACGCAAATTAGAAATGGCCATTTTTCTCAAGGGAACAAAGTGGACGTTCACCAAGTTTACCCCTCGCCGTTTTAGCTGCCAGCCTGACTGCTCCTGGTGCAGTGTCACCAGGAATATGCCTTCCAGGGTTTCGCCGGCAGCATCTAAATAGATCAGGTCGGGCAATATTACCACCTGCCCGGCGCCGGCCTGCTCCAGGCCGGCAGCCAATTTTTCCAGGAAGAACCGATTCTCGCTCTCCCCGGCTTCACTGTAAGTTAGCTGCAGCCCAAGGCGGGAGATGCGTTCCGGCATCTCGGCAGAGATAACAGCCCGATCGATATATTCACTGCTGTCAAAATCAAAGCGGGCCCAGTTTAAAGTATAAGCAGCTGCCACGACCAGGACTGCAATCAGCAGCAGGACCCTTAAGGCCGTCCTTGCCTTGGCAAGCTTGATCATTTTTTTATCCCCCTGATTGCGGTAGGTTCGGCGCCACAACACATTGGTCGCTTAGATTATCATAACATGTGGGCCAAATTTTGAACAACTGCCGACCGCAAATGGCCAGCCGCTCCTGCAGGATTATTTAAGGGCCAGCGGCTGTTTGTTTAGCAGGATCAAAAGGTTTGAAGCCATATGGTAAAGAAATGTTGTAGCAAAAATCTTGAGGAGGCCAGTGATATGATTGTCGGCCATATTGACAATTGTAAAAAGATTAATCTGGAAGGACTTGCCGGGGTAATTAAACAGGTCCCCATCTCCCCGGAGCAAGGGTGGGAGGGTTATGTCATGCGGGTGTTTACGCTGGAAGCGGGGTGCTGCTCACCACGACACCGCCACCCCTGGCCCCATATAAACTGGATGGTCAGCGGCACAGGATCTGTGCATATAAATGGGGCCGATTATCCGGTGCGGGAAGGATCCTACGCTTTTATCCCCGCAGGTGTCGAGCACCAGTACCGCAACACCGGCACCAACCCCTTTGTTTTTATTTGCATCGTTCCGGAAGAAGGCGATATTTAAGCCGGCCAAATGGCTGTATTGAAGCGGAACCAGGACTAGCCCTGCCAGTGAAACGGCACTTTTTAATAAGCTGCTGCGGCGGAGCTGAGTTGAATTTGCCGGAACATTGCGGCCTTATCAGGGCGCCTTTATCGCCTCCGTCCCGGATGGCATGATGGAGTAAAACTGCTGCAGCCCTTTCTAAAAGCTTCTACCATTCCCGGTGCACTTGTCCGCTACCCCTGTTCTAGGCTAAAGCAGCGACAATTTCCTTCTTCACCGCTGGAACAGTTTCGCGGCACAGCGCCCTTTCCAGGGCTCGCCTGGCACGCGGTCCGCCAAGGCGGCCCAATGCCCAGGCGGCGTAAGCGCGCACCATCTCTTCCGGGTCACCCATGGCCCGCTCCAGGTGCGGCAGGGCCGCACTATCACCGCTGTTGCCCAAGGCAATGGCCGCATTGCGCTGAATGAACTTCTTTTCCCAGATATACCCGTACAGGAGGGGCTGCACTTTTGCCAGGTAATAACGCTCATCCATGTGCAGCAACTGCGGCAGGGTTATTGAGGCTGCCACCCGGTGCAGGTAAGCATCGGGCGGCAGCTTCGCTTTAAGTTTCTTTTGGTTGCGCGGGCAGGCATCCTGGCAAATATCACAGCCATAAATCCAGCTGCCCATTTTTTCCCGTACCGCATGGGGGATCTCCTCCGGAACGCCGGGGAAATTGCCAGGGGCAAAGGTATTAAAAGCGATGCAGCGCAAAGGATCCATTTTATAAGGTTCGGAAAGGGCGCCGGTCGGGCAGGCATCGATGCAGCGCCGGCAGTTTGGAAGGCATTGGGAGGCTGGCGCACAGGCTTCTGCCTCCAGTTCAGCGGAAACGGCCAGGGTAATAATGGCGAGATAACTGCCGCATCCCGGGGCATAGACAAAAGTGTTGCGGCCAAAGGCGCCGAGGCCGGCCCGCACCGCGGCCTGGCGGTCCGCGAGCGCAGGGCTGGTCCCAACCTGCATGCCCTTTTCTTTGAGAAAATCTTTAAATAGCCTGAGCCGGCTGCCGAAGATTCTTTTCCTGTCCAGGTAAAGCCGCGCCTGGTAGGCCTTGCCAATTTTGCCCTGGAGCGCATCGGGAAAAGATTGCTTGAAGTAATCATAGCCAAGCACGATCAGGGAACGGGCCGAAGGGAGGACTAGCCGGGGATCTACGGCCTTCCGCAGCTGCACCAGCCCCTCGCTGATCCAGCTGTAGGACGCGCTTCTTTCTTTTAGGGCGCAGGCAAGCTGATCAAAGGGTGCAGCAGAGGTAAAGCCCACCTGATCAAAGCCTAAATCCAGGGCATATTCCACGATTTCTTCCGCCAGGGTCAATGGCCCACCCCCTTTATTCTGTTCCGTATAAGCCGCCTAAGAATTATTTAAATATTCAGGCTAGAATATCCTGCCTCATCTTCAAATATATTCAAAAATTCTGCAGCCTTCAACTGAAACAACATTACTCAACGGCATTCTCTTCCCGCTGGAACAGCCCTTTTGACTTAACCACAAAAACAGTCGCGGCAGCGGCTAAAAGAAAAAGGTACAGCTCCGCAGCCCATGTGCCGAATCCCTGCACCAGCAAGATAACCGCAGGAGCATTAACAGCGGCATGCAATAAAATGGCCAGAAGAAGAAAGATGGCTTTGCGCTTCATGACGGCATAGAGCACGATTAAAGAAAGGGCCAGTTGCACGGTGAGCGTGAATATGCGCTCTAACCCGCCGAACAGGAAATCTACCGGCGGCGTGGTGATCAATATATTTTTAATTTGCCCTGCCGCGGCTTCACCGATCTGGGGAACAATCATGCTGTCAAAGATGCCGCTGTTAATCATCAGGCTCAAGACAATATTGTTAATAAAGTTAAGGCCCACTAGACCCATGGCTTCGAAGCCGCCATGGCCGATGCCGTAAGCGATGCCGTTTTCCCAGGAAAGCTCGTTTTTTAAAATATAGCGGAAGCCCAGGTAGCGTCCCGTTTCTTCAAAGAGACCCGCGGTTAACCCGCCGATAATGACAGCGTTAAAAAAAAGGTTTTGCGCCAGCGGTTCGTACCAGGGCTGCCGGGCTAATACTCCCAGCAGCGGTATTCTGGTTAATAACTGAAAGATAATAAAAACCGCGGCCCCCACCAGGAGAGCTTTAATCGATATTCTGTATCTCCGATGCATGAAGATAATTAAGCCGATGGGGAACAGGAAAATCAGCAGCAGTGAGAAGACCATGAAAACAATGGAAGTGAAGCTAACCAGCATACCCACCCCTTTCTATTTAATTATACTTCACCACACAATTTATAATACTGCTCCCCGGTTTTTTGGGGCAAGGCCCCGCTCCTGTGCAAGCTCCCGGGCCAGGGCTTCAAGCCGGCGGATATAACGGCCATACGATCAGATCCATGGGGGTCATAGATCAGGGGCTGCCTGGCCCGCATCTGTTTTCTTTTTTAACCGGGCCTCCAGCAAAGGCTTCATTTCGGTAATGGCAATGCCGGTGAATATAAGCAGGGCCCCGGCCAGTTTGCGCAGGGTGAACTGTTCATCCCAGAAAAAAAAGGCGAAAACCCCGGCGAAAACCGCCTCAAGGGAGAGGATTATGGCGGCATGGGTGGGAGGCGTAAAGCGCTGGGCCAGGGTCTGGGTAAGAAAAGCACCGATGGTGCAAAAGATAACGGCGTAAAGGATCGCGGCCCAGATGGCCGGCGGGTAAGTAAAGATGTTAGCTACCGACTCGCTAAAAAAAGCAGCAACGAAGCTGGCCAGGCCGGTAAAGGCCAGCTGAATGGTGGAAAGAATTATGGCATCGTGGCGAGGGGCATATAAACCCAGAAAGACAATATGGGCTGCAAAGAGAAAAGCACAAATGACAGTCAACAAGTCACCGAAGGCAAATTCCAGGGTTTCGCTGGCAGAAAGGAGAAAAAGGCCTGATACGGCCAGCACTCCTCCGGCGAAAGACCACCATCCCGGCGAAATGCGGGTGGCTAAAAAATAGAGGAAAGGGACAATAACTACACTGATCCCGGTAATAAAGCCCGACTTGGCTGGAGTAGTGTAAAGCAGCCCGATCGTTTGGAAGCCGAAGCCCGCAAAAAGGAAAAAACCGACCAGGGAGCCGCGAATCAGGTCGCGCCGGTTGATCTGCCGCATCTTTTTCCAAAAAATTAAAGCCAGGATCAGAGCTGCTGCAGAAAACCGCAAACCCAGGTAGGTGAAAGGAGCAATAAGCTCCAGGGCATCCTTCACGATCACGAAATTTGAACCCCAGAAAACAGCCACGGCAAGCAGGGAAATGTCGGCAAGATACATTTTTTTTCGCGATAAACTCTGTTCCATCCACACCCCTCAAAGTCAGGTCAATTTTTAATAGAGCTATGCCATTTTAACATATTGGGGTCGCAGTTTGCCAGAGTTGTTGCTGCTGTTGGGGTGGGGCCGTTTGCCGGCCCGGATTTCTAAGCATGGAAAAAAGGCGGCAACACCGCCTTTGGCTTGTAGATTAAAGCTCGCCCCGTTTTATTTGCCGGTTTCCTGGCGCCGGATCAGTTCATTGACTATAAAGGAGGCAACATGGTTGGGCAGCGTCCCCGGGCCGAAACCGGCGTCATAACCGAGCTCGATGGCCAGCTCGTGCGAGATGCGCGGGCCGCCGCAGATAAACAGCATTTTATCCCTTAACCCTTCAGCTTCAGCCAGTTCGATCAGCGCGGTCAGGTTTTCCAGGTGAATATTTTTTTGCGTAACCACCTGGGAAACCAGGACGGCATCGGCGCCGTAAGATACTGCTTTCGCCAGCAGATCGGCGTTGGGCACCTGGCTGCCCAGGTTATAAGCAACCATTTCCGGATAGCGCTCCAGGCCGTACTCCCCGGCGTACCCTTTCATATTAACAATGGCATCAATACCAACTGTATGGGCATCGCTGCCTGTACATGCCGCCACCACCACTACTTTACGGCGGAGGCGCTCTTTTATCGCCGCGTTTACTTCATCAAAAGTCATAACCCGGTGCTGCTGTTTCGGAATTTTAATCGCCGTATAATCCACCGTATGGCGGCATTTGCCGTATACAACAAAGAAGGAGAATCCGGCGCCCAGGTCCGCCATTTCCACTACCGAAGGAGTGTCAAGGCCCATTTTTAGGCACAGCTGGCGGGCGGCCTCCCGGGCTTCATCTCCCGGAGGAACAGGTAAAGTAAAGCTTAACTGCACAGCGCCGTCGTCCATGGTATCACCGTAAGGCTTAATCCGGGTTAAATCGGCCTGCATGATACCGTCCTCCCTTCTCCCGCTGCATAACCGTCCAGGAAAATAGCCGGAAACGGGTTATAATATGCCGGATGGCGGGCGATAACGCCTTCCTTGCCCTTGCCGCCTTCGGGGCTGCGCCTGATGTCGGCAAACATGCCCCGGGCCAGGGCTTCTTCCAGGCCGATTTTTTCAATCTCCTTCAGCATGGCATAAGCCTGGTCCAAAACTTCGGCGGCTCGTTTTTGGATCCGGCCCTGCTCCCGGAAAAGCAGCTCTTCGCCAAGGTGGCGGGCATTGTTAAAAATATAGCGGGCATTGGCAATGCCGAGGTAGCGGTCTTGCAAAAAAGGAGTATGGCTGGCCTCGGTCAGCATACCCAGCAACTGTATTTCCTGCCCGGTGATGATCGCGGTCAGGTTGAACATGCCGTTAATCAGGTAAGCGCGGAAAATATCACCGGTAACGTGCTTGGTCGGGGGCATGTACTTTAAGGGGGAGCGGGGGAAAATTTCCCGGCTTAGCTGGGCCTGGGCTATTTCCATGAGCAGCCCGTCTTCCATGTTCGGATCGATTTCAAAAGCATGCCCCAGCCCAATCTGTTCTTCTTTAAGCCCTGAACGAAGGGCCAGCTGTTCATTGATAAACTGCGAAGCCAGTACTGTATAAGCTTTTTCAAAGGCGTCGCTGGTGGTTAAGTAATTATCTTCACCCGTGTTAATGATGATGCCGGCAAAAGCGTTGATCATCCGGGAAAAATGCTGGTCAATAAAAGTACGTCTCATATTAATATCGCGGAAGAGAATACCGTACATGGAGTCATTTAACATCATATCAAGCCGTTCAAGGGCTCCCATGGCCGCGATTTCCGGCATGCACAGCCCCGAGCAGTAGTTAACCAGCTGAATATAGCGGCCGGCTTCACGGCCAGCTTCATCCAGAGCTTTACGGACTATGCGAAAATTTTCCTGGGTGGCATAAGTGCCGCCGTAGCCTTCGGTGGTCGGGCCGTAGGGAACATAATCCAAAAGGCTCTGGCCGGTATGGCGAATGACGGCGATCACATCGGCTCCCTGCATAGCTGCAGCCTTAGCCTGGACGGCATCTTCATAAATGTTTCCCGTGGCCACGATTACATAAAGGAGCGGTTTTTGCAGCGGCGATGCCTCACTCATGAGCCGCTTTCTTTCCTCACGGCGGGCAATAATCCGTTCTGCGGCGGCGGAAGCCAGCTGGTCGGCCACTGCAATCCACTGCGCTTTGGGGCAGTCAGGGATTTGCTGGACCTCCAGTGCACCGCTCCCCACGGCTTCAGCAATTTCCTGCACCGTTTTGCCGGTAGCAATGACCGCCCGGGCCAGCCAGGGGGCGAGACCATACTCCAGCAGGCCGGCCTGGTGCAGTTGATCCACCAGCACGTTGGGCAGCGGCACCCCGGATGAATCCACTCCATCGACACCCATGAGTCTGGCGATAGCCCGTTCAATGGTCGTCGTGGTGTAATTGTTGATCCAGGAATGGAGCTGATCGGCAATTCTCTCTGCTGCGCGCCTTGCTCCGTCAATCTTCACCTGGTCCAGGTTGAGTTTGCTTCCCAATGGGCTCTCTTCCTCCTTCTTATTGAGTCCCTGCACCGGCAAATAAAGGTAAACAATCCTCGCTTCCCCGGTTTAGCACCAGGTCAAAAACAGGACGGGGCGCCAGCGCTTCCGCGAACCGGTGCAAAAAATCGTGGGGCGGGTATCCTTTGCCCAGGGGGTCGGTGGGATTCAAGGTTACCGCGATCAGGTTGATCGGATCAAGCACGTTAATGGCTCCGCCTCGCTTTAAGTAGCGATAATAAATATCCGGTGAAACAAAAATTCTGGTAGCATCACGCAAAATCAGGCGGGGAGGAGAAGGCAATTCTAGCAAATCGCTCAACAAGCTATCGATAAGCGCCCCCCCCAGGACTACCACGGATCCGGCAGCGCAGCAGCGCTCCTTTAATCGGGGGCCGGCCATAAGCGGAATGGGTGCCCGGAAAAGCTCAGCCTCCCAGTCCCGCCCTTTCCGGTGAAGTACGGCTGCTTCCCCGCCGCTCAAAGCATCCCGCGCTTTCCGCTCCAGCAGGATATCCCCCACGGGTGGTGTTTCGAAAAGTTTACAGCGAAAAACAGTTTTCCGAATGATATCTTCCAAAACCGGAGCCACGGAGGCGCCGCTGGCCAGGATCAACCCGGACGCAACGGCAGGCGATGCAGAGGCAAGGCGGTTAATGGCCCCGTCAACGAGGATTCTCTCTGCGCCCCTCTTTTTCATTTGCTCTACCAGATGTTTCAGGCCGCTGACGCTGCCGGGGCCGGCCAGCTCCACCAGGCCTTCTTTTCTAACCACGGCCACCCATACCTCACCCAAGGGAGTTGCTATGGGACTGCGGTATAGCGGCTCCAAAACAGCTTCTGCGGCATCGATGCAGGCCCTGGCTGTGGCTACGAAAGCCCCGGCTGGAACATGAATCCGGGGCTTATCCTTTAAGGTAAGGCGATCAAACCGCTCCCCATCATAACCGGCTGAAACAAGACCCAAGATCCGCCTTGCCGCGGCATAACGATCAATCAGGCAATTCAATGCAACCGTTTTGCCAACGTTCTTGGTCATGCCGACGATGGCGACGGCGGTAGCGGCACGGGCATCGATTAACTCAATTAATTGTTCGGTCATATCTCTTCTCATAATTTTTCATGGGCTTGGGGCTGAAGCAGAGACCGGACGTGATTGCAGCCCGCAAGCTTGTTCAGCGCAAAATAGTCCGGGACAACAAGGCGGGGAATTATCCATTTAATAAAAAGATTCTACTGCAATTGCTGTAATGAAAGTGTCGTTCACTGTAGAAAACTTGAGCCTAACCTCTTTTATCTGTTGTTAATGAACGGTGCTTCGATTGGTTCAGCTGCAGTAGAATCTATGTTTATTGTAGGCAAGGTCAACGGCTAAGTCATCGTTAGCTGCGTCCAAATTTAGCAGCTTTTCCTTATACAATCTGTATAAGCGGTGCAGGAAAAAAGTCGGCCACAGGGAATAAAGATTATGAACTAGGGGAAAGGAGCGCCTTCCGATGGCTTTAACGGTTAAAGAAGTATTGCAGATGGAGGCTTTTTCCGGCTGCACTACGCTTACCGGCAACACTGGCCTGGATAATGAAATACGCTGGGTCAACATCCTGGAATTGCTGGATGACTTGCGTTATATTGAAGAAGGCGATTTTCTAATCACCACGGCATACGATTTTGATTTTGAGGATACCGTTAAACAGGAACGTTTAATCGAGCTGTTTGCCGGCAACAAGCTGGCCGCCCTGGCCGTGCAGACGGGTCACTATATCGCAGCAATACCCCCCACCCTGATTAAACTGGCGGAAGAACACGGCATTCCCCTGATTGAAATTCCAGCCGATACCAGCTTTAAAAGCCTGACCAAAGCTCTCCTCGGAGAGCTAATGCGCCAGGACCAAAATATACCGGGCGAAGAAGCGGCCCTGCAAAGTAAAGGGTTGCAAAGCCTGATCAACCAGAACCGCCTGCTGATACAGAAGCTGTTATCCGGAGAAAGCGCCGAGGGCTTGAGAGAGCAGCTAAGGCAGCTGCATTTCTCGCCCCATGCCCATTTTTACCTAGTTATGGTTAGCCTCAATTTTGGCCGAAACGCGGGGAGCGCCATGGTAGAGCAAGCGGGCTCCGCTGAAATGGAGCTGCTTGAGCAAAGCCTGATCCAGCTCCTCATCCAGCACAAACTGCCTTTTCTGGCCGGTTCGCTGGAAAGGAACCTTGTGTTCCTGGTTCAGCCCCTGGAAACCGCCGAGGAGCAAACAGTCTCCCAGCTGGACCAATTGATTCAAGAGCTGTCTTCGCTCTATCCCCGGATAAAACTATCCGCCGGCATGAGCCGGCGCCACAGCAGCCTCGAGGAAATCGGCCAAGCCAGAACTGAAGCCACCCGGGCACTGGAAGCGGCTGAACTCAATCTTATTAAAAAAAATAAAAGGCTGCTCCGCCACAACGACCTGGGACCTTACCGCCTGCTGCTGGAAGTGCAGAACCTGGAGATTCTGCAGGCCACTGTAGCCGATACCATTGGGCCGCTGCTGCAGTATGACCGCCGCTCGGGCGGAGATCTGGTCAAAACCCTGGCCAGCTATCTGAAGCACCTGAATATAAGCGCAGCGGCAGCGGAACTTTTCATTCACCGCCATACCCTGCGCTACCGCCTCAAACAGATTGAAGAGCTGACCGGCTTAGACTTTAAGAATACGGAGCAGGTTTTTCAACTTTTCCTGGCGATGAAAGTTTATGATTACCTGAGGTCGCGCAAATTGTCGTGACTACCGTGAAGCAGCGCGTGAAGCAGCGCCTTTCTTGCGGTTGGCCAGGTAATCTGCAGCCAGGATGGCCAGGCTTATAAACAGCCCAAGATAGAGAGAATTGACGGGCAGGTGCAGAAGCTCCCCGGCAATAACAGTTGCCGGTCCGAGCGATACAGCCAGAAGCCCGGCCCGGGAAGATATTTTATTTTTCATGAATATGGCCGCCAGCAGGGGAAAACAGACGGTGGCGCCGCGTATGCCCTGAGAAAGGTAGCTCCATTGCAGTATCAGCATATTTTCGCCGGCCCCATAGACGATGGCCAGGGCCAGCAGCACCACGCCAACAATCACCAGGCGAAACCAGGACAAAACCTGCCTATCTTGAAGCCGGGGCAGCACCCTCGACAGGATGTCCCGCGTAAGCATGGTGCTAATCCCCAAAGCAAGCCCGGCGCCGGTGCCAATGGAAGCCAAAAGTAAAGTGGCCAGAACGACCCCGGCGAACCAGGGAGGCAGATGCTGCATCACAAAAAGGGGCAGCGCCTGGGCCGGGTTGATTCCGGGGAAGTTTGCCCGCATATAGAGTCCCACCATGATTCCCCCCAGGCCAATTACCGGGGCCAGCATCGCGCTGAGAAGGGCGCCTCTGCGCGCAGCCCGCAGGTCGCGACCGGCAAAGAGGGCCTGGAAATAGATCTGGCTGGAAAGAACTCCCACCAGCAGTGAAAAACCGGCCGCCAGATCGGTATTCACTCCCCGACCAAAGAGGCTGAACCAGGGGTAGGAGGGGAAAAGCTCCCTCAGGCCGCCGGCGCGGCCCATGTACTCGTAAGCGAGGAGGCCCACACTGAGCATGCCGATGCAGGTAAGGAAGATTTTACTTAACCCCATCAGCCCTGTCCCCCAAACTCCGCCAAAAATAACATACAGGGTAATCATTGCCACCGCGTAAAAAGCGGCTGTCCTGGTACTCAGGGTGAACATGGAGGCCAGCAGGGCTGTAGAGGAGAAGATTTGCGGCATCACATTGACAAACATTCCCAGAGAGACAAAAAGCGCAGCAATCACCCCGGCGGTAGCGCCATAGCCTGCAGTTAGAAACTGGGGAATGGTTTCGAAGGTGGTTCTGCGCATCGGTCCGGCTAGAAAAAGGCCGATTAACATGCAGGCAATACCGCCGCCCAGGGTAAACCACCATGCTGAAAAACCGTAAAGATAGGCCATCTGGGCGGTACCCACGGTGGAAGCCCCCCCGACCAGGGTCCCCAGTATTGTCCCCATTACCAGGATGGAACCGGAGCCGCGGCTGCTGATGGAAAAATCGGCCGCCGTTTTAATTTTCCTTCCAGAATAAATGCCGATCCCAAATACAATCACGATCGTCAAGATTAACCCGGTCAGGTGCTGCGTCGTTAGTTCCATTGGCGCCTGAGCTCCTCCATTTGAGTGCCTTTGTATAGCTTCTTACAACGCCTGCTGGTGCCGCGGCTTAATTTTCTTCATTCTTTCTACTCAAAGGGGAAGCGGTATTGATCAAGGCCCAGCTCGTCGCGCATGACAATCATTTCCTGCTGCAACACTCTCCCTACAGGCACCCCTTTTTCTTTCCGGGCCAGCCAGGCCAGATATTCTTTTTCGCCCGCCGTATAAATACGGTCATGGCCGGGCGCTTTTTTGGAACTGCGCAGGGCCCTTAAAATATCGCCGGCGGTCTTTTTAAATTCTTCCAGCGCAGTGAATGCACTAATATCTATGGCGATAAAGAAATGACCCAGCCGGTAGGGGACTTTTTTTCCATTTTCAAAGCCTGATAAAGCTTTTAAAAATGCCCCTCCCTGCAGCGCAGCCGAGAGAATTTCTACAACCGTGGCATACCCGTAGCCCTTGTAGCCTGCGGTTTCTTCGCCGATGCCGCCCAGGGGCGCCAGCGCGGCCGTACCGTTGACCAGATCAACCAGGATCTGCTTGGCATCGGTTTTGGGACGGCCATCCTCTCCGATAACCCAGCCTGCGGGGATTTCTTTGCCTTCCCGCGCGTACACTTCAATTTTGCCCCTCTGGGTCACCGATGTGGCACAATCGAGGATAAAAGGAAAGTCTTCATCTGTGGGCATTCCAAAGGCAAGCGGGTTTGTGCCCAGCATATTTTCCACCCCAAAGGTTGGGGCGATGGAAGGCCGGGCATTTGTACCGGTAATACCGATCATCCCGGCATCGGTTGCCATTAACAGATAGTAGCCGCAGATGCCGTAATGGGAGGAGTTGCGTACCGCCACCATGCCCATGCCGCAGCGGCGTGCTTTTTCAATGGCCAGGTCCATAGCTTTTTTGCCAATAACATGGCCCATGCCGTTATGTCCGTCCACAACGGCAGTGGCCGGACCTTCCCGCACAATTTCAAAATTGGTGACCGGATCCAGTATGCCTTCTTTAATCCGGTCATAGTAAATGGTTTTAAGCCGCCCGATACCATGCGAGTCGATACCGCGCTTATCCGAAGTAATAAGAACATCGGCGCAAATACGGGCATCATCCTCGGGGACGCCGCATCCGATAAATACATCGACCATAAACCTTTCCATCGTGTCAAAATCAATCCAAACCACATGATCATCCATTGGCGACACTCCTTTTCTGTGCCCAAGATGATTTGGCAGATTGCTCAACTTTTAAACAATTTCTGCACCGGAGTTAAAAAGTCCTTTCGCCATCAAAAAGGATGAAATTTTTGCCAGACAAAAAGAGGCCTTCTCCGCGTGGGAAACATGAATGCACAGCAATGACCGGATTTCGCTGGAACCGGGGCTCTGGCCCCCAGCTAAAGGGAACCAAAATTCCGCCGCAGGGACGGTGTCCCTCTTTCTTAAGAAGAGAAGTCAAGCTTCAGAATATAAAGCGGGGCTGCCCAGATAGCAGCCCCATCAAGTTATATGTTTTTTAACTCTCTTTAATGCGAATGCTGCTGCTCTTCAACTCGTCAACCTTGGGCATCACAATGCGGAGCACACCATTTTTATAATTCGCCTCAACCTTATCGGATTTGATATGCACCGGCAGTTTAAAGCTGCGGTAGAACTTTCCTGCGCTGCGCTCCTGCCAGAGCACCTCTCCGTCTTCGGAGACAGGCTTGAATTCACCGGAGATGGTAAGGGAATCTACCGTGGCGGTTACCTCCACGTCTTTTGTTTCCACGCCGGGCAAATCAATCAGCGCCACCAAACTGTTGTCCGTCTGGTAAAGGTCAACCGGGGGGAACATCTCCTGGGCGCTAAACGGCCAGTTCCGGAAAAAAGCATCTGCGAAAAATCGATCAATCCCCGAACGGAAGAAGTTTTGCAAATCCCTGCTACTTCTTACCAGATCTCTCATCTATAATCCCTCCCATATTTTAGGTCAATTTTATTAGCACTCACTCTTGGTGAGTGCTAATAAAATTATCGCCCTTTTCTTCGCTTAGATCAAGGGTAAAAATTAATAATTATGTTTCTTCCGGGTCAGTGGATAGAGGTTGTTAAAGATTATCATAATATTCCTCTTAATTCCGTCAAATCCCTGGTAAAATCGACCCTTGTTAGTCCCAATAGTAAGACTATCTAAAGCGATGATTCTATTCTACACAGCGGGCGATTTGCGTGTGAAGACTGCACGGGGTGCTTCTTAAAGGAAAGGTCCTTTCACAAACTTAAAGGGGCGTCCCAACTGACTTTGGGACGCCCCCCCTGGAGCGGGTGATGGGAATCGAACCCACGCGACTGGCTTGGAAGGCCAGGGCTCTACCATTGAGCTACACCCGCATGAATGAGATGTGCGAGGTGGGATGTTAGAGGTGAGAAAATAATAAGTGAAATTTAAACGCTTTTAGAGAGATCGAAGGCCCATTCTCAATTCCAACCTCTCACTTCTCACCTCTCAAATGGTCGGGGCGGCCGGATTTGAACCGGCGACCCCTTGGTCCCAAACCAAGTGCGCTGCCAAACTGCGCTACGCCCCGCTTGAAAAATTCCGGATGCACTGCCGGTTGCATTAAAAGATAAAGTGCAGGTATATTGTAAACTCCGATAAACCAAAAGTCAAGGGCCAGGAAATCTGGATACATGATCCAGCACAGGGAGAAGCCGGAAAATCTATTAGGCTGGCTGTTTTGCTCCCTTTGGCATCAGGCCGGCATTTTATGCTTTTCCATTTTTTTCGGCGGTGCTTTGAAATAAATTGGGCCCGGTGGCAAAAAGATTTTCCAACAACGCCCGCAGTTTGCGCAGGGCACGGGCGCGGTGGCTGATTTTATTTTTCTCATCGGGGCCCATCTGGGCAAAGGTCAAGCCGGAGGGTTCAACGATAAAGAGCGGATCATAGCCAAAGCCGGAATCACCCCGCAGTTCTTCAGCAATGCGCCCCCTGCAGCTGCCTTCAACCAGATAGGTCTTTCCTTCCGGCAGCGCCAGCGCAATAACGCACCTGAAAGTGGCGCTCCTTTTTTCCGGAGGGACACCCCGCATCAAGCTTAACAAGTAGCGGTTGTTCTCCGCATCACCGGCCTGGGGGCCGGCAAAACGGGCGGAATAAACGCCCGGCCGTCCATTCAGGCACTCTACTTCCAGGCCCGAATCATCGGCCAGGGCTGCGCAACCGCAGGCTAGGGCTATTGTTTCCGCTTTTTTTCTGGCGTTGCCGGCAAATGTATCCTCGTCTTCTTCCACGGCAGGCAGCTCCGGGAAATCATTTAAAGATAACAGCTCCAGCGGCAAACCGTCCAGCATAGTCTTGATTTCATCAATCTTGCCGCGATTGCGCGAAGCCAGAATCAGCTTTTTTTTCATCAGCCCTGCACCCCATCGCCCGCTCCGGGGGAGAGGGGGGCAAACAGCCGGGCCGCTTCCCCCATTACTTCGCGTTGTTTATTCACCAGCACCTCCACGCCCAGTGAAGCCAGATCCAGCAGCTGATCCAGCTGATCCCGGTTAAAAGTGCCTTTTTCCGCGGTCCCCTGAATCTCAACCAGCTCCCCGGAACCGGTCATAACCACATTCAGGTCAACTTCCGCTTCTGAATCTTCAACAAAAGACAGATCCAGGCATGGCATGCCGTTGACCAGGCCGACGCTAACCGCTGCGAGATAGTCCCGTAAAGGTATTTTTTCCAGCACCCCTTTTCCCACCAGGTTAAGCATTGCTTCAAACAGGGCGACAAATGAACCGGTAATGGCAGCGGTCCTGGTGCCGCCGTCTGCCTGGATAACATCGCAGTCTAAAATAATGGTGCGCTCCCCCAGCGCGGTCAAATCCACAACAGAACGCAAGGAGCGCCCGATCAACCTTTGTATCTCCAAATTGCGGGCATTGACCCGGCCCCTTGATTCACGCGTATTGCGCACAGAAGTGGCGCGCGGCAGCATGGAGTATTCCGCTGTCACCCATCCCCGGCCTTCGCCTTTAAGAAATGGAGGCACCTTGTCATCGAGGGAAGCGGTACAGATCACTGCTGTGTCGCCCATCTCCATGAGCACGGAGCCCTCGGGATGCTTTAAATATGAACGGGTGATGCGCACCTCTCTCAACTCATCATTATGCCTGCCATCTGCGCGCAAATCGATAATGCTCCCTTCACCTGGCCAGTTAAAGTCATGACCAAACGTTTTTATGCAATATATTATAGCATAAATTTCCTGGGGCGGGGAGAGAAGCGGCCTAATGATCAGCCACGCTGCAACCCGAGGCGATCAATGTAGTTTAAAGCCATGCTGGCGCCCCGGACCACGCAGGTAAACGGATCTTCTGCCAGGCGCACCGGCAGGTTGGTTTCCTGCTCTAAAAAAGCATCCAGCTTGGGCAGAAGAGCGCCTCCACCCACCAGCAGCAGCCCGTCCTGCATCACATCTGAAGCAAGCTGGGGCGGGATTTGCTCAAAAATACCTGTAATCGCACCGGCAAAGGTTTTTAAAACAGGGCTTATGGCTTCCGTAAGCTCCTGCACCCTGATTTTTAGGGTATCAGGCATTCTTTTGCGCAGATTAATGCCCCGGAAGGTATAGGTGAGACCTTCAGGTGGATTTACGGCAAAACAGGCATTTTTTTTAGCTTCTTCGGCAACAGTAAGACCTATCTCCATGCGGTAGCGCCGGTACAGATAGCGCTGGATGGCCTGGGTGAGAGCCTCTCCTCCCTGGCGCAAAGAAGTGGCCTGCACAATGCCGCCCAGAGAGATAACCGCAATTTCGGTTACCCCGCCGCCCAGATTGACGATAAAAATTCCCCGGGGTTCGGCCACAGGCAGCCCGCTGCCAATGGCGGCAGCAATGGGCTCTTCGATAAGATATGTTTCTTTCACTCCGGAACGTTTTCCCGCGGATAGCACTGCACGCCGTTCTACCTGGGTGGTGCCGTAAGGCACGGTGATAATCAGGCGCAGGCGTAAAAAGGGGAAGCGCCTCATTACACTGGAGATGAAGCGCTCCAGCATTTTACGTGCCATCTCGTAATCTGCGATTACTCCTCCCTGCAGCGGCTTAACCGCCTCCATACCCAATGGGGTGCGCCCGAGCATGCGCCGGGCCTTTTTCCCAACCGCCGCCACAACCCCCTGCCGCAGCGCCACAACTGAAGGCTCTTGCAGGACAATCCCTTTCCGGGGCATATAAATCAGCGTATTGGTGGTTCCCAGGTCAACGGCCAGGTCTCTATGCCAAAAGCGAAAATTGATGCCCCTTTTTCCCGGATCCGCCATTTTTGCACCCCAGTTCATAAATAATGACGACGGCTTTATTATACAACCGGTGCAAGCTTGATATACCTATAATAGAAACTGATGAACCTCGCCAAGGTCCACCGGGTTATCTCATCAGAGGGAAAACTTGTGCGGAAAGGGAAATCCGAACTTTAGAAAGAATAAACATAAGCAAAAGGAGGAACATGCGGCCATGGAAAGCTATATTATTCCCGGCATTATCATCGGGATCGCAGCCTTTTTTATCTATACTTATAACCGTTTGATCAGCTTGCGCAATATGACCAATAATGCCTGGGCCAACATAGACACACTGCTGCAGAAGCGCTTTGATCTTGTTCCCAACCTGGTTAACACGGTTAAAGGATACATGGAGCATGAACGTGAAGTTCTTGAAGCTATAACCAGGGCCCGGGCAGCCTGGATGAGCGCTGCCAGTATAAACGATAACGCCGGGGCCGACCGCATGGCTACCGGCGCTTTGCAGACACTGTTTGCAGTGGCTGAAAACTATCCGGAGCTTAAAGCAAACCAGAATTTCTTGCTGCTCCAGGAGGAACTTGCCGGGATCGAAAACAAAATTGCCTATGCCCGGCGGCGCTACAACACCACCGCCATGGTTTTTAATACAGCCATCATGCGCTTCCCCACCAATCTTTTGGCGAGACTGTTTAATTTTAAACCGATGGATTATTACACCCTGGAATCAGCGCAAGCCCGGGAAGCCCCTGCGGTCAACCTGGAAGGGGGCGGTAAAAGTTGATGGTGCCGGTTTACAGCCATATTGCCGCCAACAAGCGGCGCACTTTTTTTCTTTTTTTACTTTTCGCCCTGCTCTTCGCCGCCGCCGGCTACTTGCTGGGCCTTTATCTCGGCGAACCGGTGGTGGGATTAATCCTGGCTGCAATATTTTTCGGCGTCATGATTTTGATCAGCTATTACGGCGGCCAGGGGGTGGTTACAAGCATGGCGGGGGCCCGACCCGCCAGCCGGGAGCAGGAACCCTATCTCTACAATACTGTAGAAGCTCTTAGCATTGCCGCCGGGCGCCCGGTGCCGAAGCTTTATATTATTGAGACTGACGTGCCCAATGCTTTTGCCGCCGGGCGAAGCCCGGAGCATGCAGTTATTGCAGTTACCCGGGGGTTGCTCAATCGCCTCAACCGCCTGGAGCTGGAAGGAGTAATCGCCCACGAAATGGCCCATATAAACAATTATGATATTCTCCTGGCCACCGTGGCCATGGTTTTGGCCGGCACCATTGTCTTTATCAGCTACACGGTTAGGCGCATGTTCTGGTTTGGCGGCAGTCGAAGCCGCCGGAAAAGCGGCGGGCAGGCGCAGTTATTGGCTTTGCTGGCCGCGGTATTCCTGGCCATCCTCGCTCCACTATTTGCCCAGTTGTTGAGATTTGCCATCTCCAGGCAGCGGGAATTTCTGGCCGATGCCACTGCCGCCGATTTCACCGGCTACCCCGAAGGCCTGGCCAGCGCCTTAGAAAAAATCACCGCAGCCCAGGTGCCGGGCGGCCCCATTGACAACGAAGCGCTGCGGGGACTCTACATTGTCAACCCTGCCCTGGGCGCACGCGGCACGGAGCGGATCAGCACCCTTTTTTCCACCCACCCGCCCACCAGCGAGAGAATAAAAAGGCTGAGATCGATGTAAGAGAGTAGAGAGAATGTTGAATACAGGAGAGTAGGGAAGGGGAAACGGTTGAGAGGACGGAAGTGGGGAGACTGACTGAAAGCAGAATCCAGAATTCAGAATCTCCTATATCCCGTCTGCTGTCTCCTGTATCCTGTTAGAAATAGTTATAAACCTCCGGCGGAGTGAGGGGAGCCGTCAAATCAAGGCCCTCCAGCGCTACCCTGGCCCCTTCCACTGTAATCTGAACCTGCTCAATACCCTCCAGCGAGCCAAGGGTTAATAGAATCTGGTTGACCATATTCTCGGCCCCGCTCCGCCCCCCTTCATAAGTCAGAAACGCCTCGGATAAATCCAGCTTTGCCAGGGAATCCACCAGATTAATCCTGCGCAGCTCCGTACCGGCGGGAATATCGCTGAACAGCCCGCTGCCTTTGCGCGGTCCCTGGAGCAGCTCTCGTATGGCGGCGCCAGGAATATCTTCCAAGGGCAAAGGCGGCAAAATCCTGGTAACAGGAACATAAAGGGCCCGGCCGCTGGGAGTAGCGTAGCAGAAATACAATCTTACGGCAGTATAGTTGCGGTAATCTTCCACCGTTTCATCCATTTCCAAGTTAATATAGCATTCCGGCCCCAGGGGCAGGCGCCCTGGCGCGCCTCCGGGAAACCGGTCAATGTTTTCCCCCTCCACCATAATTTCTACAGTTTCAATGGTCGAGAACTGGCGCAGGGTGCAGAGAATGCTTCCCAGGACCAGGCGTTCATGCTCAGGCGGGTAGTTTAAAAAGTTTGAGTTCATGTCTACCCGGGCCAACCCGTCGCTAATGGTCATGCCGATAACTTCAGTCTGTACGGGCAACACTGTAGAAAGACCCATCTTTTCTAAATCAGCGGCTGATTCAGGAGAGGGTACCAGCTGCATCAGGGTAAAGGTAGCGATACCCTCTACCCAGGGGATAGTGCGCTGCACAGGCACTAAAAATTGATGCCGGGTATCAGCATAATACAGAGAGCCAAGGCGCACATCGCCCGCTTCGGGAGGTTTTGGCGGCGCTTCAGGCAGCAAAAATTGGCCATGCGGCAAGTTTTCGGCTTCCTTATTGATCAACTCTTCGATGCCGCGGCACCCGGGCATTAAAAAGAGGGCCACCAGCGAAAGGAGAAGCAGCAGGCCGGGGACGGCTGTGTGCGGTTGGCCTGGCCGTGAAAGAAAAACTGGCCTGATTCTATTTTTTTGATCAAACGGGCCCATCGGCTATTCCTCCCCCGTATGTACAAGTATCATTAATCTATGTTTATCTGGGGTCTGATTAAAATATGCTATTATATAAGTTCAAACAGGAATTTGGCCGGCGCCGGCGATCTGCGTCCCGGTATAAACCTAGCCCTTTGATAAGGGCGGACCGTGGCACGGCAATTCCGGCTAAGGGGAGCTGCGACATTTTAGAGCTTCAACCTTAAGCATAAAGGAGGCATTCACATGCGCTGCATGCAATGCGGACAGGCAATAGCAGAGGGAGAAAAATATACCCATGCTGGAAAGGAGCTTTGCGAAGACTGCTACCTGGAAGCAGTTAGTGTGCCGAAAACCTGCGACCCGCTGTCAGTGCGGGCTGCCCGGGTGGACCGGGAGAGAAAAGGCGCTAGAGGGGAAGAAGGGCTGCTTCCCATCCAAAAAAACATCTTGAATTATATCAAAGAAAAGCAGCGGGTGACCCGGGAAGAAGTGGCAGAGCGGTTTAACCTGACTCCCAGGGAGCTGGAGAAACATTTTGCCGTCCTGCGGCACTGCGAACTGGCCAAGGGAAATAAAGTGGGAGACAAGGTGTATTTAACACCTTTTTAAATTTTAACTGTTCAGCATCACCTGGTAGGCTTTAACCGGCCGCTGCAGCAGTTTTGCTCCCACCTCCTCAAAAGGTCCGGGGCTGCCGCTGACAAAAAAGCGATAGCCCGGGTTGCTGCAGCGCAGCGGATTATGCAGGTTGGCGGCGGTAAGAATAGCTTTTACCTCGGCGGCAGTCTCCTCGGCGGAGCTGATAAGTTTAACCTCGGGGCCTACGACCCGCTGTATTAAATGGGCCATGAGCGGATAGTGCGTGCAGCCAAGGATCAGGGTATCGATACCGGCCCTTTTAAGCGGTTGAAGATATTCTTCCGCTACCAGCAGCGCCTCGGGGGTGTCCACAAGGTTGTTTTCCACCAGCAGGACAAACAGGGGGCAGGCTTTCTCAAACACCTGCAGGTCTGCCTTTTCCCTGAGCAGCGTTTTTTTGTACTCCGAGCTGTTTATCGTTCCGGCAGTGCCGATTACACCCACTTTGTTGTTGCGCGTCTGGGCAATGGCCGCCCTCACTCCGGGCTCGATAACGCCCAGGACAGGAAAGGGGCACTCTTTCTGGTAATGGGTTATTCCCGCAGCTGTGGCCGAATTGCAGGCCACCACCACCATTTTAATGTCCTGGCTTTTTAGGAAATCAATGATTTCCAGGGCAAACCGGCGCACCTCTTCGTAAGGCCGGGGGCCGTACGGCATCCGGGCGGTATCTCCAAAATAGACAATGCTTTCATGGGGCAGCTGGCGCTGAATTTCTCGTACTACTGTCAAACCCCCTACTCCGGAGTCCAGAACACCGATAGCCTTGTGGCTATGCGCAGACACATTGCACTCTCCTTTGACAGGCCAGGGACGTTTTCACTGCTGGCCAATCTATTTGGCTTTCATCCGGGTAAAGTATCCGCCCATTATTTTGCGCGTATCAATAATGGAAATAAACGCTTCACTGTCAAGTTGCCGCAACTTGTCTAAAAAAAAGGGGAGAGTTTTGCGTTTAATTAAGATATGGAGGATCCGGTGGGGGCCATCTTTCCCGTAGCAATCCATGGAAGTAACTCCGAATCCAAGTTCGCGCAGCGAGTGTTCAAGTTCGCCGCCGTCCTTTTTGGAAATTACCTGAACATTCACATAACCGACAGCAACTTTCTCTTCGATAAAGCTGCCAATATAATTGCCGCAGGCAAAACCGAGGCCGTAAATCAAAATGTTGAGGGGACGATCGAGGTTATTGATGACCACGCTCAGGGCAACAACGTAAATCATCACTTCAACGAAGCCTATGATTGCGGCCAGTTTCCTCTGCCCGCGGGTCAGGTAAATTATTCTGAGGGTACCGAGGCTGACATCGAATATTCTGGAAAAAAAGATTAGTAAACATGTTAAGGCAGATTGCACAGCAAAATCCTCCTGGACCCTACGATGATAACGCACTCATTGTAACAACTTGCTTTAAAACTGTCAATTGCACCTGCCCTAAACGATCGTGTCAAGGCACTGTAGGTATTTAGAAACCCCGCATTCAGGTTAAACAACACTTTTTTCATTTAACTGCTTCAAAACCATTCGGGTGAAGTTACTGCCACTACGAAACAGGGGAACGTTATTGAGATACTCTAAGCCATGCGTCTGTCTTTGCCGTAAACGTTTCAACTCCCTTTGGACTTCTTCTTTTAATTCAAC
>JAKOVL010000097.1 GCA_029782095.1 Bacillota bacterium | reverse complement strand
TGCTCCAGTGGCCCCTCAGCTTCAAGGTGCTCTACCTGCTCATTATATTCGATGGGGCAGCCACCTACTACGGCTTATCCCTGGACGTAATCGCAGAGGCAAATCCAGTCATGGCCGCTGCCTTCAATTTCAACCCGCTGCTGGCCCTGGTTTGCAAGCTGCTCCTGTCCCTAGGCTTCATTAACTATATTGATTATGCCGTAAAAGTAAAAAATATCAGGTGGCCCTTAAAAGTGATGCCGCTGCTGCTCCTGCTCCACACCGTGGTTGCTGTCCTGCACCTCAACTGGCTGCGCTCAGTCCTGGTTTTATTCTAAGTGCGGGAGCTCACAAACTGAACCGCTTAAAGGGACAGCGGCAAAAACAGAGCTCCCCTTGTCTTAAAGCAGGTCACCATGCCTCCACCCAAAATGGCGCCGCCTGGCGGATAAAAACCTGCTTCACTTACTTTTCCAACGGGGGACAGGGATGCCCTTAAGTTTGTTCTTTTTTTAGCGTATGGCCAATTATTTGTGGACAACAAAACGTGGTAAAGGGGCTGCCCTTTGGGGACAGCCCCTTAGGGAGAGGGGCTCATTCTGCCTCCTGACTTCTGAATACTGAATTCCCTTATACCGTAAAAACGCCTGCTTTTCCTGCTCTCCTGTATCCTGTCTCCTTCCAATCCCCCATCCTGACCCTCCCCCACCAGGGGGGAGGGAATTTTTTGCTCCTTGCTCTACGCGTACAGAAGCGGCTTTGAGCTATCCGCCAACTGCTATTTCTTGGTACTGACTTCCGGATTCCCTGGGGGGGATGCCCAAACGGCTAAAGCCCAAACTAACAACCAAAAAGGGGGCGTCCCAACTGACTTTTGAGACGCCCCCGGTATTACAAGGCAGGAAACTTAATGACCCGGGTAGTTTCGCACCCGGCCAGCCGGTTTTACCCCGGGCTTTCTTCATCACCTGCCGCGCCGGGTGTTTTCTGCGCCCCTCCTCCGGAACCATCGCCCGCGCCAGCGCCGGACCCTGCCCCCGCATCACCGCCGGAGCCTTCCCCCGGGCCGTCGCCGGGAACTTCACCGGGTTCCCCTTCCGGACCGGCAACCGGGTCTTCAATCTTGCCTGCAGGTTCTTCCGGGCCGGGGCCATCTATTTCACCTTCACCGGTGTCCTCGCCGTCCGGAGCATCACCTGCAAAGCCGCTGCTCATGCCGGCGCCGGCCGGCCCTGTCCCTGCCTCGCCAAGGGTAAGACCATACTTCTTGGCCAGATAGCTTTCCACGGCTTTGCGCTCGTCATCGTCCAAGGTACGGCTGTAAATGATGATTTCGGCGATTTCTCCATTTAAATATCTTCCATTGTCTGTAAAATTATCAGCTCCGATTACCCAAGTTTTATTTCCCTCTACAGAATTTGACTGTTCGTGTGTAACAATATGAAACTCTGTACTAAAACCAATATCAACACCAATTTTAGTATTATTATAGTCTTCTAAATTTTTAGCATTTCCATCAATCCAGATTCCTGTTGCAAGCTGTACAGGGCCAGTTGAGATAATGGTATTTTTATCAGGTAATCCAGTTATATTAATCGATTCATTAGACGAAGCAACTTTGTCTGCATGTTCTTTAATACGAGTACTAATTACGCCCTGATAATCCCCAATAAAAGTTGAAGTGTTTTTACGAAAAACCACAAAAATAGTACGTGCAGCATGCGAATCAACTTCTGTATACAAAAAATCGTTTTCTCCATCAAATCTTACCACGGATTTACCGTTAATAATATTAGATTCATAAGCTGGTTGATTATCAACATTTAACGATTTAGCATCATTACCATTCCCGCTTTTATCAGCCCATCCTACCACTTTATTTCCATCTAAGGTAAGTGTATCCGCATCCGACGCATCCAGCCACAGCACCAGGCCCTCTGTCACAAGCAGCTCTGCCGCGGTAAAGATGTTGGGACCCACGGAAACTAAATCGGTATACCAGGAGTAGCTGGCGCCGCTGACCATGGCCGCCACCAGCGTTATGGTCATGATCGCTAAAACCAGTTTCTTTTTCATAAGTTTCCTCCCTTTCTGTTGCCTCTTTCGGGAGGCCGTGCCGGGCACCCCGGCACGGCGCTGCTTTAAAGTGCATTACTCCAGGCTACCGCACTTTTACGGTTGCGTTTTAGCGCGGCGGCGCAGCAGGCAGCAACCCAGGACCAGAATAGCCAGGCCCAAGGGGATGAGCCAGTAGAGATAGGCGCCGGTCCTCGGCAGGGCTCCCGGCTTGGGCGGCTTGTAGAAGATGCCGAATGCGCTAAAGTTGTCCACGTCAGCCCAGATAATCTTCTCCAGCGTATTTACACCCTGGTCAACGATGAAGAGCTGGTCCCAGCGCTGCAGGGTCTCGTTCCAGCGATACAGTTTAAGGCTGGTCTCCTGCGCGCCCTGGGGCAGGGGCAGCGCATCTGCGTAGCTGAGCTCCAGGCGCACCCGGGTGCCGGCCAGGTTGGGGCTGCGCCGGAAACAGAAGTAGAGGCCGGTCGGGGCCATGCCGCTAGGCGCGCTGTCCTTGCCTGTGTCGCAGGGAGTGAAGCTGACCACGCCGGAGATGTTAGGGGGGCCATCGAAGAACTCCAGCTTAACTCCGTCAAAGTCAACAAGGCCGTACCCGTTTTCATCCAGGTCCACCCGCGCAAACCGGGTCTTCTCCGTGGCTTCCCAGAACTCGGCGATAAGACTGCGGTCTTCCAAGGCGGTAAAAGTATATTCGTTTTCAAGGATACTGTATAGTGCTGAGCCTTCCAGATAGTAAACAAAGGCGTAGCCGTCGTTTGCCTCGGCAGCAAGGGTCACCGGGTCGCCGTGGTCGTAAACGCCGCTGCCAGTGACCGTACCGCCTTCCGGCGGCTCGGGCTGGGCCACGATATTATAGGTCCGGTGCTGTTCTGCGGCAAAAATAAATTTAACCGATGTTGACGCTCCCTGGAGCAGGTTGCCGGAGGATTGATCAAAAGTCACCGTCAAGGTGAGCTCTTCGTCTTCGTCCCTGGCCAACCGGGTGATATCAATA
>JAKOVL010000174.1 GCA_029782095.1 Bacillota bacterium | reverse complement strand
TTTCAACAGGGACTCGGCGTATTCTTTGATCACCGCCAGCTCGTAAACCAGGGCCGAATTGAACATGATATCAGCCTCTTCCTGCAGGCGGAAAATATTGCGCTCTTCGCCACGCCTGACCGAAGGCCACCTGGCGATAGTTTCCCGGGCGCTGATGCCCCGATACTGGGCGTCCCGGATAATGCGCCTCAGCAGCCGCGTATCGGTGGTATGGATGCGGGTATGCCGGTCGATATTCAGCGCCGTCAGGGCAGAGATATAGATCTTAAACTTTCTGTGGCGGGGGATGGCCCGGGTCAGGGCTTCGTTTAAACCATGGATGCCCTCGATGATTAGCGGCTGGTTTTTTTCCAGCTTGATGATTTTGCCGGTGTATTCCCGTTTGCCCTCGGCAAAATTGTAGGAGGGGATCTCCACCTCTTCACCTCGAATGAGGCGCAGCAGGTGATCATTAAAAAGAGTCAAATCGATGGCTTCGATATTTTCGAAATCAGGATTGTTGTCTTCATCTAAGGGCGTGTGCTCGCGATCGACAAAGTAATCGTCTATAGATATGGGAACAGGGCGCAGCCCGTTAACCAAAAGCTGCGTGCGCAGGCGCTGGGCGAAAGTGGTTTTGCCTGAAGACGAAGGGCCGGCCACAAGGATTACACAGATTTCATCTCCGCGCACGCTGATCAGATCGGCAATCTGGGCGATCTTTTTTTCATGAAGCGCTTCGGCCACGCGCACTACTTCAGGCCCCTGTCCCTTCTCAATGAGGCTGTTCATGGCCCCCACCGTGTCAAAGCCGAGAATGGCGCCCCATTTTTCCGCTTCCCGGAAAATGTCAAATAATTTTTTCTGCTCCACGAAGGGGGCTACCCGTGTAGGATCCGCTTCGTCGGGGAAGCGTAAAACGAGGCCCGGTTTATAGTATTGCAGCGCAAATACCTGCAGCAGCCCGGTGCGCGGCACATGGTAGCCGTAAAGGGTATCTTCCATGTCGTTGATGCTGTACAGGTTGAGATAATTTTTCGGCCAGTACTTCACCAGCGCCACCTTGTCTGCAAAACCCTGGCGCCCGAATACTTGCTCCGCTTCGGCCGGCGTGGCCTGCCTCTTTTTAAAGGGCAGGTCCATCTCCACCAGCCGGCGCATTCTCTGCTCGATGGCGGCGACATCGGCGGCGCTGAGGGCCGGTTCCTTTTTGATTTCACAGTAGAGCCCTTTGCCCAGGGAATGCTC
>JAKOVL010000085.1 GCA_029782095.1 Bacillota bacterium | reverse complement strand
TCCTCATTTTCGGGCGGTGCAATGACGGTGACGGTGCAGGTGGCGGTGAACCGGCCTTCCAGGGTGGTTACGGTGATTACGGCTGTACCCGGCTTGTGGGGGGTTACTGTACCGTAGGTGCCCACCGAGGCCACGGCGGGGTTGCTGGAGCTCCACATGACCACCTTGTTGGTGGCATGGGCCGGAACAAGGGTGGCGATGAGGGTAACCGGATTGCCTCCCACTTCCAGGGTAAGACTTTTATGGCTAATGCGCACTCCGGTGACGGGGATGTGGTCGGGCTTAACGGTAACGCTGCACGAGGCTTCGAAGCCGCCGTCCGCCGTGGTGGCGGTAATCACGGCCCGGCCGATGCTCACCGGGCTGACGACACCGTTTTCCACCCTGGCCACGGCGGGGTTGCTGGAGCTCCAGGCAATGGTGCGGTTGGTGGCGTCAGCGGGGGTAATGATCGCTTCCAGGACCAGGGGCGCGCCGCTTATGGTCAACACGGCACTTTGGTGGGAGAGGGTGATGCCTTCCACGGGAATGGCTTTCAGGTAATCATCCTCCCAGATGCCTCTCTCCCTGCTGCCGTCGCTGTGCACCATCTCACCGGGGCCGTGGCGCAAGCCCTGTTCCCAGAAACCCCGGTAGATGGAACCGTCGCTATAGCGCATCCGCCCCCAGCCGTGCATCTGATCGGCAGCCCACTGGCCCAGGTAAGAGCGGCCGTCGGGCCAGGTATAAATGCCGCAGCCGTGCCTCATGTTGGCGGCCCACTGGCCCAGGTAGGCGGCGCCGTCACCCAAAACCAGGGCGCCGTGGCCGAAGCATTCATTGTCAAACCACTGGCCCAGGTAGTAGGTTCCGCCGGGGCTTGCCTTGAGGCCGTGGCCGTGGGGCAGCCCTTCTTTGAAAAAGCCGGTGTACCAGGTACCTTCAGGATTGTATTGCACCCCCAGGCCGTGGGGCAGGCCGTCAAGCTGCTGGCCGTAATAATAATTTTGAAAGGAAGGCTCTTCAGCGCACCCCGGACAGGAGAGCAGTAAGGCCAGGAGCAGGATTAAAAATAATGCCGCTTTTTGTTTCATCATCTCGTTTTGTGGCTTTTTTTATTTATTATTCGTTGCACAGGGGTAATTCCCTTTCCGGTTTATCCCAAAGGAGCAAACGCAACAGAGGAACTTTGCCTCCCCCTGTCGAAACTCAATTAAATCGCTCGCGCGGCGGCTGCCTACATGCAGGCAAAGGAGGCTGGATATGCAGTCGGGGGAAAGGCGTGTGCTCAAAATTGCAACCATCGTGGCGGTGGCGGCGGCGCTGCTGCTGTTTCCCCTGACCGTCCTTTACGGCCAAAGCCTGGCCGGGAGCGCGGCTGCCCTGGGGGGTGCCTTGGGCGAAGCGGTCGATGATTTAACTGTTTTGCCTGCGGACGGCGAGGTGACGGAGGCGGCAACCTTTTTAATCTACGGCATCGATGCCGGAGAGTGGGTCGGGGGCAGCTACCGGCCGGGCCCAGGGCGGGCCGATACCATCGTTTTGATCAAGTTTTATCCCGCCCTGAAAAAGGCGGCCGTCCTGTCCATTCCCCGGGATACCCTGGTGGAAATACCGGGCCGTCCGGGAGATGACAAGGTTAATCATGCCTATGCCTTTGGGCAGGCCGAACTGCTGGTAAAGACGGTGGAGCGTTTCACCGGCGTGGCGGTAGACCATTATGTTGGCTTAAATTACCGCGCCTTTAAAGATATTGTGGATCTGCTGGGCGGGGTTGAATTTGAGGTGGACAAAGAGATTAGAAGCCGCGGCCTGGTATTGAAGCCGGGGCGGCAGCTTTTGGACGGCGACGCTGCTTTCGCCCTGGTGTCGGACCGGCAGGAGCCCCTGGGCGATATCGGCCGGGTACGGCGGCAGTAGCGTTTTTTAAAGGCTGTGGTTGGCGAAGCCAGGACCAGGCCGCCGGACGAGCTCTTTTTAATCGCGCTGGCGGCGTGGCATAGTATTGAAACCAATATTGATCTGGCGGAGGCGCTCCGCTTAAACCGGGCTCTGCGGGGGCTCAGAGAAGAAGATATGGTTATGGAGATCGTCCCCGGCTGGTTTTATAACCGCGGCGGCATCAGCTACTGGCGCCCTTACCCGGAAGATACCGCGGCGGTGGTGGAGCGGCTGTTCGTCCGCTTTGAAGCGGAAAGGGGCGTGAACGGATCCGGTGAGCCATAAGGGGCGGACTTTCCGCAGGGCGGAACGCGACCTTAAACGGGCGGCGGCTGCCGTTTTTGCAGCCATGCTGCTTTTGGGCTGGATCATCCAGGGCATCTGCGGCCTGGAGCAAACCCTGCTCAGCCGGGATTTTTATGTGCGGCAGATGGAAGAGCTGTCCCTCTACTCCGAGATGCGCAAAACGCTGCTGCAGCAATTTGAAGAGGGGCGCGGGGACCTTCTTAGAGACAGCCCCATTATCAGCGAAGCGGCGGCCGAAGCGATCAGTGAAAGCTGGGTGCGCGGCCAGGTCGATTATTTTATCCGGGAGCTGCTGCTGTTTATAAAAGGGCAGCGGCAGCACCTGCATCTGGCAGCCAGGCTGGACGAACAGGAGCGCATTTTCCGGGAAGCGCTGTTGCGGGGCTTCTTGGAGCGGGCGCCGCAGCAACTGGCCCGGCTGGAGCTGCCTGAAGCGGCCCTGCGGGAATTTGTGCAGCAGATCGAATTTCCCGACCAGGTGGTTCTGCTAAACCTGGACAGAGACGGCCTGCCGGAGAGTTCCCGGCAAGCCCTGGAGCTGCTGCGTTTTTCCCGGGGCCTTTTAAGTTTTGCGCCCTTTCTGCTGCTTTTTCTCCTGGCGGCGTTGGGCCTTTTATGGAGCGGGCCAGCCGGCGGTTTAAAGCTGATCGGCAGAGCGGCACTTGGCTCAGCTTTGTCTTTCCGGGTGTTTTTAGCCGCGGCCGGGGGGAGATACCTGCTGCCGGCGGCCGCAAAAGCGGGGCGCACAGGGCTGTTTGCCTCCCTTTTCGGTGACGGACCCGCGGTGGTGAGCCGGGTCGCAGAGGCGGCCCTAAGCGGAATGGGCCGGGTTTCTCTATTTTACGGCGCCTTCGGACTGGTGGTGCTGGGGGCGGGTATTGCCGCCGCTGCGCTGGAGGCGCGCCGGAGACTCCGTAAAGGGAGCTAGATCACTGCCGCAATCTGCACGGGACGAGGGCTGGGGAGAACTATCCAGCCATAAGAAGCGAGCATTTCCACAATCAGGAGGTAAGATGCAAGGATGAAAGTAAAAAAAGCGGTAATCCCGGCGGCCGGCCTGGGGACACGTTTTCTGCCGGCAACCAAGGCTCAGCCTAAAGAGATGCTTCCCATCGTGGACAAGCCCACGATCCAGTACGTGGTGGAAGAAGCGGTGGCCGCGGGAATTGAAGAGATTTTGATTATTACCGGACGCAACAAGCGCGCTATTGAGGATCACTTTGACTATTGCGTGGAGCTGGAGCACCTGCTGGAGAAAAAGAATCGGCTTGAGGAACTGCGCGCCACCCGGGCCATCTCCGAGCTGGCCGATATCTTTTATGTACGCCAGAAGGAGCCGCTGGGGCTGGGCCATGCTGTCCTCTGCGCGGCCAAGTTTGTGAATAATGAGCCTTTCGCCGTGCTGCTGGGGGATGATATTATTTACAGCGAAATACCCTGTATCGGGCAGCTGATCGACATTTACGAGTCCCAGGGGGGGTCTGTGCTGGGAGTGCAGCCGGTCTCTGCCGCCGATGTCAGTAAATACGGCATCGTTAACCCGGACGGTGAAGGCGGTAGCGTGGTGCGGGTGAAAAGCCTGGTGGAGAAGCCTTCACCCGAGGAGGCCCCCTCAAGGCTGGCGGTGCTGGGCCGTTATATTATTGAGCCGGACATCTTCCCCTTGCTGGAGCAGACGGCCCCGGGAGCGGGGGGCGAAATCCAGCTTACCGACGCCCTGAACACCCTGGCCCAGCAGCAGCCGGTGTGGGCTTATACCTTTCAGGGGCGGCGCTACGACGTGGGGGACCGGCTCGGCTTTCTCCAGGCCACGGTTGAGTACGCCCTGCGCCGGGAAGACCTGGCGCCGCAATTTCGCGAATATTTGCGCAGCCTGCCCGTTTGAAGGCGGCGGGACGCCGTATGGCCGGCAAACAGCCCGGTCGCCGGCGCATGGATTGTTTAAACGAGACTCCTTCCCCAGGGGAGTCTTTTTTATTGCCAAAAAGCGGTTTTTAGTTGTGAAAATAGGAAAACAAAACATTAGTTTGGACAATCAACCAGGATTATGCAGGAAAAATGAATTATCTGGAGAATTATGCAAACACAAGGCGGTTTTTGTAATAACCGCTCACAATATTTTTGTTCGCGCTTCCCAGGTTTTTTGCGTGGACTTTGGCGTGGAGGGTGTTTATATGATGCCATATTCTCTCTTATTTTTACTGCCCCTGGCCATATCATATGTCAGTACACCGCTTATCTCAAAGTTCGCCCTAAAAAACGGGATTGTAGATCGCCCTGGAGCCCACAAAACCCATCAGATTGCCCGGCCGATCATGGGAGGCCTGGGGATTTACCTGGCTACCGTAATTGGCATCGTGGTTTTTTTCCCCGTAACGCCAGGCATTGCTTCCATAATCCTTGGCGCCTCGGCGGTGGTTATCACCGGGGTGCTAGACGATCTTTACAACCTGAAACCGCTGGTTAAGCTGGCGGGGCAGTTAGTCGCCGCGGCTCTGGTAATCCTGGGAAATACCGGCCGTTTCAGTACGATTATCAATTTTTTTGGTGACAGCTATATCGCTGTGCCGACGGCACTGCTGCTGGCGTTCTGGATCGTGTTGATGATCAACGCTTTCAACCTCATCGACGGCCTGGACGGCCTGGCAGCGGGGACCGCGGTAATTATCCTTTGCTCCATGGTCGCCGTTTCCCTGGTGCGGGGCAATTTTGTGCTTTTAGGCTACCAGGTTATGGTTTTGGGCGCCTGCGCCGGTTTTTTGCCCTTTAATTTACAGCCGGCTAAAATTTTTATGGGCGATACCGGTAGTATGCTTCTAGGTTTTTTACTTTCCGTGCTCTACCTTTATTCTATTACCGAACCCTTCTCCGTTTCGCTGGTCCTGGGCAGCGCCTTTATTTTTGCCTACCCGGCCCTGGATGTGGCTTTCGCCATCTACCGCCGCCTGCGCCGCGGGGGCAGCATATTTGCCGCCGATCAGGGCCATATTCACCACCTTTTGATCCGCCTCGGTTTTTCGGTGCGCCAGGCGGTAATTATACTTTACCTCCTCAGCTTATTCTTCGGGGGCGTCTCGGTGCTG
>JAKOVL010000077.1 GCA_029782095.1 Bacillota bacterium | reverse complement strand
GATCAAAGCGGCGCTGCCCGCATCCCGGAATATATAACCATCCAGGGCACTATCCAGCGCATCATCTTCCACAACCCGCAGAACGGGTACACGGTGCTGTCGGTTGATATCGCTGGCAAGGAAATTGAAAAGGTAGCCAAAGAAGCAGGTCCAATTGAATCCACCGAATTAAAACTCACCGGCCACCTGGCCGCGCCGCGGGAGGGCGACGAATACCGGTTTACCGGGACCTGGGTCAATCATCCCCGTTTCGGCCGGCAGCTAAAGTTTACGGACGCTGAACTTCTGCTGCCTGTCGGCAAGTCCGGCGTGGCCCGGTATCTCTCCCAAATCACCCATGGCGTCGGCGTGAAGAAAGCTGAAAAAATTGTTGCGGCGCTGGGAGAAAACGCCCTAGAACAAATTAGAGAGAATCCGGAAGCTTTGAATCATCCGGACCTGGCTTTTTTGACCGATACCCAAAAAGAAGAGATCACCGCTGACCTTACGAAGAACAGCGTCCAGGCTGAACTCGCCGCCCTTATCTGCGGCCCTGGCATTGGCATGGGGACCGTTATGATGATCATGCGTGAATTCGGCCAGGATGCCGTCAGCAAGATTAAAGAGAATCCTTACGTTTTGTGTGACGAGGTTTACGGAATCGGGTTTAAAACTGCTGACAGCATTGCGCTGCGAACCGGCATTCCGAAAAATTCACCCTTTAGGGTTGACGCGGCGCTGTTATGGGTATTGAATGAGGCGGCAAACGGGGGACACTGTTATTTGCGGCCAAGCTCGATTGTGGAGCGGCTGATTGGGAGCAAGGGAAAAGGTATTATCGCCGGATCAGGCGTTAAAGTTGAAGATATTGCCGCGTCGAACGGGCGGCTGATTGACGATGGACGGTGTGTTAGAGAGGGCGACTGCGTTTATTTAAAGAGGTTATGGCTGGCGGAGAAGGCGGTGGCGGCAAAGGTCAAAGCGCTGACTAAAAGAAAAATTGAACTCATAGACGCTGCCGATACATTAAACATGCTGCTTGCTAATATTGAAACCCGGGACAGCGTAGAGTATGCATCAGCACAAAGAAAAGCAATTATCGGAGCCTTGCGCAATCCCCTTTCCATCATCACTGGCGGCCCCGGAACCGGTAAGACCACGGCCATTAATGCAATCGTCGAAATTTACAAGAAACTCTACCCGCATAATGAACTTTACCTCTGCGCTCCAACCGGCCGGGCCGCTAAGCGCATGAGCGAGGCTACGGGCGAAGAAGCAAAAACGATTCACCGGCTACTGCGTTACAACCCGAACACGAGCAATTTTGAATACGGCGCCGATATGCCGCTTCCCGGGCCCGGGCTGATTATTGTTGACGAAGTAAGCATGGTGGACGTGGAGCTGGCGGCGACATTACTGGCGGCTGTAAATGCAGATGGAAGTGAAGCGCACCAGGTTGTCCTGGTGGGCGACGTTGATCAGCT
>JAKOVL010000074.1 GCA_029782095.1 Bacillota bacterium | reverse complement strand
CAGGATGGAAAGCTGGTTGTCATTGTAGGCGTAGAGATCTTCGCCCCGGTAGAAGACTTTTCCCGAGCTGGGATATTCCAGTCCGCCCAGGATGTGCAGCAGCGTGGACTTTCCCGAGCCGCTCGGCCCCCGCACGGCGCAGATTTCGCCCTGGGCGAAGCCGGTGCTGACATCGCGCAGGGCCTGCACGGCGCCCTCGCCACTACCGTAAATCTTCTGGAGCTTGCGGCATTCCAGTATCTGCATGATCAATCCCTCCTGGACTTTATCTTACCGGGCGAACCTTAATTTCCGGTGACCTTATTCTTACATTTTCTTAAGACAAGGCCTACCTCTGGGGACACTAGTGGGGACACTAGGGACGTACCTTACTGTCCCACAAATTATACTTGTGGGACACTAGGGACGTACCTTTCTGGGACAAACAGGTACGTCCCCATTGTCCCACCTTTTTCGGAGGGATTTTCGCTTGCGCTAGCCGCCCTTCCGGATTCCCTCCAGCCGGGGGAAGCAGAGCGCGATCTGCAGGCCGCTGGCCGTGTTCTCGGCCGAGACGAGGCCGTGATGCTTCTCCACGATGGTCCTGGCAATGGCCAGCCCCAGGCCCACGCCTCCGTCCGGCCGGGCCCGCGAAGAGCGGAAGAAGCGCCGGAACAGCCCCGGCAGCTCCTCTTCCGGGATCCCGCCGCCGTTGTCTTCAACGGTCAGGGTAATGGATCTTTCCGTTTTTTCGATGATGAGATCAACCTGCCCCTCCGGGGGGGTATGTTCGCAGGAATTCTTGAGGATGTTGCGCAGTGCCTCGCCCAGCCAGTAGGCGTCGCAGCGCATGGTGGCGCTGCCGGCAAGCTGAAATCTCTTACTTGGATAGAGCGGCTGCAGCTCGGACCAGACCTGCCGGGCCAGGCCGCCGAGATCATGCTCCGCGAAGCGCATCTCGTAGGCGTCGGCGCGCAACTTCTCCAGCCGCAGCAGCGAGTAGGTCAGGTTTTCCATCCGCTCTATGAGGGCCAGTTGACGGGAAATATCCTTGCCGGGGTCTTGAGCCTGCTCCATCTCGCAGTAGAGCTTCAGCGCCGCCAGCGGGGTTTTCAGCTGGTGGGAGACATCGGCGATAAATTCCGCATTTTTCTGCGATTCGCGCCGCGTCTTCTCCTGCTCCAGCAGCAGCCTGCTTTCCAGCTCCACAACAGCGTTCTCCAGCAGGGCAAAATCGTCGTCATCCACGCTGAAGCGGGGGTAGGTCTCCCGGCCTTCCAGGAAATCAATCAGCTGCCCATGCAGCGCCTCCAGCTTTCTCTTTAGCCGCCTAGACTCCATGATGTTGAGCGCGAGGGAGGCCAGGCCGGCCAGCAACACGGCAATGCCCGCCCAGCGGATGCTGCCCGCGCCGCAGCAGGCCAGGTATGTGCCCAGGGCGGCGGTGACGACCGCGAGCCACGAGATGGCAGAAAGCATCTTTATCACTGTTTCCCTCTTGGAATCATTTTTTAGCCCCTTTATAGAAGGCTTCTTAAAAGCCTCCCCCTTTGGAAAAGGCTTCTTATACTTCCCGACTTTGGTAAAGGGGGGCCTTAGATTTCTAAATCCCCCTAAATCCCCCTTTAGGAAAGGGGGACTTTAGCTTGCATCTCCGCGCAAAACTTGTTCCATGTAAAAGACCTGAACGCTCCCCTTACTTCCCTTTGCAAAAGAATTTTTAAAGCTCCCCCCTTTGGCAAAGGGGGGCCGGGGGAGATTTAATAAATATTCATTATCGGGCGGGGATGGAACCCCGCCCCTACGCTATCCCGGGGGCAGCTTCCTCTGTTTTCACTCCTGTTTGCAGGCTTGCCCCCGGGAGAAGGTTCGCCATTAATCCTCACCGGCCCAGCGGTAGCCCACGCCGCGCACCGTGAGTATGCGGTCTTCGCCGATCTTTTCGCGCAGGCGGCTGATATGCACCGAAAGGGTGTTGTCATCAATGAAGAGCCCGGCATCATCCCAGATGGTCTGCAGCAGGATCTTCCGGGTAAGCACCTTGCCGGCGTTGCGGACCAGGGCCGCCAGGAGCTGGAACTCCGTCGGGGTCAGGTAAAGCTGCTGATCGCGGTAGTAGACGCTCCTGCCTTCCAGGTCGATGCGCAGCCCGTCCTTTTCGAAAACAGCGGGTTGATTTCTTCTCAGCAGCGCCCGGATGCGCGAAAGAAGCTCTGCCAGGCGGAAAGGCTTGGTCACGTAATCGTCGCCCCCGGCGTCGAGCCCCCGCACGATCTGCACCTCGTCGTCCCTGGCGGTGAGAAAGAGGATCGGCGTATGGCAGCCGCTGCTGCGCCATGCGGTGCAGAGGTCAAGCCCGCTGCCGTCCGGCAGCATGATATCAAGAATAATGAGATGGTAGCTCTTTTCAGCAACCAGGCGGCGCGCCTCCCGGCAAGTTTCAGCGCAATCGACGGCGTAGCCCTCGCGCTGCAGCATCTCGCAAAGGCCGTCCCGCAGGAAAATATCGTCCTCCACGATGAGCAACCTGGGCTCCATGGCCGAACCTCCTTAACCTTGCAGAATTTACTATAAGTATAGCATAACAAATAGATTAGAAAAGAGAGCTCATCATATGTCTATCTATAGATCAAAGGGACTGTTCTCGAGATCTAACCCTAGAATAAGGTCTCTTAACTTTTCCTGGACGTCTTCAACGGTGGTACACTCTCTGGCCAGTTCTTTTACTAGCTTCTCACGTTCGTTTTGCATAAATGGTCAACTCCTTTGATTGGTAGCATTTGAATTAAGTCATCCAGGCTCATAGGAAGGCACATCTGGTTCATTTGATACGGCTTGAAGGTTACTTTATCGCTTTTCTTTTCCATGCTACAATTCTAGCACATTTCCAATTATTATTGTACAACAAAAACTGGAAAAAGGGGCCGTCCTTTTGGGACAGCCCCTTGTGGCATCGTATGTTTTTTATATGTACCGTACTGTCGCACCGTACCCCGGTGAGTTTACGCTTTCTCGGTCAGGGTTACCTGCACGCCGGTGTAGTACAGGGTGGTCAGCCCTTCGAAGCCGGAATCGGTGCCCACAAAGATCCACAGATTGCCTTCGCCGTCGGTGGTGACCTCGATGGCCTCTCCCTCGTTGTCCAGGGACTTCAGGGCGTAGCTGTCGTCCTCGCTGCCGTCTTCCTTGGCGATGTTGCCCACCACCCTGGTGTAGCGCCCCGCGTCGCTCTGGGCGCCCTTGTCTATATTCAACTCGTAGTAGGCCTGCTCGCCTTCTCCCACCGCCAAGGCCACCGGCTTTTCACCCGCCGCCCCCACTTTGACGAAGACGGATTCTCCGGGAGAGCCGCCGATGCCCACCAGGCCCGCCGGCACGCTGGTGGCGAATTCAACCGCGATTTCCACCAGGTAGGCGGTATCGGGCTTCAGCCCGTCCGCCGCGCCCAAGCGCCTGCTGATATACATGAAGAGATCGTCGCTGCGGTTGTGGCTGCGCAGCATTAGCCCTTTCTTGCCGGCACCCAACTCCTCGGGAAGCGGGGCATGAGCAAATTCAAGTTCGTATATGTCTTCTTCATAATTTACCGGCAGATCGGTGAAGCCGCCTTCCCAACCTTCACTGTCATTCAAATCGAATTCAAAAGACAGGGGGCTTCCATCGCCGGCCCCGCACCCGGCCAGCAACACCGCACAAAACAGTACCACCATTAGAATTTGCATTCTTTTTTTCATGAAAATACTCCTTTACTTATCTGATTCCACATTTATAAAACAACCTCCCCCGTTTTCTCCTGTGAACGTTACTTGTTGCGCCGGTCTTTATCTCTTCATTCGATAATTAAGACTGTGCAGCCGGTATCCCGGTTCCCGTCATTCTGTTAAGCCGGTGTTTTATTTTCTTAACAAATTTAACTTGGAGCCGGACGGTATAAGCTTTTATACAATATAATGCCCCCCGTTATCAAGACACAAAATTTTATATATAAGTTATCCCCCTTTCCTTTGCTTGAATTTTCAGGCAGCTTTCCTGAATTCATAGAATTCGGCTGGGCAGTGCCCCCCAATTGAAGAATGAGGGCGATAGGTATTGTACTCATGGATATATTGATTCAGGGCAATTCTGAGCTCCCTGGGGCTGTCAAATTCATTGATAAAAACGCAGTCATACTTGATGGTCCGGAAAACCCGTTCTGTCCGTACATTATCAAGGGCTTGTCCTTTTCCATCCATAGAAACTTTGATGTTATTGGCGTGTAGTAGGCTAAGATAATCCGGGTTGGTAAAGTGGGAACCTTGGTCACTATTAAGTATTTCCGGGCGGCGGTGTTTGAATGCCCGTTTCAGACAGGTCAAGACAAAAGACTTATCTAAAGTGCTGGACAGTTCGAAATCCACGATATACCGGCTATACCAATCGATTATCACGAATAGATACATGAAGCCTTTGCGCATACGGCTATATGTAATATCCACCCCCCAGACTTGATCCGGGCGGTCAATGTTCAGGTTCCTTAACAGATAGGGGCGGACATATTGGGCATGATAGCGCTTGCTCAGGTTGGGCTTGGGATAAATGGTGTAAATCCCCATGTCACGCATCATACGGCGTACCTTCTTCCGGTTGATCTTAATCTTATCGTCTCGCCTTAGAATATTGGTGATGGTCCGGTACCCCCACGTGGGATGATCTGTGTGAATCTCATAAATCTTAAATCACAACAGAAGATTCCTCGACCGGTAGATTATGTCTATTATCGGAAGCTGAAATACCCCCCCTTGCTCCCGCAAGGGGTTTGTGTTACCTTAAAGACGAACATATGTTCTGTTTTAGGGTGGTTTTTCAAATGCTAAGCACCCGCCCCACACTTGAACAGGATGTTTACAGGCCCCGCCGCTCGCATCTCAGCCCATATTATCAATGCATCGAAGCGCACTTCGAACAACTGGAAGGCACCTGGGAAGACAGGTATGAAAGGAGTTACGGCTTCTGGCGCCCCTTCGTGAT
>JAKOVL010000052.1 GCA_029782095.1 Bacillota bacterium | reverse complement strand
ATAGGGCGGCGCGGGCCGGGGGTAAACTTGATTTCCGCACCCTGTGCGGCCCGGGCACCGGGGAAAGCCGCGGGTTTTATTTAATAATAGGCACAAGGCCTTTCAAAACTTGCCACGCCGCCGGGAAGATGAAGCGATGCGCTGCCTGCGCTTCATTATAACGAACAAAAGCGGCAGCAGCAGTGCGGGGGCTAAATATTTTTCCCAGGGAAAACGGGCTCTCACGGCAGAGCCGCTTAACAGCTCTGTCTCAAACAAGAGCTCGCCATCCAGGATATACCTGGCCAGGCCGATAACCTGCCCCTCCTTTAACGGGGCTTTCAGGCGGGCTTTGTCTTTGCCGGACAGGAGACTCTTGTCCCAGGTTATGACCTGTTCAATGCGCGAAATTTGTTCTACCGGCAGGATGTCCTTATAACCCGCGCCGGCCAGGGCGGCCACCTCCCCCTTCTCCCCCCTGGCCTGGCCGGAGAGGGCTGCTGCAGCCACAACCTGCCCTTCCTCCACCACGCTGATGGCCCTGAAATGGGTGAAGCCATACTCGAATAAAGTCACGGCATCCTGCCAGCGAGCAGCATCGCTGCTGTTAAGTATTACGGTTAGCAGATGGAGCTCGCCGTCAGTGGCCGAGGCCACCAGGTTTGATCCAGCCTGGGGGGTATAGCCGGTTTTCAAGCCGGTGGCCCGGGGATAATACTGGGGCAAATGGCGATGCAGCAGAAGGTTGGTATTATACCAGGTTAACACAAGCGGCTCGCCGTGGCGTATGATGGTCGCTTCATAGACCGGGGCCTGCACCGCCCCGCGGAACAGTTCATTTTGCAGCGCTTCCCGGGAAATCAGCGCCAGGTCGTAAGCGCTGGAAAAGTGATCGGGATCATGGTAGCCGTCGGGGTTGACAAAGTTTGTATTCAAAGCGCCCAGTCCGCGGGCCCGGTCGTTCATCATCCCGGCAAAATATTGCAGGGCCTCCCGGACCGGCATCCCGGGCCGGGCGCTGGCCCGCCGGGCAGTATAGACAGCGGCGGCATAGGCCGCATCATTCCCGGAAGGGATCAACATGGCGCTGAGCAGATCAGCGGCGCTTATCTTGTCGCCCACCGCTAAACCGGCGTTACTGCTGTCCGGACCGATTAATAAAATCTCTTCCCCCACGGTAACCGTTTCCTGCGGTGCCGCATGCTCCAGCAGCAGCAGTGCCGTCATAATTTTGGTTGTACTGGCGGGGTACAAAAGCTGCCTGGAGTTTTTCTCGTAAAGCACTTTGCCGCTGTGCTCATCTACCAGGATCACCGCCTCGCCCCCGTCCCCGCGCAGCCCGGCGGGGCTCTCCAGGGCGTAGGCTGCCGGCTGGCCGCACAGCCAGAGCACTGTTATAATCAGAAACGCCAATCTTCGCAGAATTAATCCCTCCCACCTGCACTTAAACCTGGATTATACCCATTATGATAAAGGTTAATCCGGGAAAAAGGAAGCAAAAGCAAAAGGACCGGGCCCGTGCTTCCTAAAGGTTTTCCTGGCGCAGGGCGTCGATGATGTTGTCGTGCTTCAGCCTGGAGCCGGCATGGAGCATGGTGGCGAAAACGATGATGAAAACACCGGCTACACAAACCAGGATCTCTTTCCACGGCAGGAAGAAGGCGAACTGGAACATGCGGCCGAAGCTGCTATACATCCAGAAGCTGACCAGGATGCCAACGGGCAGGCCGTAGAGCAGGGCTTTCAGGCCGTAGAAGATGCTCTCGTAATTGATCATCCGGTTGAAGCCCTCCGGCGTCATTCCCACCGATTTCAGCATGGCAAATTCGCGGCGGCGCAGGGCCACGTTAGTGCTGATAGTGTTGAAAATATTGGTGACGCCGATGAGGGTAATCAGGATGATGAAGCCGTAGAAAAAAATGGAAAAGGCTGTTTTGATGCGCCTCGCCTCCTGCTGCATCGCTTCCACATCTTCAATGTAGATCCGGCTGTCCGTATAATTTTCACAAATGGCGCGGATCTGCTCCGCCAGGCCGGCGCTGCTCGCTGTGCAGAGGTAAAGCTGCAGATGGTCGCGGTCATGATACATGAGGTGCTCGCCCTGCGCAAGCATGATCCGGTCAATTGCCTCGAAAGTCTCTTCGGAGACAACCAGGTTGACCCCTCCAATGCCGGCGGAGGATACCCCAAGGGGGAAGCTGCCGGTCACGGCGCCGATCTCCATGGCGAAGCCGGGAGCAGCAATTTCCGGGTCATCCTGGTCTCTTAATATTCCCGCCAGCGCCAGTTGATCGCCCTTTTTCAACTGAAGCGGTTCATACTCGGCCATGGGGGCTTCCGGCATATAAGTAATGTCTCGATTAACGAGAATTCCCTTGAAGTGATCGGTGTCCCGGAAACTTTCAGCGGCGAGCCCATTTGCCGCAGTGTAAGCTTTAAATTCATCTTCGCCGAGCGCCACCAGGTGAAACATGAACTGGTAGCGGTCTCCCTTGTTTAGCGCAAAATCCTCGAGGTAATTCTCTTGCAGGTAAGGTCCGAACTGGTTCCGCTCCAGCCAGGATTCGGTATAAATATTCCTGATTACAGCCCATCTCTCCACCCCCTCCAGGGCGCACACCTGTTCAATAATCTCTCTCTGTGCCTCCGGGGGGAGATCATAGACCTTAACTGCCAGATCAAAGGGGATATCCTGGTAGTAAAGCCCGGTGCTCGTAAAGGCATAGTTGATGAAAGCGGAGAAGGAGATGAAGAGCACGATGCTGATGAAGAGCGAGAAGACCGTGGTCCGGTAGCGGCGGCGGTTGCGCTTCAGGTTTTTCAAGGCCAGCTCTCCGGCGATGCCGAAGAGACGGCGGGTCAGCGGGGAGGTTTTCACGGTTTTTCTCGCGATCCTGATCTCTTCGCTCAGCCGGATCGCCTCGATGGGGGTGGTTGCCGCGGCCCTTTTGGCCGGAATACTGGCGGAGATGAAGATGATCAGGCCCACAAAGACGATCGTGGCCGGGACGGTAAGGGGCGAAACAATGAGCCGGAGGGCAATATCCTCGCTGTACATGGAGCCGATCAAGAGGCGGTTGACCACGGAGAGGGTCGCCCCGATGCCGCCAATGCCTGAAAGGAGCCCCAGGGGGACGGCGATCAGCCCCAGGATGGCCCCTTCTAAAAACACGATTTTCCGGATCTGACCGGGGGTGGCTCCGGTGGAGGCCAGCAGGCCAAACTGCTTCTTCCGCTCGTTCACCGAGATGGCGAAGGCGTTGTAGATCACCGTCACCGAGCCCACGGCGATGAGAAGGATCACGATGCCGGCCACGGAGTAGAGCATGGCTATAGCCCGCTCGTTCCTGGAGATGCCCAGGTATTTCAAAAGCTCGTTGTTGTAGCCGTATTCTGGCACCCCGGCGCCGGCGGCCATCTCCGGCACCCGTTTGTAAACCTGGCGCGGGTTTTTCCCCAGGATGGAGACATTGACCGTGTCTCCTTCGCCGATAGACTCCGGGTCCAGGTAGGCCACCGCGGTAAATCCGGGGTTGCTGCTAAAAAATTCAAAGTGCGGTTTTTCGATATAGCCGGTAATGGTATAAGCTTGCGTGGAAGTGATAACAAATTGCTCTCCTTCCTCGAAGGGCTGCCCTGCAGGCAAGGGCTCCCCCTCTGGACTGAGCCGCTCTCCGAAATCAAAGGCGATGGTTTCGCCGATACGGTAGGCTTCACCGCCGCTTTCCAATACTTCCTCAGAGATGAGCACCTCGCCGGCCTTTTCCGGGTAGCGCCCGGCGGTCAGCTTAATCGGCATATGCCTTAAGGCTATAGCGTCATATTCTTTGACATAGAAATATGGCCGGTATTCCCTGATGGACTGCTCAAAGCGGGCAAAGCCCAGGTTCCGGCTGAGCATGGACACTTCGGTATAGGCGTTATCGGCGATATACTTGACCTGCTCCGGTTTGACGCTGTAAAAGGTGGCATGAAAATTCCCATCGGTCAGCTTCGCGCTCTGCACGAAGAGATCCTGGAAGCTGGCCGCAATGGTGATGGTGGCGCA
>JAKOVL010000004.1 GCA_029782095.1 Bacillota bacterium | reverse complement strand
TGAAATGTCGTTTTCACCCCGGAGAGGTTGTTCGGGGCGGCTGCGCGAGGTATTTTCTGGAGCGGCAGGAGCGGGGCGCAGGTTGTCGAAATAAGGCTAAAAGATCATTGGAGCAGGAGGACCACAGATGCGACAATTGAGGAAGCTACCGCTAAAGCATGCCTTGAAAATACTTGCGGCACTGCTGTTAATCCTGGGGATAGCCCTGGCCACAGCCGGCTGCGGTGGGCCGGAAGAAGAAGATCCGGTAGCCCCGCCCCACGAGGAAGATCCAGCGGCCGAGCCCGGTGAAGGCGGCGGCGGCCAGGAGCCGGTGGATTACGAGGCCCTGGGCGTGAACGAACTGGGTGAGATCATGGTGCTGATGTACCATGAGATCGGAGAGCCCGAGGACGAATGGGTCCGCACCCCGGACAACTTTCGCAAAGATTTGCAGGAGCTTTACGAAGCGGGCTTTCGCGCCGTGTCCATGAACGATGTGCTGGACGGCCGCATTGATATTCCGGCGGGGACTACGCCGGTGGTGCTCACTTTTGACGACGGCAGGGCCGGGCAGTTTCGCTACATTGAAAAAGATGGCGAGCTGGTGATAGACCCCGACTGCGCCGTGGCCATCCTGGAGGAGTTTTACGAAGCGCATCCCGATTTCGGCCTGGCCGCCACTTTCTACCTGTTCTTCTCGGGCACGCCTTTTGGCCAGCCGAACCTGGTGCAGGAAAAGCTAAACTACCTGGTGGAGCGGGGTTTTGAGATCGGCAATCATACCAATTCCCACCCGAACCTGCGCAGCCTCTCCAGGGAGGCGGCAATAAAAGATATTGCCCTGATGGTGAAAAATACGCAGGAGTATCTGCCCGGTTACCAGGTGCGCAGCCTGGCCCTGCCTTTGGGCGCTTTTCCCGACGATATGAGCCATATTATCGCAGGGGAGTACGAGGGTATTTCCTACCACAACGAGGGTATTTTGCTGGTAGGCGCAAACCCGGCCCCTTCTCCCTTTAGCCGCTCTTTTATTCCCGCCAAGATTCCGCGCATTCGCGCCAGCGAGATGAAGACCGACGGGGTGGGGCTGTATGAATGGCTGCAGGTTCTTCAGGATAACTTGGAGAGGCGCTATATTTCCGACGGCGACCCCGCCACGGTGGTGGTGCCGGAAGAGTTGCGGGAGTTGGTAAACGAAGAGGCGCTTCGAGGTAAAGAGCTTATTACCTACTAGCCGAAAGATAGCCCAAAGCGCTTGTTGTTCCATCTCCCCTGGCGGGAGAGGGCTAGGGAGAGGGGGAAAAATAGCTGCTCCCAAAACTTGATGCCAGGCCGGATTGCCGCCCATAGCGCGAAGTGAGGGATTTAATCTTGCACCCCCACCAGGCTGCCGTTCATGATGCGGGGAGGATAACATGTACGCCCCCCCCACCCTGCCCTCCCCCACAAGGGGGGAGGGAGTATTCAAAACCCGGCTTTTATCTTTTCTTCTAAATTCCGGCTTCCACTGGCCTGCCCAAAGCCTGCTTATAGGGCTCTACTGGCCCTTGCCTCAAGCTTCCCCCCTGTTATCCCACGAGGGAGAGGGAGCCGGTTAGCTTGCTTGATTAATGTATTTACGGGGTTAGCGATTGTCGCTGCCGGGGGAAGTGCGGCCGGTAATGAACAGGGCAAAGGCAATAAAGAAGCAGGCCAGGGCCACGCCGAACAGATCGATCATCACATCGAAGATGCTGCCGCTGCGGCCGGAGACAAAGGTTTGATTTAATTCGTCGATAAAGGCGATGACACCGCTTAGAATCGCCGCGGTGATTAGGGCGCCGAAGGGGTTTTTCATGTACTGGCGCAGGAGAAAGAAAATGACCACGGTTATGCAAAAGAAGAGCAGCACGTGGGCGCTCTTGCGCAGCATAAACTCGGTTACCTCCGGGTTGTCCAAGGCAAAGCGAGTTGCCCGCGAAAAGAAGGTTTTGGCCGGGTCCATCTGCTCGGGCAGGCGGGCCACAATTTTGGCGGCCAGCTCACTGATGGTGCTGTCAAAGAGGCGCACGGCGCTGTTGGCCTGGCGAAACACCGGCAACACCTGCAAACCCGGTATGGAGGAGAGGTAGTAAGTTAGGAAAAGGATCAGGAAAAGGGCGGTCCAGGCGATCCGCTTCATGACCATCCCCCAGGACTATTTATTAAATCAATCTTACTATATTCCCAGGCTGTGGACAATGGCGGCTATTGCAAATACTTGCCCGCCCCGGCGCTCTGGACCTTGGGATGAAGGGCGGCATTGATTCCGGCGGCAATGGTCAGGGAGATATCGTCAATAAAGCTGTCAATCTCTTTGGGGGTAACCATAAGGCGGCCGCCGGCATAAGGCTCGAGAACCTCTCTAATCAAAATCTGGCGCTCATTCCAGTCCAGGCGCTCCAGGTGCAAGCCCAGGCCCTCCATGCCGGCTGCTTCGCGCTTGAAAGCGTTGATCATCGCATTCATGGCAGCGCCGACAATGGTAGAGGCGTCGACCACGGTGGGGACGCCAATGGCCACCACCGGCACCCCGATGGTCTGCCTGGTCACGCCGAGGCGGTGGTTGCCCACCCCTGAACCGGGATTGATCCCGGTGTCCGCAATCTGGATGGTGGTGTGCAGCCGCTCCAGGCGCGAAGCAGCCAGGGCGTCGATGGCGATAACCAGAGCGGGTTTGACCCGCTGCACCAGGGCCTGGATGATTTCGCCCGTCTCGATGCCGGTAATGCCCAGCACTCCCGGGGAGAGTGCGCAGACGGAGCGGAAGCCTTCGCCCAGAGTATTGGTGCGCATTTCAAAGGCATGGCGCGTTACCAGCAGGTCCTCAATGACCTTGGGACCGAGAGCGTCGGGGGTTACGTTCCAGTTGCCCAGGCCGACCACCAGTACTGTTTCGGCCAGGTTTGCCGGCAGGGGCAAAAACTGGCGCAGCTCCCGGGCCAGAACCTCGGTGAGGCGGTCTTGCAGGTCAGTGTTGGGGCTGCGCATGCCCGGCGCTTCCAGGGTGATATAGTGGCCGGGGGCCTTGCCCAGCTGCTGAGCGGCGGCTTCGTTCTCCACTTTGATGCGGGTAACGGTGATGCCGTCTTCCCGGACGGTTTCAGAGGCGACCCCTGGTATTTCTGCGTCACTCTGGCTTTTGATGATTTCCTGGGCTTCCAGGGCCAGGTCGGTCCTGATATTGTAATGAGGCACATAACCTTCCCGGTGTTCTGCTGTACAGGGCATAAAGTTTGTCTCCTTTGCTGGTGCTTGGGGTATGGCGGCGCGGCGCCGCCCCTATCCGCGGTTAATGGCGGCGACGGCGGCGCCTGGTCCCCTGGAAATCCAGGGGCGCGGCCGGTTTTTAACGCAGCTCCGTAGGCACAAACAGATCCACAATACCGATAATAACTGCGGCCAGGGCTGCTCCAATAAAGCTGACAGTCATGCCCGGGACCAGGAACTGGGCCACGTAGATGACCACCGCGGCGGTAATAAATCCCACCAGGCCGCGGTTTTGCGGCGAAATACGGCGGCCAAAGAGGGCCTCGGCCACAAAACCGAGCAGGGCGATGACCACCGCGGCGATGAGCGCCTGCACAAACGACAGGGTGGCGAAACCGGGCAGCAGCCAGCTCACCAGCATCAGCACGATGGCGGAAACCACAAAGCGGATAATTAAACCAAGCATAATTGATCCTCCCTTTTTAATTACTGCCAAATGCAGATTTAGCTTAACCAAATCCGTCCTATCTATGCACATAAAGAGGCCTGCGGGGTCTTGCTTTTTCTGAGTATTGATGGTAATATTTTAATGTTTGACGCAAGAGAAGGAGGTTATCCGGTTTTGCCTAATACAAAATCTGCTGAGAAGCGAATTCGCCAGACCGCAACCAGAACTGCCCGGAACCGCCGCATCAAGAGTACCGTCAAGACATCAATCCGCCGTTTTGAGGAAGCGGTGCAGACCGGCGACACAGATACTGCCAAGGCCAAATTGGCGGCGGCAGCGAGTCTAATCGACAAGGCCGCGGCCAAGGGCGTCATCCATAAGAATACCGCTGCACGGAAAAAGTCTCGGCTGGCCCGCATCCTGAACCGCGCCCTGGCTGAATAAACCGCGCTTCACTACCAGTATATGTCCGGGATCTATATCTATAACCGTGCATAAAAACGAATAGGGGTACGTATGGCGTACCCCTATTTTGGATCTCTCTTCAAAAATACCGATCATCATATGGTGTCCACAGGTTTCAATATGCGGCGGCGTTATCCTGCCCTAATTGCGATTAAAAGCGAGCAAGATATATCTGCACCACCACGGTGAGGTCGCCCCGGCACACCACCGCCACGGTGGCGGCGTTGAAGCTTTTGTCGACCAGGTATTCTTTCTGCTCCTGCACAATCTGGTTGAAAAGTTGTTCAGGAGAAGCCGGCTCATAATTCCATTGCAGGAAGGCGCACATGCCTGCCGCGCTGAAGCGCAGCGAAGGGGCGAGGCGCTCGAGCTCACTGTGCAGCCCATCGAGGCTGTATTCTTCATCGTTGATTGCCCGATCGGCGATGCGGGCAGCGTACCGGCGGGCGGTTTCCAGCAGCCTTTGCTCCTGGAGCAGCCGCGGCAGGTCGTTGGCCGAGCGGAAGCTGTTCATGCGCTCAAGCAGCTCCTGTTCATACTCGGAGAGGTAAACCGGGTCGGCCTGGAGGGCCATCTGACGGCGGTAGTCCTGTTCGCGCTCTTCTTTGTATTCGGGGTCACGGTGCAGGCGGAAGAGCTCTTCCGGAGTGGTCAGGTAAAGGCGGCGCGGCTTCTGAATGAAACGATTTTCTTCTTCAACAATATAGCCCGCGCCCCAGGTGGTATCAATGGCATACCAGAGCCCATCCACCCGGACATGGTTCCAGGCATGGAGCTCGCTTTTCCCCGGCACCGGGTAGACTTCGCCGGTCTCGTAGGTGGCTTCAATGTCCAGGGCGGTCAAAAGGGCCAGGGCCAGTTCGGCGAAGTCGTGGCAGACCCCTTTCCCCTCCTCGAGCAGGTAGGCGGCGCCGAAGCCGAAATCGCTCGTGTTCTTCATGTTCTCCAGTTTGGCCAGATCATAGGCAAAACTGGCTGTAATCCAGTCGTAGACCGCTTCCAGGCGCGCGTAGTCGGTGGCGGCGCCGGCGGTAATGCGGCGGGCCAGGGTGGGAATATCGGTAATGGCTGCGGAAGGCTCCCCTTCCGGCCCGGAAGGCAGCTCCAGGGATTCATGCAGGACGATGGGGCCGGGCTCTTCGACGGCAGGAGCCACGGCTTCCCTGCTCAGGAACTGATCGATTTGCTCAATGAGCAGGTCTTGGTGCGTATGAATGGCCAGCACCGTGCAGACCAGGACGGCAATCAGGATTGCCGGAAGAAGACGTTTCAAGCGATGTCCCCCAATGTCGGATGGCAATCAGGTTTTTCGACGCGGCACATTTTTTTCCATGAGTATCTCCGCCAGCCAGACGCAGGCATTGCCCACCACGGCGGCGCATTTTTCGCTGTGGCCGCCGGCCTCTTCGTAAGCGCGGTATTCGTCCCCGTCGAGAAAACGGTAAGCTTTGCCGAACAGGAATTTCTGGATATCACGGCAGCTGTCGCCGCCGTAGGTTTGCTTGAACTTATCCCAGTACAGGCGAACCAGGGGACCGGGACGGCGCAGCAAGGCAATGTTGGCGAACTCGTCGCGGGACCGGCCAAAAAAGTGGCTCAGGACCAGGATTCCCCCGGTGAAGGCGCCGCAGGGCCCTTCAATAGTAGAGGCGAAGCCCCCGGATAAGGAAGTGGCCGCCTTGACCAGGCAGCTATCTATGGGAAAGAAATCATGAAGGGCGGCGACGACACACTGGGCGCAACCGTAATAGCGCTGCTCCAGTTCAAAACCGCGGCGGTAGACCTGTTCTAGAAACGCTTCTCTTTCTGAAAAAGGCAGCGTTACCACGTTTGCCCTCCCTCCGTTTTTTAGTTTTTCTCTATTGTAACACGCCGCCGCCGCCAGCGCCAGAACCGTTTTATTCTACTCTGCAGCGGGACGGGCGTTCTCTTTAATGGCACAGTAGCATAAGGGTACGCTTTCGTGGCCCACGTCGCCGCCGGCGCCGGGCGCGCCGGTGGAATCGCCCACCAGGAAGAGGTTGTTGAACCCCGGCACAATGAAGCCGGGCCTCTGGGAAGCGGTCTGGTTAATGTTCACTTCGACGCCGTCCACCAGCGGCAGATGCAGGGCGCGGCGCCACTGGATGGCCTGCTTCAGCCCGGGAAAGAAGTTGAACAGGGCCTGCTCCAGCTCTTGCTCTTTCGCTTTGAGGGCGGCCTTGTCTTGGAATAGCTCCTGCGGCAGGGGCTGCAGCCAGGTCAAAAGCTGCTTGCCCTCCGGAGCCAGGGAGGGGTCCACGTTGGAGGTGAACATGCCGAAGGACATGGGCTCGTAAAGATAGATGAGCCCGTTCATGTCGGAAACAGGGCTTGATAGGCCGTAATCCAGCACGATTCCGGAGGTGGGGCGGATCCGGCGGCACATCTGCAGGTATGCTTCATCAACCAGGCCTGCCAAAAGTCGATCCAGCTGCAGGGCAGGCAGGGAGAGTACTACCTTGCCGGCGGGAATCAGTTCGCCGCCCACGTAAACGCCGGTGGCGGTTTTGTTTCCGTCCACGGCAATTTTCTCCACAGCAGCGCCGGTGCGCACTTCGCCCCGCTCGTTGATTTTGGCGGTGAACAGCTTGATGAGCGGGCCCCAGCCGCCCTGGGGATACATGACCGAAACACCAACCTCCAGTACTTTTTTCATATTGGTTAGCATTTCGCCTGCGGAGGCTTTTTCCACAAAGGGGCAGACCAGCATGGAGCCGCTGACCAGGTGGAAGTAGCGCTTCAGCCCGCCGGAGATGTTATGTTCGGCCATCCAGTCGGCCACGCTTTGCTGCATCAGCGCCTCGTGGCCGCCTTTGCGAATCTTGGAGAACATGGCCAGCACTTTGAGCCGCTCGCCAAAGCTGAACAGCTTGCTGGTTAGGAAAGCCTTGGGGCCGGTGGGGAAAACTTTGGTTTTACCGTCGTAATCAAGCACATATGAGGTTCCCAGGGGTAAAAACTTCACTTCGTGGCCGATGCGGCGGCATGTTTCGGCCAGGGCGCTGTGCGGACCGTAGCGCACCACGTGAATGCCGTAGTCGACCTTGAAGCCTTCTTTTTCCACCACGGCCGCCCGCCCGCCGACACGGGAGCTTTTTTCGCAGACCAACACCTTTTCGCCATCCGCGGCCAGGAGCGCCCCCAGTTGCAGGCCGGTAATTCCGGCACCGACAATTATCGTGTCGTACATCTGTAAACCTCCCCGGTATTTTATATTTATGTTCAAGCCACCAAGATTGGCCTGTATTCCGCATTGTTCCCTCTCCCATGGGGGGAGGGGGCTGGTGAGGGGGAAGGGAAGCCTGCTGACCTGGCATGGTCCGGGGAAAGTTACGCCCCCTCCCCGACCTCCCCCACAAGGGGGGAGGGAGAATATCCCGTTAGCCAGCTGGCGCCGGGACCCGGCAGTCCCCTCTCCCCCGGCGGGAGAGGGCCAGGGAGAGGGGGCTCAACAAAAAATTAGACTTTACTTACAATGAGCACATATTTGAATAATTCTACATTTTTATAGGGTGTCCTGCAATTGATAAGGGAAAGTTTTACTGCGCAGCCGGGAAGATGGCTGATGCCTGCCGGGGGTGTGCGGTGAAAATTAGCGGTGCCCTTTTACTTTGCGGGAGGAGATGTAGATGTGGTGTATCCGGCTTAGGGTGAGCTCCAGGGCGCTCTGCGGATCCATGGCGCCGGTTTTAATACGCCGGTCGATGCCCTGCAAGGCCAGCAAAATCCCTTCCAGGGCAGCCCGGTTATAGCCGGTGACCTGCTGGTAGAGCTTCTTGGCCACAAAGGGATGAAGCTTCTGTTCACCGGCGAAAGCGGCGGGGGTGGTATTTTCGCGGCGGGCCTCCCAGGCGGCCAGCAACAGGCGGAAATGTCGCGCCAGCATAAAGAAAATCTGCAGCGGTTTTTCGCGCCGCTCCAGCAGCTGCTGCAGCAGGTAAAGGGCACGGTTAAGGTTGCCTTCGCCTAAAGCATCGGCCAGGTTGAAAACGCTGCCCTGGGGGTCGCCGGCATACAGCAGCTCCACCACATCACCGGTAATAGTGTCCTGCTCTTCATCCAGGTAGGTGATGTATTTATCCAGCTCATTGGCCAGGTGCCAGAGGTCGCCGGAGCCTGACCATAACAACAACTCCAGGGCGTCCCGGGCTATGTTTTTGCCGGAACGGGCGACTCGCTCGCGGATCCAGCGCGCCAGGTCTTCCCTGTTCAAAGGAGAACAGTCAACGGCGAACCCTTTGCTGCTGATCAGTTTAAAGATTTTTTTGCGGCGGTCCACAAGGGGGCTGACAAAGGCGATGATATTTTGCGGCGAGGTGGCGGCGCTTTCCCTGGCCATGAAGCGCTCCAGCAGCTCCAGGCCTTCCTTTTCTACCCGCGCTGATGGGCCTGAACCTTCTTCCGTTTCTTCGCTCTTTTCTTCGTCCTGTGCTGCATCCGTACGCCCGGGGCGCGGCGGGGCCAGGTAGGAGGGGCGCTCCACCACCAGCAGCTGCCGGGAGGCAAAAAGATTTCCCCCGGTGAGCCTCTGCACCGCTTCACTTAAG
>JAKOVL010000001.1 GCA_029782095.1 Bacillota bacterium | reverse complement strand
AAATGGCGGTTATTCCGGTTTCGCCCCAGACCGATATTACCGCCCTCATTGCTTCCGATGAAGTATCCGAGGGTGATGTGCTTTTGTTAGAGAACGGTATCTACAACCAGATCGTGATCGTGACCAAGAATTTTTTACGCATTTTGGCCGGCGGGGATAGCGTTGTTTTCGATGGCGGGAATATCCTGCTTAATGCTTTTATTCTTGAAGCAGTGGCCGGTGTAGAGATTAGCGGGATGAAAATTACCAATTACCAGAATAACGGCATCCACATTGACGGAGGGTTGGGTCACAGAATTATTGGCAATGAAATTGACAATGTGGCGGGTAGAGGGATTTTCGCCGGTTCATCAACCGCCAATTTGATCTGGAAAAACGCAGTGAGGCGGGCCTTTGACGGCATATTGCTCAGGTTTGGCAGCACCAACAACCGCGTTGTTGATAACCTGGTCCAGTTTTGCAGAGATGATGGCATAGAATCGTGGTTAAATGAGGATGAAAATAATGTTTTTGTCGGAAACAAGGCTACCGGCAACACCCGTTTTGGCATGGAAATATTCGGAGTAAACAACCTGGTAGCGGACAACATCGTGGAAAGCAACGGAAGGATCGGGCTTTATGTGGCGGGAGGCGACGTTTCCGTGGTTGGCAATAAAATCATAAACAATAACAACAGCGGTGTCCTCTTCGACAGCTCCAGTTTCAACACTTTTGCCGGGGGAAATGAAGTGCAAGGCAACGCTGTATTCGGCATGGACAGATACAGCAGCCAGGGAAACATTCAGGATAATGCCATCACCTTTAACCAGAGTATCGGGATCAGGCTGAATATTGATGCCGGGGCCAACCTGATCTTTAAAAACACGCTGATCTGCAATCCCCCCGTCAATATTCTCGATACCAGCGAAGATAATCCTTTTACTGTTCCGGAAAACATTATTCTCAATAATATCGATCAACCGTGCGCTGCTCCTTAAACAAGAAAATTACCATAAATTTCCGCAAGGAGGTTGGTTTAGAATGGAACTGGATGTAAAAGAAAAAGTTAAGGAAGAGATTGACCGCCAGAAAAAATTGCTTGAAAAATGTGCGATGAACATGGGCCAGGTGCCTGAACATTTAAGAGCCTATCAAGGGAAAGCCTTCGAGCTGATGCAAAAAGAGCTGCGTGCCCTTGAGGACCAGGTCAAACAGCTGCGGGGATAGTGCCGGTCAATGGCGCCCAAGGAAGCTGTACGAAAAGAGCTGTCTGCCCCTCCTGCGAACAGCTCTTTTTTTATGGGAAACTGTCCTCGTCCCGGCAGAGAAAGAAATCTTGATAAGCCGGTAAGGAATCCTTTGGATTGAAGGCATTTCTGTCGCAGCTGCCGTTTAATCTCTAGCCGTGTTAATGCAATGGGGAAGGATTGATGACAGGCTTTGTCTCAATGTGGCGGTGCGGCCTTTTTAAGCAGGACTTAGGAGAAGAGGTATGGAATAACCGGGTAGGCATGTAATTTTGCTCTTGGATGGGAGAGACCATGAAAATTTGCAGCTATAACATAAATTCGATCCGGGCCAGGAAGGAGCTTCTGTTTAAGTGGCTGGAGAAGCGGGAGTTTGATCTGGATATTCTCTGCCTGCAGGAGCTAAAGGCGGAGGAGAAGGACTTCCCCTTTGAGCAGTTTGCCGCCCGGGGTTATGAAGCAGCCGTTTTTGGGCAGCCGCGCTACAACGGTGTGGCTGTTTGCGCAAAAAACGGCCTTTCCGAGATCAGGCAGGGTTTTGGGGATCCTGAGTGGGACGATCAGAAGCGCATCATCTCCTGCCGGGTGAACGGGATTGCGGTGATCAACGCATACATGCCTCACGGCAGTGAACGCGGCGGGGACAAATACAATTACAAGCTAAAATGGTACGCCCGCTTTTTAGATTACCTTGAGCAGCAATGCGATCCCGGTGAGTCCCTGCTGGTGGTTGGCGATTTTAACGTGGCTTTAGAAGACCGGGACGTCTACGACCCGGAATTGCTCCATGATGTTATCGGCACCATGCCCGAGGAGAGGGAAGCCCTGCGCGGCCTCTTGGACTGGGGGCTGGTCGATGCTTACCGGCACCTTCACCCCGACAGCGCTGGCTACACCTGGTGGAGCTACATGGGCGGCGGCATCTGGAAGGATGAAGGCATGCGCATCGACTATATACTCTGCACCAAACCTCTATTGGAGAAACTTGTTAGTGCAGAAGTGGACCTCTGGCCCCGCCGCAGAAGAAAACCGACGCCCTCGGATCACGCCCCGCTTATCGCGGAGTTTGGCGACTAAACATAAGGAGGACCGTATTGTGGCCGAGCGGTTGAAGGAAGCTGCTGCTGTAACCGGACGGCGGTACACGGTGCTGGCTGCGGTCATGCTGGGCGGGATTATGGGGCCCATTGACGCCAGCATTGTCAATGTAATTTTGCCGACCCTTTCTGGATTTTTTAACGCCCCCATTGCCACCGCCCAATGGGTTCCGCTGATCTATCTTCTGACGATCAGCAGCCTGCTTCTGTTTTACGGACGCCTGGGTGACATCCTCGGTTATAAGCGGGTCTATCTTGCCGGGCTGGCCTGCTTCGTGGTTACTTCCGGTCTTTGCGGCCTCTCGCCCACCATTTACTGGCTGATCGTCTTTCGCGCCATTCAGGGGATCGGCGCCGGGATGATGATGTCCGTTCCCTTCGCCATTCTCACTGCTGTTTTTCAGCCCCATGAACGGGGCCGGGCCCTGGGCATCAACGCG
>JAKOVL010000210.1 GCA_029782095.1 Bacillota bacterium | reverse complement strand
TTTTTTCTTTTTCCTGTTCCGGCTCCCACTCTGGGGCCTCCGCCGCCAGTTCAAGCAGTTCTTCTCGTGTGCCGCCAGCGGCCAGCCAGTCCGAAATATCTCCCTTTTCCGGTAAACCAGGAAGTTCTAATACCTTAACACTTGCCGCTTTACCGTACAGGCTTTTAGCCGCTTGCTGGGCATGTTTTCTGCCGGGTTCGTCATTGTCAGGCAGGATTACAACCTTAGCGCCCCTCAAATGTTCGCTGTAATGGTCCCGCCACTTGCCGGCACCCATAGGGTTGCATGTCGCTGCTAAGCCAAGCCGGGCCAGGTTGTCAACGTCTTTTTCGCCTTCCGGGATAAAAATTGTTTCACCTTGCTTTACCGCTTGCAGGACTTCCGGTAGCCGGTATAAGACTGGCTGAATACCGCCCAGGCCGTTTAGCCAACCGCCTTTACCATCAGGCCGCCGCTGGAAAAAACGTTTGTCCGCCGTCCTGCATACCTGAAACAGCAGTTTCCCGTTTGCGTCTCTGTAGTCATAAGTAGCAATAATCTCACTGAAGCCGCCCGGGGTCCGCTTCCGGTCCGGAAAAAGGTCAGCCATTGTTAATCCAATAGCCGAAACAATTGCCTCTTGCGTGCAGCCGGCAAAGCACTTTAGCAGCACTTTACCGTCCTCTGCTTCGTCAATCTTTAAACTGGGCCGCTTGTCATCATGGGCCGGACAATAGGCTTTGTAGCCGTTGCCGCAACGCTTGACGCCTTTCAAACGGGAGAGGACGTTTCTCAATACCTGATTCATACGCTATCCCTCTCCCTTCTATTTAGTTCCTCCTTAATTGCCCTGTAACGGGCTTTAAGCCATGTAAAGGCCGGAATGAATTGCCCCGGTCCAGTAGACAGCCAGGGCTGCTGCTGTAGGTCCAATTGCGCCAGGGCCGTTTTTACTTTGTAAAGTTCCTGCCATAGGGAGAAAACGTCAAATTCCTGTAGGTCCAAGTTATTAAACCTTTGCAGTTCTTCATAACTGCTAATAATATCCGGCAAGATATAGCTGGTATTGCGAATTCGCTGTTTTTTTGCTAAAATACTCATAGGAGTATCCCTCCGTCCATCTCACTCGCCCCGGTCTGCCGCCAAGCCGCCCGGGGTTGTTTTTGCCCGTAAACTGCAGTAAAATTGCATTCCCCTTTCCTCAACGCCCGCCATTACTGGTTTTCCGCTGTGTCATAAGATTGCTTATCAAGTGCTGCCTGCTCAAGCCACCTGTGAAAAGCCGCTTTCGGGATCACAAAACGTTTTCCAATCTTGATACAAGGAAAACCCGGGGTTTTAACTAAGGCATAAGCGGCATTTAAGTTTATCCCTAAATAGGCGGCAATCCAAGGAACATCAACTGTCCCACGTTCGATTGCCGGCTTTCTAGGTGTGTGTCTGTTCATGATACCTATT
>JAKOVL010000162.1 GCA_029782095.1 Bacillota bacterium | reverse complement strand
ACATCTTACTCATCCTCCATGTTGTAAGGATTAAATACGCATTCAAGACAAAATCCTTCATGCCAGTTTGCTTTCTTTTGATGCTCTGGCCCTCGAACACACTTTTCACTGGTGCAATATTTTAAATAGTGTTTCAACGCCATTTCATCATGCCATTTTTCTTCCGCTGTTGGCTCACCTGTTTGTTTACGGTTGATTTTGCATAAAACTTTAGCCATAGTATTCACGCTCCTCCCAACTTCTCTCTTGCCGCCCCGATCCGCCGCAGCGCCTCCTTTTTCACATCCGCCGGAATATTCTCCCGCGCCGCGATATCCTCCACAATCTCCCGCACTTCTAAAAACTTAGCCTCGCCCTCACTTGCCAACAGCTTCAAAAACTCATCAATCCGGCTTTCTCGCTCAGCCGCTGCCTCGATATGCTCACGGCTCAAGACTTCGTGCCCAGGCCTGGCTGACTTTAGAGGGATGAGCTCGGCGGTGGCCTGGCCGTTTTCTACGGTGAGCAGTGCCACCTGAATAGTGCGCTCCATTTCCGCAACGTGGGCTGATAACCGGCACAGGGCGCCAGGATTAATGAATAGCACGCCGTCCTCCCTCCGCACAATCCCGAACCCGGTATGTTCGTGGCCGGAGATGATAACTTGCGCTGAAGTTTTGACTTGAGAGATCAGCGTATGCCGCATGTCGAAGCCGGGCTGTTTATCCAGCAGCATAGAGTGAACCACATGAATCTGAAACGCCCCGTCAACCCAAATTCGCGGCGAAAATTGCTGCATGCCTTCAGGGGTTTTTGTATCGGTGTTTGTGTCAAAACCGCAGCCGGTGACGATCACGTTTTCCGGGCCGTTAAATTCAGATTCTTCCACGCCCCACAGAAAGCCGGTCTGTACCAGGAAGCCGTAAGGAGTGCGGAACCTGCTAGCCTGATTTCCGCCAAAGATATCGTGATTGCCGTTAATCGCAAGTATCGGGCAGGGAGAGGCCCGAAGTATTTGTGTTAATCGCGCCACTGTTCCCCAGGATGCTGATGGACCATCAAACACATCGCCGGGGCAGATTATTGCCTGGGCATTGTGATGGCGGGCCAAAGCAAATACTTCACTCAACTTTTCTTCCAGGGCGTCCTGAAAATTATCCAGTCGGCTCCGTGGATTCGTGCCCCGAAAATGCCAATCCCCGGTGACAATTGCCTTAAACATTCCGCGTCACCTCCGACACCCCATTGTCCTGGCTGACCTTATAACCAACGTCGGCAACATCCATTAGCCCCTGCTGGTGCGTAACAAGGATAACCTGACGCCCCGTTTGCGCAGCATACTGTCTCAGAAACTCAGCCACATTAGCCACGTATTCTGCCGAAACGTGCTTGCCAACCTCATCTAACAACACCGGCCCGCCGGGTCTTGGCCTGCTAAGCTCCAAAAGCGCCAGTCTTAGCGCCAGGGATACCACGTCCGTCACGCC
>JAKOVL010000191.1 GCA_029782095.1 Bacillota bacterium | reverse complement strand
GAGCTGGAAAAACCCGATCTGGCCCTGCTGCCCATCGGCGACAATTTTACCATGGGTATTGACGATGCCGTGGTGGCTGCCTCTTTTCTCAAGGCGCCGGTAGTAATTCCTTATCACTATAATACATGGCCCCTGATCGAGGCGGATCCCGGCGAGTTCAAGACCAAGGTGGAACAGAAAACCGGGTCGCAATGCGTGATTCTGCAGCCGGGAGAGAAGTATGAACTGTAGGAGCTGGGGAGACAGGATACAGGAGAGTCTCCAACCTCTGACCTCTAACTTCTAAAAGCCCCTGGTGAAGGAGAGTAAACAGGAGACAGGGAAAAGACTTTTCACCTAATTGATGATCTTTAAGGAACTGATCGGTTGAGTTAATGTGGTCATAATAAAGCAGGTTCGGCAGCGCCGTGCCTGCTTTTTGCTTACCAGGCTTCGTTCCGGACCACCGGGACAGCGTTGCTGAGGGATATAGGCAAACTTAAGAATACAAGAATGGGCGGGAGTAGCCGTGATCAGCGCTTTTCATTAATTTTGCAGCTTTCGAACCATTTTACCCATTGACAAACAAAAGATTTATGTTAATAATGAACATATGAATAATCGTTCAAACGTATCTTGCAGAGGTGACGGCAAAGTGGAAAGAGAGAGCCCTGACACTTGCCAGGTGCACAGCACCGACAGGGAGGTGGTAGCCCGGGCCAGGGCGGAAATCCCGGAACCGGCGGTGGTGCGGCAGCTGGCTGAAATTTTTAAAATTCTGGGTGACCAAACCCGGATCAAAATTTTATCGGCCCTGGCCGGACAGGAACTATGTGTTTGCGACCTGGCGGCTATTTTAGAGATGTCTTCCTCCGCCGTTTCTCACCAGCTCAGGGTGCTGCGGGGCGCCAGCCTGGTTAAATACCGCCGCCAGGGCAAAATGGTTTATTACTCCCTTGACGATGATCACGTGGTTAAAATATTTGAGCAGGGCCTGGAGCACGTGGGCCACACCGGTCCTGGCGGCAGTTAACAAATTGACCAGGCTTGCAGGAGTACTTAGCTGAAGCAAAGGGGATGCAGAAGATGCAGAATAGAACTTGTGGCGGGGAGTGCCCTGCTTGCAGCGCTGCCGGGGCAATGCTGCAGCAGCCGCCGGTTAACCATCATGCAGAAGGGAAGAAAACAACCGCCCCTTTAACGCGCTTTACTGTACCCGCAGGCAAAGTGGCGCTTATCGGTGCGGCAGCCCTGTTTTTTTTCTTGGGGCTGGGCTTCCGCGGCTGGCTTCAGCATTTTTCTTCACCCTGGCCTGGGCATGCGCTTTTTCTGCTGGCCTACCTCCTGGCCGGAGGCCGGGTCATCCGCCAGGCCCTTGATCATCTTTTCCGGGGCCGCCTCATGGACGAGTATTTTTTAATGGCTGCGGCCAGCGCAGGGGCGATAGCCATTGGCGAGCTGCCGGAGGCGGCGGCGGTGATGCTCTTCTTTAGCGTGGGCGAGTTGCTGGAGGAGAGCGCGGTTAATCGCTCCCGGCGCTCCATTGCTGCTTTAATGGAAATACGCCCTGATTACGCCAACCTGATCAGTGCAGACAAAGGTATTATCAGAGTGAGACCGGAGGCGGTCCGGCCCGGGCAGACCATCCTGGTGCGCCCTGGTGAAAAAATCCCCCTTGATGGCACGGTGGAACAGGGAAAATCATATGTGGATCATGCCGCCTTAACCGGAGAGTCGCTGCCGCAGCGGGTTGAGGAGGGAGATACGGTCATGGCCGGAGCGGTCAACAGCACCGGCCTGCTGCAGATACGGGTTGAGCGGGAATATGGCGAGTCTTCCCTGGCTAAAATATTCCGGCTGACGGAGCAGGCCGCCGCAAGGAAAGCCAAAACAGAGCAGTTTATTACCCGCTTCGCTCGCTATTACACGCCGGCGGTGGTGCTGTCCGCCCTCGCTGTGGCTGTGCTGCCTCCTCTTCTGGCGGGGGTTGATTTTCACAGCTGGCTTTACCGGGCGCTGGTGCTTCTCGTCATCTCCTGCCCCTGCGCCCTGGTAATCTCTGTTCCTTTGAGCTATTTCAGCGGCATCGGCAGCGCTTCCCGGCATGGCATCCTGGTCAAGGGGGGCAATTTTCTGGAGGCGCTGCACCAGGTGCAGACAGTGGTGTTCGATAAAACCGGCACCTTAACCCGGGGCACCTTTGAGGTGGAGGAAGTGCTGACCCAGCCCGGGTGGACAGAAGATCAATTGCTATTCTATGCGGCACACGCCGAGTATTATTCACAGCATCCGCTGGCCCGCGCAGTAGTAAAAGCCTATTCGGGCCAGTTGTTTCCATCAGCGATCAGAGCTTATACAGAAAAGAGGGGGTTGGGCGTTAAAGCAACCGTGCAAAATTATACCGTCCTGGCCGGCAGCCTGCTTTTTTTGCGGCAGCAAGGGGTAGAGACCTTCCCTTGCAGCAGCGCCGGCAGCGCCGTCTACGTGGCTGTGGAAGGGCGGTACGCGGGATGCCTGGTGGTGCGGGATCAGCTTAAAGAAGACGCTTCTCTGGCGATGCGCAGGCTGCGGGACCTGGGGCTGGCCACAGTAATGCTCACCGGTGACAGGGAAGAAGCGGCCGCAGACATCGCCGGCCGCATTGGCGTGGATCGCTACTGGGCCGGGCTGCTCCCCGAAGACAAAGTGGCTAAAATCGAGGATTTGCAAGCCGCGGGGGGGAAGCTGGCTTTTGTTGGCGACGGGATCAATGATGCTCCCGCCTTGACCCGGGCCGAGGTGGGCATCGCCATGGGCGGGCTGGGGACAGATGCGGCCATCGAGGCTGCAGACGTGGTGATCATGGATGATAAGCCCTCCCGGGTAGCCCGCGCCATAGAGATTGCCGCCTTTACCCGGAAAATCGTCATCCAGAATATAGTTCTAGCGCTGGGCGTCAAAGGATTGTTTGCAGCCATGGGGGTGCTGGGAGCCGCCTCAATCTGGGAAGCGGTCTTCGCCGACGTGGGCGTGGCCCTCATCGCCATCATCAACGCAACTCGCCTTCTCCGTGTCAATTTCCGTCACAATTAAGGCAAAGGAGGCGGGGGACAGACCTGTGCCCTCCTGCCCTCCTCTTTCCTTGTTTAATGAAAAAGAGCCTGCCAATATTACAAGTTCGAACATAAGTTCGCGTCAACCTGTGACTGATCACAAGTATAAGCTTCGGGAATTTCCGATTATTTATACCGGCGCGGCTGCTCCAGGGAAGCGTTCTGCTTTTTCCAGTAGTGCTTGAAATAGAGAGAGCCGCCGATTTTACCAGGTCTTTGCGGTTCCGGGATAGTGTTGAAGGTTTTTTGCAGCAGCTTTTCTTCTTCGACCAGGGCGTAGTCCATGATCTCCCTTAGCCTGCTATCAGCGGCATCTGCCGCTTCGGCCATCATGCCTTCAAACTCTGTTTCGAGGCGGTCCCGTGCGGCCAGGTAGGCCTGCAGATCGGGGATTTTATTTTCCAGGACGAACCGGTGCAGCCTTTCCCTCTTTCTCCAGAAATCTACCGCCGCGGCTTCATCGTCTTCGGCAAAGGTAAAGTTTTCTCCTTCCACCATCCAGTAAGGCTTGAACAGGGCCAGACAGGGGGTGGATGCTGCCGTGACCAGGTAGGAACACCTTTTCTCGCCAATAGAGGCGATATAGCTGCCCGTGGTGTGGTCGCCGAAGATAAAGCCGCCGTGCATGCATACGCTTTTCAGCGAGTGGCGGGTGAACTGTTTGCCCTCCACGGCGGGCTCGTGCGAGCGCAGAATTTTTTTCATGGTTTGCATGTCGATGCGCCCTTTCTCTTTTTCCAGGACAGTACGGGCGGCGCAAAAGCGGGCGGCGGAGCCGCTGAACCTGGTCACAATTGGATCGCTGTAGCAGCGGGCAAAGTGGAAGTCCGCCTCGCTTTTACACCATTTATTATCCACGGCATGTTTGATCAGGTCGGGGTGGCAGAGGTCAAAATTTGCGCCTATGGAGAGGCGGTTGGAGATATTTCTGATATCTTTCACTTTTTCGGCGGCCCAGTAGATGCCGGCGGTTTCCAGGACCCAGGCGGAATTGGCATCGGCGATGAGGAAGGCATTATGGTAAGTAAAAGGTTTTTCATAGCCGCAGTTGCCTCCCTGGCCGTAGCGTTCCAGCAGGTCGGTGAGCAGTTTTAAGGCTTCCTCGCTGGTTTTGCATCTCTCCAGGGCGAGGCGGAGCATATCCATGCCCAGCAGCTTTTCCTCCTGGCCATAGCTTTCCCTGGTAAACACCGCTTCGTTGCCAATGTTCAAGCCAAATTCATTGCAGCCCATTTCGGCGCCCCACATCCATGAAGGCTTGAGCAGAACCACTTCGTAGGTTTCTTCAACCTGGTCCACTTCAATATAAGTACATTTCACCTTTGCTCCCGAGGGGTGCTTTTTGCGGGGAATGCGGATGAAAAGCAGCGGTTCATTGGGCTGCCTGTCGCTGTTTTTGGCGAAAAGCACTGTGCCATCCCGGGTAGAGTTGCTGAGGGCAACCATGGTATCACACATTTAATCCACCGTCCGTTCCACCATAAATTAACTGTTTGCCTATAACACATTCTGCAAATTTAGAAAAAAACCTTCAATTCTCCACCCTGCTGTTTTACGCAGGGAGCTTGCCGCAGGGCCTGAGCAGCTCGCTGATGCCTGGTAAAGCTTTGCGGAAGGGCTGGAGGTATATTTTATTTTAGCCCCGTCTAAGTATATAGAAGATCGTGGAAGATGTTCACCGATTTTATAAACAATTATGGCTCACTTGACGGGGATGATCGCCATTGATGACCGGAGTATGGTAAAAGCAGTCCTGGCCGGTGAAAGGGAAACCTATCGCCGCCTGGTGGAAAAATACCAGGGCATGGTTTTTGCAGCCATAGCCCGGATTACCGGTTCCAGGCCCGAAGTGGAAGACCTGGCCCAGGAAACATTCTGGCAGGCCTACCGTGCCTTGAACCGCTTCCGCGGCGAAGCCCGTTTTTCAACCTGGCTGCTCAAAATTGCGGTAAACAAGGCCATCGATTTTCACCGCCGCCGCCGCGAAGAAAAAAAACGGTTGGAGGGCTACGCCCGCCAGCTTGAATGCGGTCCTATCTTTGATGAAGCGCCGGAAGGAATAATCCTGGCCAAGGAAGAGCAGGAGCGGCTGCACGGATTTCTCTCCCGCCTGCCCTGGCATTATCGCTACGTGTTGAAGCGCCATTACCTGGACGGTTTAACTTACCGGGAGATGTCCCGCGAGGCCGGGGTACCCTTGAAAACCATTGAAACGCGCCTCTACCGGGCTCGCAAGGCGCTGCGTGCCCTCTGGATGGGGGAGGAAGAATATGTGCAGTTTGAATCGCGCCGGGCCTGAGGCAACGGGGCCTGGGGTGCAGAGTAGAAAAAAATGTGGAGGGCTAAGGCCGCAAAAATGCGCCCTCACCGGGCGTTTCCCAACTGCCGTTAAGGGGGACAGACCTCCCCCCGGTTTTGCAGACCGGGTGATGCGCCGGCTCCCCCCTCCGGCTTGGGAACGGAGCGTGGCCGATGGGCCAAAGGAAAAATAAAAAAGCCGGATTGAACAATCCGGCAGTTATTTTCAAACGTGTTGCCAGCCAGGCTCAGATTGGCCCAAAGCTAAACCTTAACCACGTTTGCAGCCTGGGGCCCGCGGTTTCCTTCGACAATATCGAATTCAACTAACTGGCCTTCTTCCAGGGTCTTAAAGCCTTCTTCCTGGATTTCTGAGTAGTGTACAAATACGTCTTTTCCTTCTTCGACTTCAATGAAGCCGTACCCCTTCTCAGGGTTGAACCACTTAACCCTTCCTTGCATCTAAATAAACGACCTCCTAAGCTTCCCTGTTGGACAGGGATATTTCCCATTGACAATATCACATTTATACAAGAAATGCAATAAAAACAATCTATTTTCAGAGCTGGCGCCAGAAAAAGTTTAAAATATCGCAGGAGCTGCCATCTACGATTTAAACAAGGTTTTTCTGGCCAGTTCCAGGACCTCCAGCGCTTTCTCAATTTGCACGAGCTTTCGCGCTGGCCGACCGGACCCTGCGCTTGTGGCAGGCCCGTGGCGGCTGGGCCGGTTGACGCTTCCGCCCTGGGCAATATCATGGTGCAGATGATCGCCGGGGGCCAGGTTAAAGACACCGAGCAGGGCAGGGAGCTGATCCGCCGCACCTTCCCCCTGGCCCTCTACCAGTCCCGGGAGACTGACCGCTGGGCGGAAGCCTACCGTCTTTTCCAATCCATCTACCAGTTGGACTGAGGCGGCCCGCGGCGCCGGTCCGCCGGCGGATAGCTGCGGGATTGCCAGGCTTACCGGCGGTGAGAAAGCGGGTTTTTGTTACGCCCACCACTTAATCTAACCGTTTTCCCTAAATCCTCAATCGCTGATGGCATTACAAAATTAAGCGAAGCAGGCCCGTCCGGCACCGGATGGCGGCAGGGCCAATATTTGGGGAAGGGGGCCAGGTGTGGTAAAATAATGGCAAAATAAATCAAAACGGGAGCTGCGCAAATATGATTGTTGGTGTAGGCGTTGATTTAATCAGCATAGAACGGGTGGATCAAGCCTGCCGGCGCAACCCTAAACGTTTTCTCAAACGGCTTTTTAGCAGCGCAGAGCTGGTCCTTTTGGCGCCGCGGCCTGCGCTGGTTCGCGCCGCCGCCGCCCGTTTCGCCGGAAAAGAGGCGGTGCTGAAAGCCATCGGCTGCGGCATCGGCCCGGCGGCTTTACGGGAAGTGGAAATCCTGGCGCCGCCCGGCCGCAAGCCGCAGGTGCGCCTTTCGGGCAACGCGGCCAGGCTGGCCACATTGCGGGGTATTGATGGCATAGAAGTGTCTCTAACCCATGACCCGCCCTTTGCCGCTGCCATCGCGGTGGCCTACAGGCGGCAGGAAAGGGGAGGCCTGGAGTTAGAAAAAGAAGACTAGGATTTTAAGCGGGTATAGTTCAGCAGCCCGCCCGCCCTGATGATCTCCACCTGGCGGGGCGAAAGGGCGTGGGCTGCGGCAAAGGACCACCCCCGGGTCACATTGCTTATGGTCAAGGTGTTCTGTTTCAGCTGCTGGTGGACCGCATCGATTACCAGGATATCTCCTTGTTCCAGGCGGTCGTAATCGGCCGGGTCAGTGAAGGTCAGCGGTAAAATACCAAAGTTTACCAGGTTGGCCTGGTGGATCCGGGCAAAGGATTTAGCCAGCACCACTTTAACCTCCAGATACATCGGCGCCAGGGCGGCATGCTCCCGGCTGGAGCCCTGGCCGTAGTTTTCTCCACCCACCACCACTCCGCCGCCGCTCTCCCGGGCGCGCTGCGGAAAACTTTCATCGATGGAGGCAAAAACATACTTGCTGATTGCCGGAATATTGGAGCGCAGGGGCAGGACCTTGGCCCCTGCCGGCATGATGTGGTCTGTGGTGATATTGTCTCCCACTTTTAACAGAACGGGCAGCTTTAGCTGTTCCGGCAGCGGAACCTGCCGGGGCAGCGGCTTAATATTGGGCCCGCGGAGCACCTCGACCTCTCGGTTGTTTTCCGGGGGAGCGATAATCATGCGATCATCCACGATTACGGCCACTGCAGGCTGCGCCGGCGGATCGCCCAGGTCCCGCGGATCAGTAAGGGTTCCGGTGAGGGCTGTGGCAGCCGCGGCAGCAGGACCGGTCAGATAGACCTTGGCGTCGGCGGTACCGCTGCGCCCGGGGAAATTACGGTTAAAGGTGCGCACCGAGACGCCGCCGCTGGGCGGGGCCTGGCCCATGCCGATGCAGGGGCCGCAGGCCGCTTCCAGGATCCGCGCTCCCGAAGCGATCAGGTCCTCCAGAATGCCGTCCCGGGCCAGCATCTGGTAAACCTGGCGTGAACCGGGGGAGACGACCAGGCTAACCCGGGGGTGAACCACCTTGCCCTTGAGAATTTGCGCCACCAGGCGCAGATCGTGGTAAGAAGAGTTGGTGCAGCTGCCGATGGCCACCTGGTCCACCGGGACCGGCCCGATTGCTTTGATCGTCCTTACGGCGTCGGGGCTATGGGGGCAGGCGGCCAGGGGCTCCAGCTGATCCAGGTTAATGGTTAGCTCCTCGTCGTAGCGGGCGCCGGGCTCCGCCTCCAGGGCGCTCCAGGCAGATTCCCGCTGCTGCGCCTTTAAAAATTCCCGCGTGACCTCATCGCTGGGGAAAATAGAGGAGGTGGCGCCCAGCTCCGCTCCCATGTTGGCGATGGTGGCACGCTCCGGCACTGAAAGCTGCTTCACACCGGGCCCCGCATATTCCATCACCCGGCCGATGCCTCCCTTTACCGTAAGGCGGCGCAGCACTTCCAGAATAATATCTTTGGCGCCAACCCAGGGGGCCAGCCGGCCCGTCAGGTTAATTTTAACAACTTCCGGAACCTTCAAATAATAAGGCCCGCCGGCCATGGCCACGGCCACATCCAGCCCCCCGGCGCCGAAGGCCAGCATGCCCAGCCCCCCGGCGGTGGGGGTGTGGCTGTCCGAGCCAAGCAGGGTTTTTCCGGGCGCGCCGAAGCGCTCCAGGTGGACCTGGTGGCAGATGCCGTTGCCGGGCCGGGAAAAGTAGATGCCGTAGCGGGCGGCCACTGACTGCAGGTAGCGATGGTCATCGGCATTTTCAAAGCTGTTTTGAAGGGTGTTGTGATCCACATAGCTGACAGACAGCTCTGTTTGCACACGGTCCACGCCCAGCGCTTCCAACTGCAGGTAGGCCATGGTTCCGGTAGCATCCTGGGTCAGAGTCTGGTCGATGGCTATGGCTATTTCAGCTCCCGGGGTCAGCTCGCCCGAAAGCAGGTGTTTTTTTATGATTTGATAAGTTATATTGAGGGCCATTTTATCTCTCCTCTTCCAGCGCGGTTGGCTTTAAATATAACAGAACGCAGGGAGGCCGTCAAACGGAAAGGCGCTCCCGCCTAAGGCTGCTCTGTGCCCGGCCCTTTACGCCCGAGATAATAGATCGCCAAGGGCAGCAGGGCTATGCCGGCGCAAAACAAAAAGATGTGAGCATAATCAAACCAGCGCAGCAGCAGGCCCAGGGCCGTGGCCCCGGCAGAGATGCCGGCATCAAAGGCCAGGGTAAAGGTGGCCATGCCGACTCCCCGCTCAGCCTCGGCAACGCTGTCCGCGGCCAGGGCCAAAATGGTGGGATGGGTTGAGTTCATCCCGCAGCTGAAAAAGAAAGCTCCCAGCAAGAGCAGCCCCGGGGTATCGGCCAGGGAGATGATGATTAAAGAGATGCTGAGGAGTACCAGGCCGGGCAGAAAAACAGAGGCGCGGCCGTAGCGATCAGAAAGCCTGCCGCAGAGTGAGCGCACTGCAGCGGCTATCACGGCGAAGACGATGAAAAAAGGCCCGGTAAGGGGCAGGCTGCGCGATTCATTGAGCAGGGGCAGAAAGGTGATCATTCCGCCGTAGGTAAAGGTGATAAAAAAAATCATGATTGAAGGCAGCAGGACCTTCGGAGTATAAAGGGCCGGCTGTGCCTGTGGCAATTGTCCCTGGCAGGACCGGGGTTCCTTAATGACCAGGGATAATCCCAGCGCCACTAAGGCCACCGCCACTGAGATAAGAAAAACGGTTATAAAGCTGCCGTGGGCGGTAAAAATCAGCTCACCTAAAAAAGGTGCCGTGGCCAGCGACAGCGGAGGCGCTATGCCGATTAAGCTGACAGCTTCGCCCTTGCGTCCAGGCGGTGCCAGATCTACAGCTAAAGTATTAAAGGCCAGCAGGTACGAGCCCCAGCCGAAGCCCTGCGCAGCGCGAAAGAAAAAAAAGGCCGGCAGCGGCGGCAGGGCAGCCAGACCCAGCCCCCCCAGGGCATAGACGATTATGCCCAGCAGGAGCATTTTTTTGCAGCCGGTTCGGTGAATGCGGCTCCCCTGCAGCGGTCGCAATACGATTGAAGTAAAGGTAAACAGGCCCATCAATAACCCGACAGCAGTTTTCGTCCCGCCGGCTTCCACCACGTAAAAAGGAAGCACGGGAATAAAAAAATCAGAAGCAAAGAACACAAAATACGTGGTCAAAAATAAAACCACAAAATTGAGGGTAATGAGCCTCTCTTTTCCCTGCTCAGTCTCCACCAAATCATCCTCCTAAAAAGCAATTTAAACCTACCTTAAATTCGTTTTTTCCTTTCGATTACCTTCTGGATCCTGTCCCTTTGCCTGTATTCTTTTTTCTCCTCGTATTCTACCCACGGGCAAGAACCTCAGCCCTTTGACCTTTCTTCTGGTTACTGTATTCAGGATTCCCTTTTGACCGCAAAAAGCCTGCTTCCCGCTTTCCCTGCGCCCAGGCGCTTGCTTATTCTCCCTCTCCCCAGGTGGGAGGGGTCCGGGGAGAGGGGGCGCTTGTGTCCCGAGCCCCACCCTGCCCTCCCCCTCCAGGGGGGAGGGGACATTGGAATCCCCTGCTTTAAACCATTTACTTCTGGAGTTCCTTATATCATAAAAAACCTGTTCCCAACTCTCCAGTCTCCTGAATCCTGCATTCCCTTTTTCCGCATTCTGACCCTCGGGCCGCATACATTAAATTAAACGCACTTGCAAAACATGGCGCAAATCCTTATTGACATCATTATAAGGCGGTGGTATTCTTTTGAAAGAAAAATAGGGATGTTTTTTTTGGGATAATATCCGACTTAATTGGTCAGAATTAAATCGATGGGGGGTGAATGAGTGAAGTTATCAGCCAGGGTAGAATACGGGGTCAGGGCCATGGCTGTGCTGGCTTTCCATTACCCGGAAGGGGCCTTGCCCTTAAAGGAAATTGCCAGCCGCGAAGGAATTTCGTACCAGTTCTTAGAACAGATTTTCCCCGATCTGCGCCGGGCCGGTCTAATTGAAAGCGTGCGCGGCGCGCGGGGCGGTTACCTGCTGGCCCGCCCGCCCTCGGAAATTAAGGTGGGGGATATTGTCCGGGCGGTGGAGGGACCCATCGCTCCAGTAAGCTGCCTGGAGGAGCCTTCGGCCGGCCGAAGTTCATGCCGTCATTCTTCTGCAGGCTGCCTAACCCGCCATGTTTGGGAGAGGCTGCGAGACCGCATTAACGAAGTTTTGGACGAAGTTAACCTCGCCGATCTCATTGATATAAAACCGGCTCAATTAATTAACTAATTTGGGGAGGTATTCATTTGGAAAGCCGGAAAGTTTATATGGATCATGGCGCGACAACGCCGCTGCGAGAAGAAGTTTTAGAGGCCATGATGCCTTTTTTGCGGGAAAAATTCGGCAATCCGTCAAGTATTCACGCGTATGGCAGAGAAGTGCGCCAGGCCGTGGATGGCGCGCGCGAGACGGTGGCTGCAGCCCTGGGAGCAGATCCGGGAGAAATATTTTTCACCTCCGGCGGGACGGAATCAAACAATATTGCCCTGCGCGGCACAGCGGCCCGAAAGCCAAAGAGTCACTTTATTACTTCCAGCATCGAGCACCACGCGGTTCTCGATGTTTGCAAAGACCTTGAAAAACACGGCCATAGGGTTACATATTTGCCGGTTGACAGCAACGCCCTGGTTGACCCGCGGGCCCTGGAGGAGGCCATCACACCGGATACAGCCATGGTTTCGGTGATGATGGCCAATAACGAGGTGGGAACCATACAGTCCATTGGTGAGATGGCTGCCTTGGCCCGGGAAAAAGGGATTCTCTTTCACACCGACGCTGTCCAGGCAGTGGGGCAGATCCCGGTAAATATTAAAGAGCTGCAGGTGGATTTTCTTTCCTTATCGGCCCATAAGTTTAACGGTCCCAAGGGGATCGGCGCCCTCTACGTGCGCAAAGGGATCCCCCTGACCCCCCTTTACCGGGGCGGCGGCCAGGAGCGCAAGCTGCGGCCGGGTACGGAAAACGTGGCCGGGATCGTCGGCCTGGCCCGGGCGCTGGAGCTGGCAGTGCAGGAGTTGCCTGAAAAAATGAACCGCCTGAAGCATCTGCGCGACACCCTGATTGCGGGCCTGTTAAAGATGGAGGATGTTATCTTAAACGGCCACCCTGAACAGCGCCTGCCCGGCAATGTCAATGTTAGTTTTAAGTACATAGAAGGGGAGTCGCTCCTTTTAAGCCTGGACCTGCAGGGGGTAGCTGCCTCCAGCGGTTCGGCCTGTACGTCCGGTTCCCTGGACCCGTCCCATGTGCTCATGGCCATGGGGCTGGATCATGAAACGGCTCACGGTTCTTTGCGCCTTACCCTGGGCCGGGACAATGATGAAGCGGATGTGGATTATGTATTGAAGATTTTGCCGCCCATTGTGGAGCGCCTGCGCAACATGTCGGCCCTTTATAAGAAAAAACAGTAGCCGGAGAAGCCACGGAAAGGAGCGTATAAGACCTTGTACAACGAAATCGTGATGGATCATTTCACCAACCCCCGCAATGTCGGCGAAATAGCCGACGCTGACGGTGTTGGTGAGACGGGCAGTTTTAAATGCGGCGACACCATGACTCTGTACATTAAGGTAGAAAATGAGATTATTGTCGATGCGAAATTCCAGACTTTTGGCTGCGGTGCGGCCATTGCCAGCAGCAGTATGCTCACGGAAATGGTAAAGGGGATGTCCATCGATGAGGCGATGCGGCTGACCAACCAGGATGTGGCCGACCGTTTGGGGGGGCTGCCTCCGCTTAAGCTGCACTGTTCCAACCTGGCCGCAGACGCTCTGCACAACGCCATTGAAAATTATCGCCGCCGCCGCGCGGCAGCGAGCTGAAGCCGTCCGCTTCCCGGGCTTGCATAAATCGATCCCCCTGCGGCATATATTTAACTGTTTACTGCCGCGGGGGGAGATTTTTTTGTCCGGGAAAAAAGTACGGTGGACGAGCAGGCGCAAGCGCCGCTTTAACAGCACTTTAAGAAAAAAAACGCTTCTCCGTTGGGCTCTGGCGGCGGCAGCCTTTATCTTGGTCTGGCTGCTCCTGGTGCCGGCCTTGAGGCGGGCGCCCTCTGCCCGGCTGGCGGAGCCGGAACCTAAAGGGTCTTCCGCGCTTTCGGGATGGCTGCTGCAAAAACTGATGGCCGACACTATACCCGGCCTGGAGCAGCCCAATGCCGCCGACAGCGCTGAGATTCGGGGAGCGGTTTTTCAGGCTTTTCATGCGCTGACAGGGGTGGACCCGCGGGATCCCCGTTCCATTTTGGAGCGGGAGCTGGGCGCCGGTGTACGCATTGCCCTGCCCGTGCTGCATCCGCCTGAGTCGGTGGACGAAATTGGTGAAAAACCCGAGCTGCCTCACGACCCCGGAGAGGAGGTTCCGGTTTTCAATCCCCGCTTTCCTTTTCTCGGCTACAGCGAACCGGTGGCCCTGGTTTATCACACCCATATTACGGAATCTTTTGAGCCTTCTTCCGGCTTGCGTTATTCGCAAAACCTGGATCAAACAGTGGCCCGCCTCGGGGAGGAGCTGGTTGCACTGCTGCAGGAACAGTACGGCCTGCCGCTGCTCTATCACCGCGACATCTATGATCTGCCCCGCAACCTCGCCTACGAGAAGATCCGGCCGGTCATTAAGGGAATCATTGCTGAAAATCCCCAGCTGGACATGGTCATCGACCTGCACCGGGACGGGGTCCGCCGCGAAATTACCACTACCACTTTCCCCGAGGGTGATGTGGGCAAGGTTTTGATTGTGATCGGCACCCGCCATCCGGGTTGGGAATCCAACCTGGCCCTGGCCCTATGCCTGAACCGGGAGCTGGAGACAGTGGCCCCGGGCATCTCTCGCGGAATCCGCCAGTACAACGAAATTTACAATCAAGATTTGCATGCCCACTCCATTCTCATTGAGATCGGCGGCCATGAAAACACCCTGGAGGAAGTGCTGCGTACCGTTCCCTACCTGGCCGAGGCCCTGGCCCGCACTTACTATCGTTTTTTTGAGCAGAATGAATAACTGCAGCCCCTTTCGTCCATTTTAGTATTGATCTTGAACCGGGGGGCGAAACTGTGCGCAGTTTCATTTATTTCACGGCTGTGCTGGCCCTGGCGCTGCTTGTGCTCTATGGAGGGCTCAACCTGGCGGAGAGGAACCTTGCCGACCTGATGGGCCTGCAGCGTGAAAGGGCGGCTTTTACTGTGCATAACCGGGGCGACGGCAAACTGGAACTAACCTTTAGCGGCTCGACGATCACCGTTGACATGGAACGACTGCTCACCCACTGGCACACCATTTTCCCTTCCAGCGATTCTTCACTCTAACTTTTTCCCAGGCAGACCTTGACAAAACCCCCACAGGGATGTTATTTTTAGTACAGTTAGCACTCTCTGCTTTAGAGTGCTAACAAAACGCCAGGGGAGAGAGTACGCATGACTGCCTTAACTGAAAGAAAGAAAAAGATCCTGAAGGCTGTTGTGTCTAATTATATACAGACAGCCGATCCGGTGGGTTCCCGTACCATCGCCCGCACCTGTCGGATCGGACTCAGCTCGGCCACCATTCGCAATGAGATGGCTGACCTGGAGGAGATGGGCTACCTTTCGCAACCCCATACTTCTGCCGGGCGCATTCCATCCCAGAAAGGTTACCGCTATTATGTCGATAACCTGATGTCTCCCGATGAGCTGGACGAGACGGATGCCACAGCCATTAGCCGCTCGTTAAACGCCGATAAAATGCGTGAGATTGAGCAGATTATCATCAATGCTGCGCGGGTGCTCTCATCCATTACCAACCATACTTCACTGATTATGGGCCCGCAGTATAAAAGAAGCACTTTCCGCCAGATGCGCATTTTGCCCCTGGATGAAAAAAGGGGACTGGTGGTGCTCATCACCGATACCGGTTTTATCAAAAACAAGGTGATCGAGCTGAACCAATCCCTATCGCCATCAGAGCTGCAGCAGGTTGTATCGTACCTGAACCAGAAGCTCTACGGGTTGACGATAGACCAGGTTACCACTTCACTGATTAATGAGCTGAAGCGGGATCTGTTCCGCAGAATGGAGCTTCTGGAGCAGGCCTTCATCCTGCTGGAAGAAAGCCTTAAAGAAGAACAGCAGGTGCGTGTGTTTTTAGGCGGCACCACAAATATTCTCAACCAGCCCGAATTTAAGGATGTCGATAAAATAAGGCGCATGCTTACTCTTTTCGAACAGGAGTCCCTGCTGTTTAAAATCCTGGAAAGAAACCTGGGCAAAGAAGGTGTCGTGGTGCAGATTGGCACCGAAAACATGGTGGAAGAAATTAAGGAATGCACCCTCATTACAGCAACATACAAGATAAACAATAGAACTCTGGGTACAGTGGGGGTTTTGGGCCCAACACGCATGGATTATGCCCGCATCATCGGTGTAGTGCGCTGCCTGGTGGACAAACTAAGTGAAAGTCTAAGCTCTTAGCCCCTGCCGAACCGGCAGGCCGGCCAGATCAAAAAGAGAGAAGGTGAACGTGTTGATGGCCAGGGAAGATGAAACCAGGAAACAGGATGATCATAATAATATAGAAAGCAGTGAGGCCGCTGAAAACGCGGCCGAAAATTCAAGTGAAAAGGTTGAAGGCAATGAACATGCTCCGCCGGAGCCGGAGCAGCCGGAACTCTCCGAAATAGAGATCTTAAAGGCTGAGTGGGAAAAGGAGAGGGAAGAGCTTAAAGCCCGCCTGCTGCGCAAGCAGGCTGATTTTGATAATTTCCGCCGGATTAGCCGCGCTGAACAGGAAGAGACCCGGGAATACGCATTGTTTATTTTTTTGCAAAAGCTTTTACCGGTGCTGGATAACCTGGAGCGGGCCATTGATTCCGCCCAGGCGGAAACTGTGCCTGATTCATATCGCGAGGGCCTGGAAATGATTTATCGCCAGATGCTGCAGCTGCTGGAGCAGGAGGGAGTGGCCATGATGGAGTCCCTCGGGCAGCCTTTTGACCCCAATTATCATCATGCGGTGCTGCAGGTAGAAGAAGGCGAACCGGGCTGCGTGGTGGAAGAGTTGCAAAAAGGCTATTTATATAAGCAAAGAGTGCTCCGGCCCGCTATGGTTAAAGTGTGCAAGAGTTGATGTGAACACTTAATCAAAATAGATTTGTTTATGGATTTAAGAAAAAGGAGGATCAAAAAATGGGTAAAGTAGTGGGAATTGACCTGGGCACAACCAACTCGGTTGTTGCAGTTTTAATGGGCAGCGAGCCCGAGATAATACCCAACGCGGAAGGAAGCAGGCTCACCCCTTCGGCGGTGGCCTTTACCAAGGACGGACAGCGGCTGGTGGGGCAGGTGGCCAAGCGGCAAGCCATTACCAACCCCGATCGAACCATCCTTTCCATCAAGCGGGAAATGGGTACGAATTATACCGTGGATATTGACGGCAAGAAATTAACCCCTCAGGAAATTTCGGCCATGATTTTGCAGAAGCTTAAGGCCGATGCAGAAGCGTACCTGGGCGAGAAAGTAACCCAGGCGGTGATCACCGTTCCGGCTTACTTTACCGATAGTCAGCGCCAGGCCACCAAGGATGCGGGCAAAATTGCCGGGCTGGAGGTGCTGCGGATCATCAATGAGCCGACGGCGGCAGCCCTGGCCTACGGCCTGGATAAAAAAGGTGAGCAGCGCATCCTGGTTTTTGACCTGGGCGGCGGCACCTTTGATGTCTCTGTGCTGGAGCTGGGCGACGACGTGGTGGAAGTTAAGGCTACCAGCGGCAACAACCGCCTCGGCGGCGACGATTTTGACCAGCGCATTATTGATTATGTGGCCGACCAGTTTAAGAAAGACCACGGCATCGATCTGCGGCAGGATCGCATGGCGCTGCAGCGTTTGCAGGAGGCGGCGGAGAAAGCGAAAATAGAGCTATCCTCGGTGACCTCCACCACCATTAACCTTCCTTTTATCACCGCCACCCAGGAAGGCCCGAAGCACCTGGATATGACCCTCACCCGGGCCAAATTCGAGGAGTTGACGGCGGACCTGGTGGAAAAGACTATGGGCCCCACGCGCAGCGCCCTCGCCGATGCCGGGCTTAAAGTGGAAGATATTGACCGCATCGTCCTGGTGGGAGGGTCAACCCGCATCCCGGCGGTGCAGGAGGCTATTCGCAAGCTGTTTGGCAAAGAGCCGCACAAGGGAGTCAACCCCGACGAGGTCGTGGCGCTAGGTGCAGCTTACCAGGCTGCCGTGCTGGCCGGGGAAGCGAAAGATGTGCTTCTTCTGGATGTAACGCCCCTTTCCCTGGGCATTGAAACATTGGGCGGGGTCTTTACCAAAATCATCGAGCGCAATACCACTATCCCCACCAGCAAGAAGCAGATCTTCTCCACTGCCGCCGACAACCAGACCAGCGTGGAGGTTCACGTGCTGCAGGGCGAACGCCCCATGGCCGCAGATAACATGACTCTGGGGCGGTTTATACTGGATGGGATTCCCCCGGCGCCCCGGGGTGTGCCCCAGATCGAAGTGAGCTTTGATATTGACGCCAACGGTATTGTCAATGTTTCGGCCAAGGATCTGGCCACGGGCAAGGAGCAGCATATTACCATTACCGCTTCCAGCGGCCTCGATCAGAGCCAGATCGACAAGATGGTGCGCGAAGCGGAACAGTATGCCGCGGAAGACAAGAAGCGGCGCGAGCTGGCCGATGCCCGCAACCACGCCGATTCCCTGGCCTACCAGGCGGAGAAGGCCCTAAAAGATCTGGGAGACAAGGTGGATTCAGCCAGGGCCGAAGAAGTCAAGAAAGCCGTGGAAGAGCTGCGCAGCGCCGCGCAGGGTGATGATTTAGGAAAGATCAAACAGGCCACGGAGAAGTTGAACGGATATATGCACGAGCTTTCGGCCAAGCTGTATGAGCAGGCCAAGGCCGGGCAGGGGCAGGCCCCGGGCGGCGAAGCCTCCGGCGATGCCGGGACGGGCGCCGCTCCGGAAGGAGACAACGTGGTCGATGCCGATTTTGACATTAAGGATGAAGATAAATAAAAAGCTGTAACCGTCAAGCCTTTAAAGGGGTACAGTGTCATGATGCCGGGACGTTTACGCCCTGCGGCTATAAATGAACTGTACCCCTTGACGGGTTATGGATGATATGACATGCTTACACTATGCTGATAATATTTTGTTCTAGTTGGGTGAGTTGAGTTGTCCAAAAGGGACTATTATGAAATTCTCGGGGTGGAGCGCAGCGCCTCCCCCGAAGAAATTAAAAAAGCTTACCGCCGCTTAGCCCGGCAGTATCACCCTGATTTTAACAAGGAAGATCCCCATGCGGAAGCCAAATTTAAGGAAATAAATGAAGCATACGAGGTCCTCTCCGATCCGCAGAAGCGCGAGCAGTATGATCGCTTTGGCCACCAGGCTTTCAACGGCTTCAACGGGGGCTTTGGCGGGGGCGACTTTAGCGGGTTTGGGTTTGGCGACTTTTCCGATATATTTGAGAGCTTTTTCAGCGGCTTTGGCGGTGGGGGAAGGCGGCGTCCCGGTCCCGAGCAGGGAGCCCACCTCCGTTACGATATGGAGATCACCCTGGAAGAAGCATACCGGGGCGGTACCAAAACAATTAAGATTCCCCGCACGGAAACCTGCCCCGATTGCCAGGGCAGCCGCGCGCGGGCCGGCACCCGTCCGGAAACCTGCCCCAGCTGCGGCGGCAGCGGGCAGCAGCAGTTTACCCGCCATACCGCCTTTGGCCGTTTTGTTAACGTGCAGACCTGCAGCACCTGCGGCGGGGAAGGCCAGATCATTAAGGAACCCTGCCCCACCTGTCGCGCCCAGGGCCGGGTTGTACGCCAGCGCAAGATTGAGGTAAAATTGCCGCCCGGCGTGGAGCATGGTTCAAAGCTGCGCATCGCCGGCGGGGGGGAAGCGGGGCTGCGCGGCGGCCCTCCCGGCGATCTTTTTGTGGTGATTAGCATCCGTCCCCACGAGATTTTCCACCGGGAAAAGGATAACCTGTTCTATGAACTGACCCTGGGCATGGCCGATGCGGCACTGGGCACAGAGGTAGAAATACCCACCCTGGACGGTCCGGCCACTTTAAGGGTGCCCGAGGGAACCCAACCCGGCGCCGTGTTCCGCCTGAAAGGCCACGGCATGCCCCGGCTGCGCGGCTCCGGAAAAGGCGACCTGCATGTGAGGGTTAAAGTAACCGTGCCCCGCCGCCTCAGCCCAAAGCAGAGACAGCTTTTGGAGCAGTTTGCCAGGCTAAGCGAAGAAAAAGGGTTTATCAATAAAGTAAAAGATGCTTTTAGCGGGGGCAAATAACCGCTTGAGGAGAACCGATGCACTATTTTTTCAAAGAATCTGCCATACTGGAAGTGGAGCAGGAAATCACCCTGGATACAGAGGACGTTAACCACGCCTACCGCGTCCTGAGACTGCGCAAAGGAGCCGCCGTGGTAGTGGCCGACGGCAGGGGCACGGCTTATCATGGCATCATTGTTTCCATTACTCCCCGGGAAGTTGTGGTCTGGCTGGTTGAACCGGCTCGGGCCATTGAACCGGCTTTGAAAGTGACCCTGCTGCAGTCCCTAACCAAGGGAGAAAAGATGGATTTGGTTATCCGCCAGGCGGTGGAGCTTGGCGTATCGCGGATTATACCTGTGTCTACCGAGCGCAGCATCCCCCGGCTGACCGGCTCCCGTGAGGCGGCGCGCCTTTTGCGCTGGCAAAAAATTGCCCGGAGTGCCGCCGCCCAATGCCGGCGAGCCCTGCTGCCCTCTGTTGAAGCCATCTGCGACCTGAACAAAGTTTTGGAAGAAATTTCAGGGCAGCTGACCCTGATCCCGTGGGAGCACGAGCATGAGCGGGGTCTGGCCGATCTGCTGCGGCAAAAAAAACCTGCAAACAATGAAGCGCTGCTGTTTACCGGCCCCGAAGGAGGTTTTAGCAGCGCCGAAATTGAAGCACTTTGTGCCGCCGGCGCAACAACTGTTCACCTGGGTCCGCGCATCCTGCGCGCGGAAACGGCGGCCATTGCCGCCCTTGCCATGGTTCAATCAGCCTGGGGAGATCTGGGAACAGGTCGATTAAGCCGGTAAAACTAGAGGGATACTAAACAGGAAATGAGAAAAAAGAAGGTAGCCTTTTTTACCCTCGGTTGTAAAGTGAACTTTTGTGAGACAGAATCCCTGCAGGCCCTTTTTGAAAAATCGGGTTACACTGTTACCGATTTTGACAATAAAGCCGATGTTTATGTAATCAATACCTGCACGGTGACAGGTTTAAGTGACCACAAGTCCAGAAAAATGATTCGCAGGGCCCGCCGCCGCAATCCGAATGCGATAATCGTGGCTACAGGATGTTATGCCCAGGGATTCCCGGAAGAACTTAAACAGATGGAGCAGGTGGACCTGATTGTCGGCACCTCCGGGCGGAGCAGGCTTCCTCAGGCGGTGAACGAGCTGCAGCAGGACTGCCCGGTCAGCCTGGTCCAACCCTACACGGAAAACAGCACCTTTGAAATCCTGCCCCCGGTACTGCGGCGCGGTCGTACCCGGGGTTTTTTAAATATTCAACAGGGGTGCAATCAGCACTGCACTTATTGTATTGTTCCCCGGGTGCGGGGGCCATTGCGCAGCCTTAAACCCCAGGACGTGCTGGATCGGGCCCGCGCTCTGATACGGGTGGGCTGCCGCGAGATTGTGCTCACCGGGATCCACCTGGGGCTTTACGGGGTGGACCTGGAGTCGGTCACCCTGGCCGGCCTGCTCAGGGAAATGGAGCAGCTGCCGGGATTGCTGCGCCTGCGCCTCAGTTCCCTGGAGCCGGGAGATATAACCGGGGAGCTGGTGGAGCAGATCGCCGCTTCTGAAAAGATCTGCCCGCACCTGCACATTCCCCTGCAGAGCGGGGACGGAGAAATCTTAAAGAGAATGAACCGCCCTTACACTCCCGAAGAATATCTTTACCTGGTGAAATGGCTGCAGCAAAAAATCCCCGGCCTGGCCATCAGCGCCGATGTTATAGTGGGGTTTCCCGGAGAGAGCGAAGCGCACCACCGGCGCAGCATGAGCCTGGTGCAAAAAGTGGGCTTCAGCCGGCTCCACGTGTTTAAATATTCACCCCGCCCTGGTACGCCCGCGGCGGATTACCCCGACCAGGTTCCCCGGGCTGAAAAAGAAAAGCGCAGCCGTGAAATGATCGCCCTGGGCAAAGAGGCTGCCGCCGCCTTCATGCGGCGCCATCTTGGTGCTGAACAATATGTGCTGGTGGAAAAAGTGCTGCCCTACAATTACGGGGAAGGCTTTACCCCGCAATATCTGCGGGCCCGGGTGGAGTTAAAAGGAAAAGGGCGTCACTGGCGGGGTAAACTGATTAAAGCAAAACTAACGCGGATTGATGAATCGGAACAAATTATTTGGGGCACCCCCCTGCGGCAGACATAAATGGCCGTGCTGTGCATACTTATAAGTATACTTATAAGTTAAAGTGCACAGGAAGGGGAGGACCTTGAATGCATCGTTTTCTGGTTATAGAGGCAAGGCGCTTGCTGCCTCTTTTGTTTTTGCTGGTCCTTCTGGTCAGCTTATCCATTTACGATAATTTTTTCCGCAGCGTAGAACAGCCTGTAACTGTACCTGAAGATGAAGTTGATCATTTCCTCACATTCATCACCGCTGACCGGGGTGAACTGGATACCCCTGCCTCGTTCCGGGTTATTCAAACCATGGAAGAATGGGCTCAGCTTAAGGAGGAGTATGCCGGGTTGCCTGACTACCCGTTTAACGATTTGTTTGAATATGCGGTTAGCGTGATGTACGGGGAAATCAGGGATATCCAGCTGTTTCCCCAGGAAGACGGGGCGATGCAGGTACAGGTGAGGGTGGTTAAGGAGCCCCGTTCGTACCATGTCGTTACCGTAGAGCGGGAAAAAGTGGGCGAGCTGTCGCGCTGGCTGTTCTTGGATGAAGAAGACCGCATCCTGGAAGAGGTGGTTATCGGGGTGAATGAAGAAGATCGGGAGGTCAGCGGGGAGGGGGAAGAGAGCAGCCAGTAGGGGAGAAGGCTGAATTCAGGAGGCAGGAGAAAAGCGATAATCATAGATACATAACCAGGGGGGAGGGTGCCGGTCAACGGCCAGTTATTTGTATAAACGGGGCCAAGTGTGGCAGCGGCAGGTTCCCTCTCCCCTGGCGGGAGAGGGTTAGGGAGAGGGGGAAAGGGAGTCTTTTAACCTGGCCTTGGCCGAAAAAGTTACGCCCCCCCACCCTGCCCTCCCCCACGAGGGGGGAGGGAGTTTTGTGATCCCGGCTTTTATCTTTTCATCTGGCTTCTGGAGTCTAATTCTGGATTCCCTTAAGCCGTTTAAAGTCTGCTTTCCCGTCTTACCTGTCTTCTTGTTTATTGATCAACTCGGCCAGGTCTTCCAGAGAGCCACGGTAGGTGCATTGGGGTTCCCCGCTTTCGCGGTGCAGAATCATTCCCTCCACTAAAAATGTAGCCATGCCCACCCGGGCGGCAGATAGGTCTTCCTGCACGTCGTTGCCGGCCATGAGGCATTCTTGGGGGCGGCAGCCGATTGCTCCGGCGATTTCCAGGTAGTACTCCGGCCGGGGTTTGCAAAAATGCGAATTTTCTACAGTGGTGATGAGGTCAAATTGCTCTGTTGACAGACCGGCCCACTCCAGGCGGTGTGCCACCGCAGCCAGGGGAAAGAGGGGGTTTGTGGCCAAAACCAGCTTTAGATCGTGCCGCCTGGCCGTCTCGATAAGGGGCCGCGCCCCGGGACGCTGTCTGCTCCAAGGGCGTAGGCGCGGAAATTCCTTTTTATAAAACTGCTCGAAGATAGGATAGATCGAATCGAATGGCTGGTTCAACCGCCGGCAAAAGTCTTTAAAGAAAACTGCCTCATTGGTCAGCGCCGGATCGTCGTTTTCGATCATAGCCCCGACGGAGCCCATCAGGTGAACGGCAAACTGTTCCGGTCCGCAAATGCTGGAAAAGTGCGGAGCCAGAAGGCGGATCAAGGCCGGGACAAACAAATCTAGATCAAGCTCCAGCAGGGTGCCGTCCAGGTCCAGGAGCAGCGCTTTAATTTTATGCTCCATCGTCTTCTTGATCAAGCTCATCCAGGCCGGACAGCCCCAGCAGATCCGGATCGAAGAGGGAGCCGGCCGCTTCGGCAATAATTTTTTGGATATCCTGCAGCAGCACCCCCGCCCGGTATTCCGCTTCCAGAAAACGCTTGATCGTAAGGTTCATGCCAATAATCTGGCTTAACTTCTCCAGCTTCTCTTCCTGCTCGGGAGCAATCTCCAGGCCCGCCAGCTTCTGCCGCTGTAAATTCAGCTGTTGCTTGCGGAAATCCATGAGCATCTCTCTGGCGGAGGGATCATTTTTTAACAGGGCTTGAGCTTCTTGAAAATTTTTTAGCTCCGCCGATTCTTTCAGTGCCCTTGCCAGAGCATGAGCGGCATCATAGACATTCATGGTCAGGTCTCCTTTCTAAGCTCAGTTTGATTTTGGTTATGTAAAAAATCGGTTTGCCGCTGTTCCTCCAGGTTGGCAGAGGCAGGCTTAATCTAAAATTCCAGCCCACCCTCCAACCCCATTCAGCCTCCGCTGGCAGCCGGGACAGCTGCATCCAGAAGCAGCCCGGCCACCTGCTCCACAGCCTTTTCCATGTCTGTGGTTTCAATAATCCTCTTGTAGCATCCGCTTTCTTTCCGGGCATCCCCATAGAGGCGGTCATAGTACTCCGTGCACAGGGCTTCTGCAGCCGCAGCAAAATCTTTATGCTCCAGGCAAAGGAGCAGTTTTTGGGTTCGATCTTTCCCCAGGCGCCTTTGCAGCGACATGATTGCTTGCCGGATTTGCTCCAGGTCGGAGGCAGAAGGTTTAGCTGGCAGATATTCTTCGACGATGCGCCGCACCCTTTCCTTAAGGGGGGCGGTCAAAAGGATGTGGCAGCCTTCAGTCATGGCCTGCACCAGGAAAGGCGGGAGATGGATATTGCCGATGCGGCTCCCTTCTCCTTCCACGGCGATAAAAGGAGCACCGTTATAGCGATCAAGCTCTTTTAGCAGCAGCGCATCAAAATCTTTTTGCGAGCGTTGCGGCTTGAGACCGACCGATCCGAATACCGACCCGCGGTGCCGGGCCAGCCCCTCCAGGTCAATAGCCGGCAGGCCGCGCCGGGCCAGTTTTATAATCACTTCCGTCTTGCCCACGCCGGTGAGGCCGTGCAGCACCAGCATTTTGCTCTTCAGGGAATAGTTTTCCAATTGTTGATGCACATAGCGGCGGAAGGCGCGATAGCCTCCCTTGAGGCGATAGGCCGGAATTCCGGACAGGTTCAAAATCTGGCAGAGGCTGAGGCTGCGCAGCCCGCCCCGCCAGCAATAGAGCAGCGGCACCTTCGGTCCTGCCGCGGCAGCTATTCTATCCACCAGGTCCGGCAGCCCAGGCGATACCATCTCCAGGGCGGCACGCCGGGCCCGCCCCTCGCCTTCGTTGTGGTAAATCAGCCCCAGCTGGCGGCGCTGTTCATCATCGAATAGGGGAATATTGATCGCTCCGGGGATCGAGGCCTCGCAAAATTCCCCGGGTGAGCGCACGTCGATAAAGGCCAGATCATGGCGCTTTAGGGCTTCTTCGACGTTTAATTCACGGTACACCTACCGGGGCCTCCTTTGATCAGTTAAAGGTGTAATTAATTATAACACAACTGCTGTCCTTAATCATGCTTCAGCAAGGGACAGCAGCATCAAGCAGCTAAAAAAAAGAAATTGGCTAAAGGTAAAAAAGTGTCCGTTGACGAATAAAACTATTCAAGTTATAGTATTAGCTGTGGCCAAAACAGGTGCCTAACTTCTCAAAAAAAGACTGCTGTGTTATAATAAGACAGAAAATTTATTTTAACCGGCAGGAGGAGAATAGATGGCCGCTGATTGTATTTTTTGCAAGATCATCAATAAAGAGGCGGACGCTGAGATAGTCTACGAGGATAAAGAAATTATTGCTTTTAAAGATATTTATCCCGCCGCCCCGGTTCACCTGTTGGTGGTGCCGCGCAAGCATATTCCAACTTTAGCTGATCTTGACAACGATGATGCCATGCTGATGGGGCGCATGCACCTGGTGATTAACGACCTGGCTCGCGCCTTTAAACTGGATAAAAACGGGTACCGGGTGGTTATTAATTGCGGTAAAGATGCCGGGCAAGTAGTATACCACCTTCATCTCCACCTCTTGGGAGGAAAACCGATGCTGCAAACCATAGCCGAGGGCCGGGGTGTCTAATCTCACCGCCGCAACCCTTGGGCGGTTTTGGTTTGTTTGGAGGGGGGGGAAGTATTTTGGCAGAAGTTAAAGTCGGCAAGAACGAAACATTGGACAAGGCTCTGAAGCGGTTCAAAAAGCAATGTGCCCGCACCGGCATCTTGTCTGAAGCGCGCCGGCGCGAACATTATGAAAAACCCAGCGTGCGCCGTAAGAAGAAGTCTGAGGCTGCGCGTAAAAAACGGCGTTTCTACTAGGGGGGTTGCCGAATGTCTCTGGATGAAATACTGGTGGAACACCAGAAAGAGGCAACCAGGGCGAAAGACAAATTTCGCCTTAAAGTGATCCGCAACCTCAGGGCCGAGCTAAAAAACGCGGCCATAGCTAAAAAAGCCCCCCTCAGTGCCGATGAAGAGCTAACCGT
>JAKOVL010000188.1 GCA_029782095.1 Bacillota bacterium | reverse complement strand
TCTCTTCCAGCTGGGTAAAGTCTCTCGCCTCTTTTAATGCTTCAAAAATTCCCTGGGCTAATAACAGGACTACCATCAGTATCTGTCGAATCTTAAACATGGATGAGACCTCTGCTCCTTTCTTGGGAGTTCGGCTGAGTGACCGATAGAGGTCTCATTCTCTATTCAACCCCTATTCACCTACTAAAAATGTACACAACCGAGAATAGCGCAGAACAAATAATTGCAATGATGACTTTTTTGGGAAAAAAAATATTGACTTACCATGTCAATTACTGGTATAATAAATTTGCGCCCATTTTGTCGTAAATTGTTGAAGAGGAGGAAATAATGTTGAAGTCAACAGGAATCGTGCGCAAGGTAGACGAGCTAGGAAGAGTGGTCATTCCCATCGAGCTAAGGAGGACACTGGGTATCGAAGTAAAAGATGCATTAGAAATCTATGTTGACGGAGAAAAAATTATTTTGAAAAAATATGAACCCGCCTGTATTTTTTGCGGTAATGCCGATAATGTAAAACACTTCAACAGCCGGATTGTTTGCCGGGAATGCATCAAGCAGATGGCCGCGGACTAAACCGGCGCGAACGGCGGCAAAGGTGCTCTCTTCCTCTGCAGTGACGAGATCAGCAAAGGGGCCGGGTGGATTTTACTCCGCCGGCCCCTTAAAGGCAAGAGATGATTCTCCTGGAGCGTTCTTCCGGCTCCTGGATTAGCCTAGAGCCGGTCGACCTCTTCCAGGGGGAATTCGCGGACACATCCGTCTTCCTTAAGCTTAACTAATACCACCTTTTTCCCCGGGTTTACTTTTTCCACCAGGCCTTCACCATCTGGGGTAACAACCGTCTCACCCACTGAAAAAAGCTCTTCCCGGGTTTCTTCGTAAGTGTTCAATTCAAAGCGCAGGCAGCACATCAGGCGGCCACAGACTCCCGATATTTTAGTGGGATTTAAAGAAAGGTTTTGCCCTTTGGCCATACGGATGGAAACGGGCTGAAATTCCTCCAGAAAACTGGCGCAGCAAAATGGCCGGCCGCAGGGCCCATACCCACCAATTAATTTAGCTTCATCGCGCACACCGATCTGGCGCAGTTCAATGCGCGTTTTAAAAATTGAAGCCAGATCTTTTACCAGCTCCCGAAAATCGACTCTCTCTTCCGAAGTAAAATAAAAAATGATTTTACTGCGGTCAAAAGTATATTCTACGCCGACCAGCTTCATATTTAAACCGTGGCGGTTGATCTGGACCTGGCACTTTTCAAAGGCGTCTCCTTCCCGGCGGCGGTTTTCTTCGGCTTGGCGCAGATCGGCTTCCGTGGCAATACGCATTACTTTTTTCAACGGCTGGACAACTTCACTTTCATCCACTTCTTTCTCCGCAGTTATCACAACCCCCATCTCCAGCCCTCGAGCTGTTTCAACAATTACTTTATCGCCTACAGCTACCGGATGGTTTGCAGGATCAAAGTAATAAGTTTTACCGGCCCTTCGAAAACGGACCCCGATTACTCTAGGCATATCTAAACCTCCTTTGGAGTTGAATCAATAATCCTTCCATGGCCAGGCGGCGGTTGACATTTGTTGATTTAAACTCTTTAAGGGTAGCATGCAACAGCTCCAGGGCCGCTACCAGCGCATGCGGCTCCAGCTTCTCCAGGGCGGAAACATCTTGACTGGGATTCACCAGCAGCGCTTCATTATGGCATAGTTTTTGCACCAATCCGTCCCGGTAATAGAGGAAAAGCATTTCTAAAAACGGCATTAAATCTTCACGTTCAGAAAGAACCAGAGCCTGTTCAAGGATCTCCCGGGGCCTGAGGTCTCCTGCTGAAAGCCGGGCGCCCAGGCGCGAGGCCTCCCGGATTCTGCTTTCAAATCCGGGGTCCTCTGCCATTTCCAGGGCCACCCCCGGCAGGCCTTTACTCATTCTGGAGATAATGGAAGCCTTCGCGCGGTCAATCCCCGCCCGCTGTTCAAGAATGGAGGCAATGGCCGCAGGGCTCAAGGGCTGCAGGGAATAACGGCGGCAGCGAGATACGATGGTGCTGTATAGCTGGTGGGGCTGCTCCGCCAAAAGAATAAAATAAAGTCCTTCCGGCGGCTCTTCCAATATTTTGAGCAGAGAGGAGCACGCTTCCGCCGTCATGCGGTCCGCCTGGTGAATAAGGCATACCCGGGGATCTCCCTCAAAAAAAAATTTCCCGCGAATTTCACGAATCTGTTCAATTTTTATGGTTTGACCTTTGGGCTCCAAATAAAAGAAATGAGGATGATTGCCCGATGCAAAGAGGCGGCAGGAGGAACATTCCAAGCAGGGTTCGGCACCACGGCGATCCGGGCAGAGCAAAGCGTGGGCCAGTATTTTGCCCCAGGTTCGCTTGCCGCTGCCGGAGGGGCCGGTAATTAATACAGCGTGGCTGACGGTTCCAGCTAATAAATCTGCCTGTAGAGCAAGGCGCATCTGTTCCTGCTCATGCAAATGGGCCCAAAGCATGGATCAAACCCTCTCCATATAAACTTTGCCACTGAACAGCCATAACCCAGCCTGCCTGTCTACTCTGCGACCACGGCCAATAGCGGCTGGGGTTTAAGGGCTAGGTCCTGGAAGTGGACTCCGGCCTTTAAATCAGCCTCAAACCGGGCTATTGTTTCTGGCAATATCAATTCTCCCGGATATAGAACCGGCACTCCCGGAGGAAATGGGGTAACCAGCTGCGCAGCGATCAAACCTGCCGCCTCCCGGAGCGGGACCATCCGGGTCTTTGCGGTGGCGGCTTCCCGGGGAGTTAGTATAAGGGCGGGCAGAGGATAGGGGTCCGGCGGGCGGATGGGGCTCCCGGTTCCGAAACGCTTCTCCAGATCTTGCAGGGCCCGCAGCAGCGAGGTTGCTGCATCTGCCGACAATCCGGGATGAACCATCGCCACTATATATGCAGTGCCGGCCATCTCTATCTCAATACCACGCTCGTGCAGAAGCTCGCACAACTGGTAGCCGGTCAATGGGAACCTGTGCCAGTAGATGGTGAGGCGCAGCGGATCTAACTGCATTTCCGGAGGGAGTTCTTGCTGCTCCAGGCATTGAAAAACGCGAGATTCACTGATGGCCCGCTTCAGCTTGATCGCGGTCTCCAGCGCTGCATTAAAAGCACTATGGCCACATTTTTCAAGCCATCCTCTGGCCAGATCCAAAGAAAGCAAAACAGGATAGGGAGGGCTGGCCGTCTGCAGCATGGACAGCGCCTCCTCCAGCTTCCGCATTTCCGGAATATTCTCCCGCACATGCAGGTAAGCGCCCGGCGTTAGCGCGCCCAGGGTTTTATGGCCGCTATTGACCCAAAGGGTGGCTCCCGCGCGGGCCGCACTCACGGGAAAGGCTTCGTGGAAAATAAAATGGCCCCCGTGGGCTTCGTCCACGAGCAGGGGAATTCCCCGCTGCTGCAATAGAGCGGTTAGAGCGGTTAGAGCGCTGCCAACGCCCCAGTAGTTGGGACTGGTGACCAGCAGGCCCCGGGCAGCAGCAGAGCATTTTAGCGCGCGGGCTGCGTCGGCGATTTTAATATTTAGCGGTATCCCGGCGGGTCCCTCCGCAACTGGGATAAACTTTGGCCTGGCTCCGGATAAAATTAATCCTGCCGCTACAGAGCGATGACTGTTGCGCCCCAAAAGAAGGGTTTCCCCGGGCCGGCAGAAAGCCAAAATTGAAGCGATCAGGCCGGCGCTGCTTCCGTTTACTAAAAAAAAAGTTTTCCCCGCCCGGAAAACCGAGGCAGCCAGCTCTTGCGCTGCAGCAATGCAACCCCGGGGCTGATAGAGATAATCCAGGCCGGGAAGCTCCGTTAAATCATAGCGACTCCAGTACTGGTGCGGCAGCACACAGTGGGCGGGCACATGAAAACGATGGCGGGAAGGCAGCTGTTTTTGCAGGGCTTCGAGAATGGGATAACTGCTGTAGCCTTCGCCGGTCATGATATCGCCTCGCCTGAATGCAACTCCCCGGGTTTAAAAGCCGCAGGTCTCCTGCGGCTTAACAGTTTAAACGCTAAAAACTGTAATTGGGTGCCTCTTTCGTAATTTGCACGCTGTGCGGGTGGCTTTCCGCCAGTCCGGCACCGGTTATGCGAATAAAGCGAGTCTTTTGCTTCAGCTCTTCAATATTTTTCACGCCGCAGTACCCCATGCCTGCCCGCAAGCCCCCGACCAATTGAAAAATCATATCTGACACTGTGCCGCGATAAGGGACCCTTCCTTCGATCCCTTCGGGGACCAGCTTCTGTTCATGCTCCTGGAAGTAGCGGTCACGGGAGCCTTCTTTCATCGCGCCCAGGGAGCCCATGCCCCGGTAAACCTTATAGCTGCGGCCCTGGTATATTTCAAACTCTCCGGGGCTCTCCTCGGTCCCCGCTAAAAGGCTGCCGATCATCACCGCGTCTGCTCCGGCAGCAATAGCTTTGGTCAGGTCCCCCGAGTATTTAATGCCGCCGTCGGCAATAACGGGCACTCCGTATTCTGCAGCGGCCCGGGCCGCTTCATAGATGGCCGTTATCTGCGGCACCCCGATTCCGGCAATAACACGGGTAGTGCAGATGGAGCCTGGGCCTACGCCTACTTTAATGGCGTCGGCGCCTGCTTTGATCAGATCGCGGGCGCCCTCTGCCGTAGCCACGTTGCCGGCCATCACCTGCAGCGAAGGGAACCGTTTCTTCAGGCTCTTGACCGTATCAATTACCGGTATGGAATGGCCATGGGCCGAATCAACCACGATCAGGTCTACTCCCGCCTCAACTAAGGCTTCCGCCCGCTTAAGCGCCTCGCTACCCACGCCAACGGCCGCTGCAGCCAATAGCCTACCGTTGCTGTCCTTGGCTGAGCGGGGGTATTGAATGGCTTTTTCTATATCCTTGATCGTGATCAGGCCTTTTAAATTAAACTCCTCATCAACAATGGGCAGCTTTTCGACCTTGTAGCGGCGCAAAATAACCTGCGCTTCTTGAAGCGTAGTCCCTTCGGGCGCCGTGACCAGCCCTTCTTTGGTCATCACTTCACCAATGGGCTGGGTATAATCATCTTCGAAACGCAGATCCCTGTTGGTAATAATCCCGACCAGCTTTTCACCGACGGTAATGGGAACACCGGAAATACGGTAGCGTTCCATCAGGGCTGCCGCGTCATTTATGGTATGCTCCGGCGTCAGGCGAAACGGATTGGTGATGACGCCATGTTCAGACCGCTTCACCTTGTCCACCTCGCCAGCCTGCTTCTCGATGGTTAGATTGCGGTGAATCACTCCTATACCGCCTTCGCGAGCCATGGCGATGGCCATGCGCGCCTCCGTGACAGTATCCATGCCGGCGGAAATGATCGGGAGATTTAAGGTTATCTGCCGGGTTAGCCGGGTAGTTATATCCACATCGCGGGGCAGGACCCTGGACTTGGCCGGAACCAGCAGGACATCGTCAAACGTAAGACCTTCCCGGGCAAATTTTTCTGGCAGCATTGGTTTTCCTCCCTGGCGGCAAAAGGCTTGCTGATTGAAAACATCATAGCAAACCACCCTGGTGCTGTCAACCAGCACCAGGGCACAAACCGCTTAAAAACATTTACTGTAGGGCAGGAGTTAAACTGCAAAAGACGAATAGGTTAGAAAATCTTTACACAACAGGGAGGAGATGTTTTGCCCTTTTTAAAGGTTGACGGAGAAAGCTGCTATTACAGCAAAAATATTAACAGGGAAGGGCTGCCCCTGATTTTCATTCATGGCTCCGGGGGCAGCCACCGGCACTGGCATCACCAGCTAAAGGGGCTGGGGGGGGCAGCCATGCTGCTGGCGCCGGACCTCCCGGGGCACGGCCGCTCCGCAGGAAAACCTGCGGACAGTGTTGGCACCTACCGGGAATGGATTTATTCTTTCGCCCGCTCCCTAAGGCTGACCCGCTTTGTCCTGGCCGGCCATTCCCTGGGCGGCGCCATTGCCATGGATTTTGCCCTCCATTATCCTGAATGCCTGGCCGGGTTAATCCTTGTCGGCACCGGCGCACGGCTGCGGGTTGCGCCCGCAATCCTGGAAAGCCTGCGCAGTGGACTTCCGCCCGCTCCCATGACTGAACTTGCTTACGGTTCATTGGCCACGCCGGAGCTGCTGCAGCAGGGTGCCCAGGAAATTGCCTCCGTTGATCCGGCGGTATTCCTGGCAGACTTTACTGCCTGCGACCGCTTCGACATTATGGAGCAGATTCCAAGCATAACACAGCCCAGCCTGATTATATGCGGCACTGAAGACCGGCTAACCCCGCTAAAATACAGCCGCTATCTGCTGCAGCAATTGCCCCGGGGCGAACTGGTGGAAATTAGCGGCGCAGGACATATGGTCATGCTGGAAGCGCCGGAAGAAGTAAATGGTGCTGTAGACCGGTTCCTGGAGAATCTTTCCTAAGCACGGCGGTCAGTTTTCGTTAATTGACTCATTTTCGTTAAATACGTGGTACCCTTGTTTTTTCAGAAGCGCCGCAGTTACGCCGTCCCCGGCTCTCAAACAGCCCCGGAAAGTGCCATCATATATGCGCCCCAGGCCACAGGACGGACTGCGCGCTTTGAGCACGGCACCGGCAACGTTAAATAAGCGGGCCAGCATCAGCGTCTGCCGGGCGCCCTGCAGGAAAGCCCCGGTTACATCCTTGCCGAACCGATCAACCACAAGGCAGCGCCGGGCTAAAACATCTGCGCCATCGCCGCCGTTAATTTCTGCAGGCGGACGGGGCGTAGGGAGACCGCCCAGCTGTTCAGGGCAAACGGGGATGCAATAATGCCTGCTGCAAAATTGCAAAATTTTTTCGTTCCGGTTATGCCCGCCGTCGTAGCGTGTACTCAAGCCCAGCAGGCACGCGCTGACCAGGTATACTTTTTTACCCATTTTTCATTCCTCTTGATTGTCCTTTGCCGCCCGGTTATGTTATGATCAAAGCAGCAAAAACCGGGGGTGACTGTGATTCAAAAAAAGCGCAGCTTCTTTAATCTTGACGTTGCCCACGGCCGGGCTCTAGATCAACTGGCCGCATTAAAACCGGAGCAGGTAGCTGAAAACGCCGGTTTAATCTACGATCCATCAGGACGCTTCTGGCAGCTACAGTTTCTAGGCCGCAATTACCGCGTGGCCTACCCCGGGGGGAAAATATTTGACCCGGAAGGAAATGAAGTGCCGCTTTATCTCTCCATCCTCATGCTGCACTACCTGGTTACGGCAGACGGCAAGCCTTTAACCGGACGGTGGATCTCATATCGCCATCTGCCCGGCGGCGATATTTATATGGTACCTTTCCAGCGACGGGCCATTCAACCTTTTCTCCACTCTTTTGGCCGGCAGCCAGAAAACTTTTGCCGGGCGGCTGCTGCCCTGGGCGGCATCAAGGGCCCCGGCGGAGGCGTGAACATGATTATCCCGGTTTTACCACGGGTGCCCCTAAGTTTCGTCCTCTGGCCTGGTGACGAAGAACTGCCTTCTTCCGCCAATATTCTTTTTGATGCGCAGGCCCCTTCATACCTGCCCACAGAAGACTATGCCCATCTTCCCGCCCTGGTCATTAAAGAGATGGAAGCGTATCTGGAACAATACCCTGGTTAATTTAACAGAATCCTATTTCGGCTTACTGCCGCCCGCTTCCTCTTTTTGCTGCCGCGGTTTCTCCCGGCGGATCACATCGATGGCAGCATCAGGGCAAAAATACTGGCAAAGCATGCACCCGGTGCAGCGCTCCATCCGTTTCGGCTCAACAATTGGCGTCCCGTAAATGCCGATGCGGGTTGACCAGTCCAAAACCTGGGAGGGGCATTTTTCGATACAAAGGCCACAGCCTTTGCACAGTTCCGGGGAAACGGCGAAGAGCGCTTTTTTTCCTTTTGTCTCCAGGCGGCTAAAAGTTTTAGGCATCACAGGCCTCCTTTCAGCCGGCGGTATGAACCGGCCCGGCAACCAGCTCAAAGCCAAGCTCTAAGGCGCGAAAGTTATGTTCCCTTAGCTGCGGGTCAGCCTTGAAGCGGCGCTCCAGCTTCTCTTCCAAAGCTTCTTTAACCTGCTCCAGGGCAACTATTTTGACCACGGCAACAATGGCGCCTAAAATAATCATATTAAAAACCCGGGGATGCAGCTCCCGGCGCGCCATATCGGCGGCCGGAATAGCGATGGAGCGATCTAAGGGCGGACCCTTTGTCGGTTCTCCCGCATGATACCCGGTCCGTTCGGCGAAAGCTTCCGGGGCAATTGTATCATAAGCCTGCAGCCCGACCACCTCGTCGGAGATCTCGGGAGCCTTTACCAGTGAACTGTCGTAAATAAAAATTGTTTTGGCACCGCGGTACTGGCGGGTGCGTGCTATGGAGCGGGCACTGAGCGCCACCACCAGGTCGGCCAGGAGAAACTTGGGCGCCCCAATGGCCTTAGGTGAGATCTGGACCATGGCCAGGGATACTCCGCCGCGCTGCTCAATACCGAAATTTGGCATGTAAAGGGCCTCGAGCCCTCCGCGGAAAGCGGCCAGGGCCAGGCTCTCCGCCAGCGCCTGAACCCCCTGCCCGCCTTCCCCGGCCACGACCACTTTCCATGCATGCATCTCTTTTCCTCCTGCAGTGCAATTAATGGGTTAATTCTGCGACCTTATAATAGCCGCCCATCTCTTTCTCCAGGAACGACCACGTGGCCGAGGCGCTGGTTCGCCAGTTAGTCGGGCAGGTGGAGAGGGCTTCAATAAACGAAAAATGCCCGGCCATCTGGGCCTCTAAACCCTTGCGGATAGCCTTCTTCAGCTTAAGCACCTGGGCCACGGTGCCCCGGGCCAAATATGCATCAGGGTGGATCACCCCTTTTAACATTTCCGGACCTTTCATTGGCGTGCCGGCATCAGCTTCATCTCGACCGAAAGGAGAGGTTTCCGTTTTCTGACCGGGCAGAGTTGTGGGAGCCATCTGCCCTCCGGTCATGGCATAGACCGTATTGTTTACCAGGATGACCGTAATCGGATCATCGCGCAGGGCTGCACTAATTAAATGCTGTAAGCCGATGGCGTAGCCGCCCCCGTCCCCCATGTAGGCCACGGCTATCTGACCGGGATCAGCCCTTTTCAAGCCGACCATCACCGGGGTGGTCCGGCCGTGATGCGTCTGCAGCGAAGGAAAGGTAAAGAAATCCCAGGCTAAAAGAGAACAGCCAATATCGCAGGCAAAGACAGTCCGGCATGCTAAGTCCAGTTCATCTATGGCCATGCCCAGAGCCTTCAACACGAGGCCGTGCCCGCATCCCGGGCAAAAGCGGTGCGGTTTGCTTTCCCGGTTCCAGCAGCGAGGCATTGAAAGCTCGCTCATAGCGTCACCACCTCCCGGATTTCTTCCGCGGTAATCCCCACACCCGGGCGGTAAAATGTATCATAGCGCCGCAGCGCATCGTGGCCGGAAGCCAGGCGGCAGAGCCTTCCCAACTGCCCCTGTGCAGATTCCACCACCAGCATGGAGCGGCTGCTTTTCGCCAGCGCCTGCTGCAATGCTTTTTCCGGAAAGGGGCGCAGGGTCAAGGGTCTAAAAAAATTGACCTTCTTCCCCTCGCGGCGCAGCTCTTCAACCGCCTCACGGGCCGCCCGCCCCACTATCCCATGGGCCACGACCAGTAAATCTGCGCCCGGTTCTCCGATAAATTCATGCTCTTCCAGGTAAGGTGCAGCTGCGTCAAAATCGGATAAATGCTTTCTTAAGATTTCGGCCAACTCTTCTTCTACGCTGAAGGCGTTGCGCAGGTGAAGCTGCAGCTCTCCATTTCCATGAGCATCTTTTTGACCAATGAGGGGCCTGGCGGGAACAGCACCCATGCCCCGGGCTTCAGGATCGTACAAGAACAGAGCCTCGCGCATTTTGGCCTGGTAGCCGTCACCCAGGACAAAGGTGGGAAAGCGGTAGCGCCAGGCCTGGTGGAAGGCTTTAATGGTGTAGTCATATAGCTCTTGATGACTGCTTGTCGAATAGACCAGGCGCAGGCCTTCGCCGTTTCCTCCAAAACAGGTCAGCGTTACTTCCTGCTGCGAATAAATAACTGTGGCGGTAGATGGGCCGCCTCGCTGCTGAACGATAACAACCACCGGCAGGCGCATCATTTCGGCCATGGAAAGAGGCTCCTGGAAAAGAACTGTGCCGGGCCCCGCCGTGGCTGAAAAGGCAATCTTGCCCCTGAGCACAGCTCCCAGGCAGGCAAAACCGGCGGACAGCTCGTCTTCGGTCTGCAGAAAACCCCGTTGATAACGGGACGCCAGGCGGCCCCAATAATGCATGATCTCATTTTGCGGAGTAATGGGATAGCCAAACATGTATTCCGCTCCGGCAGCAAGGGCTGCCCGGGCCACCACTTCGTTTCCGGTCATAAACGCTCTCTGTTCATCCCGGGCGTTTTGCAACATCGCAATGGCTCCTTTAAAACAAGATCATCATTTTGATTTTCCCCGTTCAGGTACAAGAAAATACCCGGTTATTAGCATCAGCGGCAAACAAATTATAAATCATAAAAACCGGGCTATTTGAGAGATATGTCGTGTTTATTAAAAACTAACTTAAAACATACTGCAAGGCAATGAGCATGCCCAGGCCGGGCAGCCCCATTAACCCCACAATAAGGGCACTAATGACATTAAAGCCGATCGTCACACCCCATAGGGGACCGAGAAGGTTGTATAGAAAGATGACAGCGCCTCCTGCCACTAAATGAAGCAGGCCATAGAAAACAACTTTTAGCGGCTTGAGGAAGAGCCTCGAAATAAAATATAGCACGAATAGGCCAAATATCACCGCAGCAATGACATTCCAATCCGGCAAGACCGGCATCGCCATGCTCCTTTCATTTAAATTTAACTACGTGAAGGAGAGCGTTCAGTTGTACCTTCTTTTTCTTCCCTGGCTTTTTTCAAAAGGTAAATATAACGCTTTTCGGCTGCTTCAATGTCAAAGATAGCGCTGTCCACTAAATCGGGATCGGACACCTGATCAAAGCGCTGCCTGGCATCATGCCACTGACGGCGGGCTTGCTCCACAACCCGGTAGTAGCTGTCATGATCTTGCTGCTGCTCCGGCACGTTTTCCTCTGCCGGGAAGAAAAATGCAGAAAAATTTGAAACAATTTTTCCGATTTTTTTTAGCACCATCTCTCCCTCCTTTTAAAATTATGCACCCGTGTTAAATTTTAGTATTAACCTCTGTAGATGTGCTTTATACAGATCAGGCCGGCCTCAACTTCGCATCAGCCTACTGGACGGGCCGTGGAGAACAGGAGGGAGAGAAAGGAGAGCGCAGTGGCAAAAAAATCCCCCTTGCGCCAGGGGGGTTTTTTGTTCAAGCTGACTGGCACATTGTTAGTTTAGCAGGGCTCGCAGATTATCTCTTTGTTCCAGCTTTGTTATTTCTGCAAGCAGACGATCCGCTTCATCCCGGCCAAGAACACGCCCCGCCAGCCCGATAAATTTTTGGTCAATTTCGCCCGGTGTCGCCGGGTTTTCCGGATCGCCCTTGGGATAATCTGTACGCTCCTTAATGATATGGCTGGTGCGCACAATTACTTCGATGGAGGTGGGCCAAAATTTAGGATAAAGCATATCCAGCTCGGGATCAACCTCAACGGTGGTATGGGCCATCAGCCAGCGCACTTTTTCATCTTCAATACGCTCCTGGCAGAAACACTGCAAGGTAGGATGCCCGTACAGAATTGTTGTAGCCACACAGAAAGGAAGGCTGAATTTGGCTTCCACCGGGTCATATGGCTCGGGGATGCTGACCAGTTCTTTAGCAAAACCGTAAGTCTTGATCCGAATCAACTCGATATCTTCTGCCTTGACACCGCGGTCGCGCAGGCGCAAAGCCAGATCAATGCCGCCATGAGTATGCCGGCCGGAGGGATACAGCTTAAAGCTAGTGTCCATAATTTTAAAGCTTTCACCCAGACCCTGCTCCAGCATGATCGGACGCGGCTGCTCGGAAAATGCTTTCAGAAAGCCATGCTGGCCCTCAAAGATAGTGCCGGGCCCGGAAAAACCCTGCTGCGCCAGCATGGCCGATATTATTCCGCCCATGGCCGCCTTTCCGGCAAGGAGCTGCTTGCTCATGGTCTGCTCATGGTGAAATTCCCACAACCCCGCAGACTGTGTGCCGGCATTGCCGAGACAGAAAACCATTTCTTCCTTGCCGAGGCCTAAGATTTTACCCGCCGCCGCAGCCGCCCCGAAAATGGCGCAAGTGCCCGTAGGATACCAGAAATTAAAATGCGATGGAACAACCGCTTCAGCCACGCGGATAGCTATTTCATAGCCTAGAACAACTGCCGCGATGAGCTCTTTGCCGCTGCGCCCTGTATGCTCCGCCGCCGCCCAGGCGGCAGAAACAACAGCGGCGCCGGGGTGCAGCATCGTTTTCCGGTGCAGATCGTCCAGCTCCACGCTATGGGATGAAGCGCCGTTGTAGAAGGCGGCCAACAATGGTGAAGCCTTAAGCCCTGTCCCCGGCAGGGTTGACCAGCCATCATTATTCTTTTCTATAAGGTTGCCTATTTTTTCAGCTGGCGGATACTGTGTACCGCTAATGGAGCAGCCCAGCCAGTCTAGAATGCATTTTTTAGCCATGGAAACCACGTTTTCCGGCAGCTGATCATAATCGGTTTCGCAAATAAACTCAGCTATTCTTTCAGCGATCACGGTACCAGGCCTCCTGCAAAAGTTATCTTTTGTACAAGGATTCTTCATTTCCTGGGTATTCCCTCTTTAACGGGGAAAACTAAGGGCTGGAAGGAAAGTGAGAAAGGCGGAAAAGTTATGGCAGAAGGGCATCAATGCAAAGAACAATGCCGGTACAGGATCGACGAAAAGTGTGGGCTGGATATATTGAGATTAACCTACCCGATTTACGGCGCACCATGCTGTGAAGATCTTTTTGAAGATGAAGTCAAAACCTATTATTAATCCTCTAAATTTCTCGCCGGCCATCCAAAGCCCGGCTTAAGGTAAGATCATCGGCATATTCCAGATCCCCTCCCACGGGCAGGCCGAAGGCAATGCGAGTTACGATAACACCAAGGGGTTTGACCAGGCGCGCAATGTATGCCGCGGTGGCATCTCCCTCAACATTGGGATTAGTAGCTAAAATAACCTCTCGGACTTGGTTTTCTTTGATGCGCGATAACAGGCGGGGCAAGCGCAGCTCTTCCGGGCCGAGGCCGTCCAGGGGCGAGAGGGCGCCATGCAGAACATGATAAAGGCCGTGATATTGGCCTGTACGCTCCAGCACCAGGACATCGCGCGGCTCCTGAACTACGCAGATAAGACCCCGGTCGCGGCGCGAGTCGCTGCATAGGGCGCAGGGCTCTATTTCGGTCAGGCAGCCGCAATTGCTGCAAAAGAACAGCTTATCTTTGGCTTCAACCATTGCCCGGGCAATACTGACAACTTCCTCCCGCGGTCTGGACAACAAGAAGAAGGCCAGCCTTTGCGCTGTTTTAGGCCCTATTCCCGGAAAGCGGCACATACTATCGATCAGCTTTTGAAGCGTTTGCGGATAACTCATATTTTCCTTTCTGCCACGATTAATTGCTAAAACAATCCGGGAGGCAAATTCATCCCGCCGGTAAGCTTTTGCATCTCCGCGGCTGTCATCTCGTCAACTTTCTTTAAAGCTTCATTCACTGCGGCCAGGATCAGATCCTCCAGCATCTCCCGGTTGTCTTCCTGAAGCACCTCTGGATCAATCTTAATGGAGACCAGCTCTTTTTGGCCGCTGACCTCGACATTAACCGCACCGCCGCCGCTGGAGGCGCTCACCACCTTTTGCGCCAGCTCCTCTTGCATTTTAAGCATTCCAGATTGCATCTTCTGCAGCTGCTTCATCATCTTGCCCATTCCGCCCTTCATAATCAAACCTCCTAAATTCTATTCAATTATTTTACCCCGAAACAATTTCAGGGCTTCATCAAAGAGATAATCATTTTTGCCGGAAGCTGATTGTCCAGCCTGTCTTGCCGGGGCAGCAGAAGGTGGAAGCCCCCCGGTTTCTTCGGGAGCTTCTCCGGTATCAGGCGGTGGGGCAGCCTCTTTTGCGTCGCAAACAACAACTTTCAAGCGGATCGGCTCGCCTGCATACTTGGAGACGATTCCTTCCACCAGCCGGCGGTGGCTGTCATCCCCAATTCTCTCCGCTGCAAACATACCTTTGCGATAGGTTAAAACCAGGTTCGTCCCCTGCAAAACCCTGGATTGGGCCATTTCAAGATAATCGCAGGTGCTGGGCTGGCTTTTTTTCACTTCAATAAGAATCTGCGACCAAAACTGCTCCAGATCTCCCGGTGCAGCGGATCCATCTACCGGTTCCAGCAGCGCTTCCGAGGCAGTTTTCTGTGCAGCCTTGCGCTCACCAGCCCCCGTGGAGGCAGTTTTTGGAACCGGCTGCCTGTCACCTGATTTCTGCTCCACTTTTTCAGCTTTCACGGGAGGTTCAATGGCCGCCCGGCCCCTGTCAACGTTTGCCGCCTGACTCTGCGACCCTGCTGCGGCCAGCTCCAACACTCTTAAAATGCGAATTAACGTTATTTCCAGAATAAACTGGGGATTGTGGGCATGTCGCAGTTCCCCTGACACCTGGTGCAGCAGTTCAACAATATCCAGCAGCGCTCTCTTAGTAAAGCGTCCCTTGAATTGGCGCAACAGTTCTTCAAAACCGTAATAGGTATCGTCGGGGCGAACTTCTCCCGAGGCATTGATCAACAGCAGCCTGCTGAAAAAGTAGGTCAAATCTTTTAAAAACAGGGCCAGATCGCGCCCGCTATATGTAACCTGCTGCAGCACGTTAATTGCGTTCTCCAGATCGCTTTCGGCCAGCGACTTAATGAGAGAGCCCATCAGATCCGTTCGCGTTGCTCCGGTAACAACACGCACGTGCTCCGCGGTAATCAACTCCTCACCGTAAGCGCGACACTGCTCCAACAGGCCCAACGCATCCCGCAACGACCCCTCGGCCAGGCGAGCCATCAACTGCAGCGCCTCATCTTCAGCTTTCCAGCCCTCTTTCTCGACCACCTGCCGCAGCCTCTGCATAATTTGGGGAGGAGTAAGCAAATGAAAGTTAAACCTTTGGCAGCGGGATACAATGGTAGAGGGGAGGCGGGAAGGATCGGTTGTGGCCAGGATAAAAATAACCCCCGGAGGCGGTTCTTCCAGGGTTTTTAAAAAAGCGTTGCAGGCTTCATGGGTAAGCATGTGAGCCTCGTCGATGATATAGACCTTAAAGCGGCTTTCACTGCTGGCGTAGCGGGTTCGCTCTCTTAATTCTCTTATTTCTTCAATGCCCCGGTTGGAGGCCGCATCCATTTCGATGACATCCATGGATACCCCGGCAGCAATATTCCGGCAGGACATACATTCACCGCATGGCTCCGGGGCAGGATAATTAATGCAGTTTACCGCCCTGGCCATAATCTTGGCCGCGGTAGTTTTTCCCGTGCCGCGCGGACCACAGAAAAGATAAGCATGGGCCAGCTGTCCCCGCGCAAGGGCGTGACTTAAAGTCCGGGCCACATGCTCCTGTCCCGTCATCTCGGAAAAAGTCAAGGGACGCTGCCGGCGATAAAGGCTCAAATAAACCATGCGCCAGGTTCCACCTCTTAATGTTGCCTTGTTCAGGTTCTTGTCCCGTGGAGATGTGCTGCCGGGCAAAACCAGGCCGGCCTGATCAAGTATGTATAATGGCCGTGCACCTGCCTTTGTTTTCCGTCCCCAGGCGCTTACCTGGCAGTTAACTCCAGCCCGGCAGCCCCGTGGCACCCGCAAAGGCCTACTTACCGCTGCTTCCTTCCGGACCTGACGGGGTTCATAGGTTTGCGCCGCACAGGACCGGGCCTTCTTCATCACTTACCCGGCGCTGGCCCTGAAGACTGCGAAACCGGGGGCAGGAATTCAACCCCGCTATAGCGGATTGCGGGTTCAGGGCACCGCTACCTCCCCGTTTAGCACGGCCAAACATAAAAAAATGGCGGAGAGAGAGGGATTCGAACCCTCGAGACGAGGTTTTGCCCCGTCTACTCGCTTTCCAGGCGAGCGCCTTCGACCAACTCAGCCATCTCTCCACGCTGACAATATGGTTCTGACAAACGCTATTATACACTGTATCAGCCTCGGATTCAAGGGCCCTTTCACAGGCAAATGAGGGCGCCCGTGCTGTGCGCATGAGAAAGGCATTTCCGCTATGCCGGAAATGCCTTTACCCCCTAAATAACCAGGCGAGCTTGCGGGAGCACAACAAGGTATTTTAATCAAGATTCCTTAAAGCATAGGCCAGAAGTTTATCCGGGTTGGCGACGGCGGTCTCAACGATTAACCGCATATTACCAGCAACTTTATTAGCCCATTGCGCATCTGAAGCGTACGCCCGGCCTATTCCCGCTAAATGTGGCCCATGAAAATGTCTGCCTGCGGGATTAACATAATCGCGGGACAGCAGCGCCGCCAAATAATAAATACAGTCTTCTTTTGTGTCAAAGCTCATGGCCGAGTATCCGGCGCTGCCGTCGAATGCTCCCAGGCCGGCCAAATTGTTCCTGTTCCTGGCGATGGCGCTTTTCCCCCATCGCGATTCATGAACGATAATCGCCGCCAGGACCAGGGCGTTGATTTGATAGTTCTCTTCCGCGGCGATTAAAGCTGCCCCGGTGCCAAATAGACCGTGAGCCCCATAGACCCGCCAGACATATTCAAAATCTTCGGGCATAAGCCCGGAGCTACTCTGCACCGGCATCTCTACCGCACTGAAAGGCTGCCTCATCCCTTCAAGCCCCGAACGGGAGGGCAGCTTATTGTCTTCACTAAAGCTTAAGCCTTCTGTAACAATCAAATAGGTCTGGGCGCGCCTGAAAAGGAGCTCTTCCAGCGCTTCATTATGCCGCTGCAGTTGAGATAGCTGTTCATCAAGCCGGTCCAGCCGTGCCGTCATATCCCTGTTTTCTTCATAAACTCCCCTTAACTCGTTGACCGTTTCTTGTAGATGAACCTGCTCCAGGCGCAAATCGGCTATATAGGACAGGGACAATATAACAGTTAAACTTAAACAAGAAAGAACCACAAACTGCGGCCGGCTAACCTTCAGCCTGTTCATATCTCTTCCCCCGTCATTCCCCCACAGGCTCGTGCGAAAGCTGAAGGGAGGAATGTTTTGCAGGAAAGCGCGCAGCGCTATTCCTTTTATCGCTGCCGGATATTATTCCCCATTTTTTTAATATTTAAAATACACCTGGCCAATATTTTTTCTTTTAGAGAGGTCGCGTGGAAGAGTAAGATTTTATTGATAGATGAACATTATTAAAACAGAAAGAAGGGCTTGTCCAAAAAGGGCAATCGGGAGGACCGAAGCATGACATGATGCTGAAGGCAATATTGCTGCGCGCAGTTGAGCCGGCCAATGTTTGGTTTCTTAAGATAGGGGCCAGAATGGTGCAGAAGATCATTCAGGGGTTTCAGCCCCCAGGCGAAACCCCTTGACTGGCTTGCATAATAAAAAATGGCGGAGAGAGTGGGATTCGAACCCACGGTGCCTTGCGGCACACACGATTTCGAGTCGTGCGCCTTCGACCAGCTCGGCCATCTCTCCGCGTACACACTATATATTACAACAGGAGCGGTTGCTTTGTAAAGCGCAGGGACAAACCTGCCCCCCGGTTTAAAAACCCGGGGGAAATGCCAGCAAAGCAAGCGCTGAACAAGGTGGCCAATGCAACCCCAACCATACAGCAGGATTTTTCCCTGGCCTGCTGCTATACCAGGGTAGAAGTAATCCGTAAACCTGAGCTTTTACCTGGCCAGCCTACTGCTCCCTTTTCTTGAGTCTACCGGCTGTCCAGCCACATTAAAGCCGCCGGCGGCGGAAAAAATCACGCAGCTGCGAGGCACACTCATCCTCCAGCACGCCGGGGGTGACCAGGAGGCGGTGGTTAAGGCGCTCGTCCCGGACAATATCATAAAGGGTACCTGCAGCGCCTCCTTTAGGATCGGCGGCGCCGTAAACCAGCCGTGCCACGCGGGCCTGGACCAGGGCGCCGGCGCACATGGGGCAGGGTTCCAGGGTAACGTAGAGGGTCGTTCCCGCAAGGCGCCACCCGCCCAGCAGCTGCCCGGCTTTACGGATAACCAGAATCTCGGCATGGGCGGTGGCATCGCCCAACTGTTCCCGCCGGTTATGATCGACCGCCAAAACAGAACCGTCCTTCACCAGCACTGCCCCGATGGGGACTTCGCCCAGGCGGGCCGCTTTCGCGGCTTCTTGAAGGGCCAATTTCATAAATGATTTATCCGCATCAGATATTCCGGTTTCCATAGTAAAAAGATAATAGCATAAGTAAACGGGAAAATAAAGGTAAACGGGCTGCTGCAGCCATTTTTATACTGAGGATTAGTCAGTGCAGTGGAAGCCCTTGAGCATTCAATACCCTAAAGCAAAGCAGAAAATTGTTAAGCGGCTTTAAATAAGATGAGATAAGCCTTAAGCTTGATCGTTGCTGCGGTGCAGCAAGTTAAGGAGGCGATCCAGCTTGCGGCTTATTTTAATCACATGCGCATTATTGAAGTCATAGCCGGACTGCCTGAGCTGTTCAGCCAGCTCGGCCCTGGTTTTCTCAATTAGTTTTTCAAGCCGTTCCCTGTCCAATGGCATCCCTTTCCCGGCAGCCTTCCTTTTTTCCCTTTGCCTGCGGCTGCCTTGCCTCGCGGGGTTTTAATCATTATATATTGCCATATTGGCAATTGTCAAACTGAAATTAGCCAAAACGGCAAAATTTCTTTTATAAAAAAATTCCTTATGCTAAGCTAATTTTAGGAAAAGATGGTGGAGGATGATATGGAGCTCGGCAGCCGTTTAAAAAAACTAAGAGAGGAAAAAGGGTTGTCACAGGTTGAGCTGGCAAAAGTGCTCCGCATCAGCAATGTCATGATCTCGCGGTATGAAAACAACAGGCGCACCCCCGACTACGCCACCCTGAACAAGCTGGCCGATTTTTACGGGGTATCAACCGACTACCTCCTGGGACGGACCAACATCCGCAATCACGAAAAGCTGCTGGCGGCGGATTCGTTGACCCACTATGAAAGCCTGCCGCCGGAAATATATCAGCAATTAAAAGCAATTGCCCAGTATTTCATCGAAGAAGACAAAAAAAACAGGAAAAAATAACAAGGCTGAGGAAGTGGTAATATGAGCCGCATTTATTTAATCAGGCACGGGCAAACGGCCTGGAATAAAGAAGAAATATTTCGCGGTACAATTGATGTGCCCCTGAACGATTGCGGGAAAAATCAGGCCGCTGCCCTGGGGAAAGCGCTGCAAATCCGCAACCTGAAAGATCCCCTGTTCCTCTCCAGCCCGCTGAAAAGGGCCGCGGAGACAGCGGAAATAGCCGCCGCCTTCACAGGTCGCGGCATCGTTGCAGAGCAAGCGTTTACTGACTTGAATTTCGGCCAATGGCAAGGGCAGGCGAAAGCTGAAGTTGCGCGGCGCTACCCCGACCTCTTCCGGGAGTGGCTGACCGATCCCCAAAAAGTTGTATTCCCCGGGGGAGAATCGCTGGCAGATGTAACTGTGCGCGCCGAAGCGGCGCTCTACCGCCTTGCTCAAAAAAACCAGGGACGCGACCTGGTCATTGTGACCCACCGCGTTGTGACCAAGGTGCTGCTGTGCCGTTTGCTCGGCGCCGGCTTAGGCGCGTTCTGGAAAATAAAGCAGGACACCGCCTGCCTGAATGTTCTGGAATACAGCGGCTCTGCGTTCGTTGTGGAAAGCGTGAACGACACCTGCCACCTGCTGCCGCTCCGGCAAGGGGAAACCGCGAACTTCTAAGACCGTCGAAGATACTATTGCTGAGGCAACCACCAAGGCGCGGCCTACCTGCCAAACCGTAGGCCAACCGGGTACCCGATAAAACCCAAGTCAGGCGTTCCCCTTGGCTAGTGCCCTGTCATACAACTTATTGGACATTAGTTAAAATATGTCTTTTAAATCTCCCTAAATGATGTCATCCTGAGGGCGAAGCCCGAAGGATCAAGCAAAATTGACAATTCACTATCATAAACAATGGGTGGATCTGGTGGAAGCTTTTTAGGTATAAACGCCTTATAACCCCCCGGTTGTTGAACGTATTTTCCCGCCCGAGTCATTTTAAAGACCCCCAATTGTTGCCATGATTTTCCTATCATATTATTGCCTATAATAACAAAAAGTAGAGCAGCTTGTTATTATCATTTTTTAAGATTTTTGATAATAATATAACATAATTTTTTTCCATTAAAACCATATAAAAATGGCCGCTTGTAAAAGCGGCCATAATCCTTTGGAACCCTTAATCCAGGGTTTTTCGTGGTGCGCCCGGCAGGATTTGAACCTGCGACCTCCTGATTCGTAGTCAGTTACTCTATCCGGACTGAGCTACGGGCGCATGTGGCGGAGAGAGAGGGATTCGAACCCTCGAAGCAGGCTTTTACCCACTTAATCGCTTAGCAGGCGACCGCCTTCGACCTCTCGGCCATCTCTCCGTGCCTCGCTGTACTGGCGGAGGGGGTGGGATTCGAACCCACGGCCCTTTCGGGTCACCGGTTTTCAAGACCGGCTCCTTAAACCGCTCGGACACCCCTCCAGCAAAGCGGTAAGTTAAGCAAGTTTAAGTATAACAAACGGGCTCCGTATTGTCAACGGAGACAAACCGGCAATCTCCACGCCTCCAGGCGGGGAGTTGAGGCTGCGCGTATTCCTCCTTCTTGCTAAGGGGCGGTAATGTGGCTGCGCCCGTCAAAGAAAGGCCGCAGCACTTCTGGAATGAGCACGCTGCCATCCTCCTGCTGATAGTTCTCCAGGATTGCCGCCACGGTTCGCCCGATGGCCACGCCCGATCCGTTAAGAGTGTGCACATACTGCGCTTTCTGCCCCGGGGCAGGGCGATAGCGGATGCCAGCCCGCCGGGCCTGGAAATCGGTGAAATTGCTGCAGGAAGAAATTTCGCGATAAGTCCCGGCGGAAGGCAGCCAGACTTCGAGATCGTATTTTTTTGCCGCCGCAAAACCAAGGTCGCCGCTGCACATGAGCATGACCCGGTAGGGCAGCCCTAAAAGCTGCAGCACCCGCTCGGCATCATTAACCAGTTTTTCCAGTTCTTCATTGGAATGTTCAGGCCTGACAAATTTAACCAGCTCTACCTTGTTAAACTGGTGCTGGCGGATCAAGCCGCGGGTATCGCGGCCGTGAGCGCCGGCCTCGGCCCGGAAGCAGGCGCTGTAGGCCACGTAGTATATGGGCAGCGCTTCGGCCTCCAGGATCTCGTCCCGGTGCAAATTGGTCACCGGAACTTCGGCCGTGGGGATAAGGTAATAATCTGTGCCTTCCACCCGGAAAGCGTCCTCGGCAAACTTGGGCAGCTGCCCGGTGCCGGTCATGGACGCAGCATTGACCAGGAAGGGAGGAAAGATCTCCTGGTAGCCGTGCTCGCGGGTGTGCAAGTCGAGCATAAAGTTGATCAGCGCCCGCTCCAATCTGGCTCCTTCGCCGCAATAAAGGGCAAAACGGCTGCCGGTGATTTTACTGGCCCGGGGGAAATCCAGAATGCCCAGGCGTTCACCGACATCCCAGTGGGGCAGGGGTTCAAAAGAAAACCGGGGAGGCTTGCCCCATGAGCGCACCTCCACATTATCGGATTCATCCTTGCCCGGCGGTACCGCCGCATCGGGCAGGTTGGGCAGGCGCAGCAGAATCTGCTCCTGGGCAGCCTCAATTTGGCGCAGCTGCTCATCCATCATTTTTATTTTGTCGGAAACCTGCCTCATCTCTTCTTTTTTTTGAGCAAATTCATCATCCGGGAGGCCGCCCTTGCCGATTTCCTTGGAAACCCGGTTGCGCAGCTGTTTTAATGCTTCTACTTCCTGCAGCAAGGCGCGGCGCTCCTGGTCATATGCCAGGAGGCGATCCAGGTCGGCCGGCTCCCCTTTGAGCTCCATCGCTTCCCTGACTATATCGGGATTTTCCCGGACGAATTTTAGATCAAGCATTACCTATTCCTCCCTTTAGAGGCCTGCCATACCGAACTAGCACAGCCCGGCAATCCCTCTGGTTATGTAAATAAAATGTTTTAACAGATGGTTTGTTTGCGGGCGCAGCACACGCTGCGCCCCTTCATCCAAATTTCGCACATGTGGCCGGGTAAGTGATCATTCTTATAATAGCTGCCGCCTTGCCTGGCAGAACATCCTCTTACATTTCCTCGGGAGCGGCAATGCCCAGTAATCCCAGCCCATTGGCCAAAACCTGGCGCGTGGCGTCTATAAGCAGCAGCCGCGCCCGCTGTAGGGCAGCATCGCTGCCTAGCACCGGGCACCTGTGGTAAAACCGGTTAAAGCCGCGGGCCACGTCGATGAGATACCGGGCCAGGATGGAGGGACGGTATGCTTCGGCGGAAGCGATCACTTTTTCCGGCAGCAAGGCCAGGATTTTTACCAGGGCCCGCTCTTCTTCCTGCAGCAAATGTGCGGCGGCATCATCACTCCAGGTTAACTCAGCGCCTTCTGCCTTGCGCAGGATGCTGCAGATGCGGGCATGGGCATACTGGATATAGGCGGCTGTTTCACCGGAAAAATCGAGGGCTTTGTCCCAGTCAAATTCCACATCCTTAATCCGGTCATTGCTCAAATCGCCAAACCGTACCGCACCCAGGCCCACGGCAATGGCGGCGCTTTCCTTGTCGGCCAGGCCCGGATTCTTCTCTTCAATAATCTCCCGGGCCATGGCGATAGCCCGCTGCAGCACTTCTTCCAGGAAAATGATGTTCCCTTCACGCGTGGACATGCGCCCTTCCTTAAAACGAATCAGACCGAAAGGTATATGCACGCAGTCCTTGGCCCACGGGAAGCCAAGCAGCTCCAAGATCTTAAACAGCTGCTGAAAGTGAAGCTTTTGCTCTGCGCCGACCACATACAGTGAACGGGCGAAGTTGAAAGTTTCATAGCGGTAGATGGCTGCTGCTATGTCCCTGGTTATATAAAGTGTGGCGCCGTCTTTCTTGCGCAGCATCGCTGGAGGCAGCCCATAAGGCTCCAGGTCTACGATGAGGGCTCCTTCGCTTTCCCGCGCAATTCCCTTTTCCTGGACCAGGCGAATGACCCCGTCAAGCAGATCATTGTAGTGGCTCTCGCCATGGTAATACTCAAATTTTATGCCTAAAAGATCATAAATCTGATTATAGTTGTCCAGACTCATCTGGCGAAAGCGGCTCCAATACTGGCACGCTTCGGGATTACCCTGTTCCAGCTTTTTAAACCATAGCCGCGCTTCGCCTTCCAGCTCCTGGTCTTCCTCCGCCTCTCGATGAAATTTCACATAAAGCCGGTAGAGATAATTCACCGGATCAGCCAATAGCTCGGCTTCATTGCCCCAGCGCCGGTAGGCAACAATTAGCTTTCCAAACTGGGTGCCCCAGTCCCCGAGGTGGTTGACGCCGATGCAGCGGTAACCCAGGGCCTGGTAGATCAAATAGAGGGCATGTCCAATGACCGTGGAGCGGATATGCCCAATGCCGAAAGGCTTGGCGATATTGGGCGAAGAATAATCAATAACCACGGCGCGGCCCTTTCCGATATTGGTCCTGCCGTAATCTGCTTTTTCTTTTAAAATCCGGGCCAGGGTATTACGGCCAAAGGCTACCGGATCAAGGAAAAAATTAAGGTACGGACCCCGGGAAACGGCTTTTTCCCAGAAGGCGCCCCTCTGCCCGGATAGCTTCCGGCTGAGTTCTTCCGCAATGGCGGCGGGAGATTTTTTCAATACCGGAGCAAGACTGAAACAGGGAAAAGCGAGGTCGCCCAGCTGAGGCTCAGGGGGCACCTCCAGCAGCTCCGTGATTCTCGCTGCGGTCAATTTAACGTGCGGTTCTAACAAACGGCCGATTTCATCTTTGTACTCTTGCATGGCTACCCCTTCGGCTATTTTTAACTTATTTTAGCCCAAAAACATACTTTTGACAAATCAAAATATAAAAAAAGCCCTGTGCAGGCCTTGTGAGAGAGCTTGCGCTGCGGTGTTCCTATTCTGGATTGAGGAAATATGGTTCAAAGAAGCTGCGGCTAAAGGAGGGGTAGCCTTCCGGCGGAGTCCAGCTTTCCCCTTCAACCAGAATTTCGATACGCGTAGCCCTGCTGTTTTCCAGGGCCGTAAGGAAAAGGGCGTCTAAAAGGAGCGCGGCATGGAGCTGCTCTTCTTCTCCTCCGGCTTCGGGGAACAGGGGCAGCAGGGCGTCGTTCAGGTTTATCTTGACTACCCCGGCCTCCTCGACAACTCCCAGAAGGCTCAGGTCGCTGGGCACAAAGTAGAAGGAGCGGGAGCTGCGTAAAACAGCCCTGAGCAGGCCTTCCAGATCGCGCTGTTCTACTTCCATATCCCTGGCTTCCCGCGGGATCAGGTAATAGCGCTCGCCGGAACGAAAGGGAACAAAGAGGGGATCTTTCCATCTGTATTGTAAAAGCGGCTGCTCCAGCACCAGCCCGTCGCCAAAGTATTGCAGCGGCTCACCGTTGCTGGTCAGATAAATCTCTTTGATTTCCGGAAACCCGCTTAAGGTAAGGCGCAAAGAATTTAAGGCGGCGATGCTCTGGGCAGACCCGGCTATGGCCGCCACTTCAGGAGAAAGCTCCAGATAAAGCTGGCCTGTTTCCTCATTAAAACGCGGCTCGATCACAGCATCCTTGGGAAAGGTCCGGTAAAGGAAGCTATCACGGGCCGGCCCGCGAATTAGCTCTTCCAAGGCTGCCCGGATGCGGCTATCCGTCTGGCTGAACTGGCGGGCTACCGGAACCAGGTAATCACCGTCGCTGAAATAGAGGGTCACCAGGTTCGGGCCTGTGGTATAAGGGCTGTAAATGGGACAGGCGGTAGAAGTTCTGTTTTCTCCTTTGACTAATTGTTCATCCAGGTCAATGATCTCAATAAATCCATCTTCACCGCCCACCACAATGTAGCGGCGATTGCCCGTTACCAAAAGATGCTCCACGCGCATGGCCACGTCCCAGCGCTGTACCTCAGCCCCTTCTTCATTAAAGAGAATCATTTCGCTGAAATCTTCTTTATAGTGCCTCCAGGAACTGGTTACCAGGTGGCGCCCGTCAGCGGTAAAAGCAAGCAAAGATCCGTCCGGAACGCGCTCCTCCCACAGCAGCACCCCCTCGGCGCTGTAGTAATATAGGTTTTTAGCGTTGTTGTCCACTTTTCCATACAGCAGAATACCTTGGTTCTGGGGGTTAAAAAGTGCAGTATTCAGTGTGAAGGGAAGGGTGCGCTCCCAGAGAGGCTCGCCGAGATAGTTGCAGATAACAATGCGGTCTTCCCGGACAACAGCGAGCCTGTTGCCTGACCGGGAAATAGCAGCCAAATTATCGCCTTCACGTTCCCAGGCCGTCTCCCCATCCAGGGTTAAGGCAGTGGTAACCGGGGTCTCATCATCAAGCCAGCTGCAGTAGAAAATTCTGGCATGATCAATATATTCGCCGGACAGAAAAAGCTGCAGCAGCGGCCCGGTAGCAACTTTCCACTGCAGGTTGCCCTCCTGGTCATACAGCTCCAGCAGATGCTCTTCTTCTTCTGGGTTGCCGCGGCTGACCGCTACCAATTTACCATTGGGGGAAATGGCAATATGGTTGATCGGGGTATCTCCGTCTATCTCCCACCACATTTGCTGGTCAGTGGACATATAAAACAACTGACCGCCCTCCGTGCCGATGGCAAGATAGCCTCCGCAGGAGGATAACTTGGCCTGCAGCGGTTCGGAGGAGAAGCTTTTTTCCCAGCGCAGCCTTTTGTTGCGGTCCAGCAGGCTGACTTTATTATTGCTGGCGCTAAATAAAATTCCGGTCATATTCCGGTCAGCGCTAAGATCAATAAAATCTGCCCCGGCCAGCCAGAAGTCGATCATGCCGTTTTCTCCGCTATGCACCAGCGGCTCCACCGGGGTGCCGCTTTTTAACGGAGAGCCGAACAGGCGAAAGAGAAAAAGGATTAGCCCGCCGGCCAAAAATAAAACCGCCAGCAATATTAACCAGTAATATGGTTGTATTTTTTGTTTCATCTAAAGAGGACTCCCTGTTAAACCGGGTTGTTCTTCATGATACAATTTTAGCAAAAATGCTGGATGATTGATTATTTTCTGCTTAAAATTAATTAATTATAATTAACACTCTCCTGCAGGGGTAGTTTAAAATAAAAAGTGCTGCCTTCTCCTTCCTCGCTTTCCACCCAAATTTTGCCTCCATGGGCCACAATCGTTTCTTTGACAATGGCCAGCCCAAGACCGGTGCCCCCCATATCCCGGCTCCGTGCCTGGTCGACACGATAAAATCGCTCAAAAATATTGGGCAAATCCTTTTCAGGAATGCCGCAGCCGCTATCCTCAATCTTTACCTCCACCGCACCTTTTTGAAGCTGCATCGCGATCCTGACCCATCCGCCGGCAGCAGTATATTTTAAAGCATTATCAAGCAAGTTGTGCAAAGCCTGGCTGAGTTGCAGCTTGGAACCATACACTTTGACGGGCCGTGGCGGCAGCTCCATAATCAGGCGAATATTGAGCTGTTCGAAGCGCGGCTTCAGCTTAACAGTGGTATTTTCCACAATTTCCACCAGGCAAACAGGATCGTGACGCTGCTCCCCCTCCTGAAGCTTGGTCAGCTCGAGGAGATCATTGACCAGGGCAATGAGGCGGTCCAGTTCCCGGTCCATATCTTCGATAAACTCTTTTTGTTCTTCCGGCTCCATCTCATATTCCTTCATCGATTTGGCAATGAGGCTGAGCGAAGTCAAGGGAGTGCGCAATTCATGGGAAACATTGGAGGCAAAGTGTCTCAAGTTGCTGGTATAGTAGTTCAGCCGGGCGGCCATGATATTAAATTGCTCTGCCAGGTGTCCGATTTCATCCCTTGATGATACTTCAATGCGCTGATCAAGCTCACCTTCGCCCATGCGGCGTGCGGCGCTGGTCAGCACTTCCAGCGGCCCCGTGAACCGCCGGGCCAGGATCACCGAACCGCCGCCAACCACCCCAGCGGCTATTAACGTGGCTACTAAAAGGTAATTGCGCACCCTTTGCAGGATTCCCAGCACCTGGTCTCCGCCGTAAATCTCTTGCATGGAGGCAGATAAAAAAACTGCCCCCATGGGATCGCTGCCCTCTTCCAGGATCGGCACAGCCACCTGCAATACGCGCTGCCCGCTTCGTTCACTGACCAGGATGCCGCTGCCCACCTCGCCGGCCAGGGCGGCGTCAATCTCTTCCTGCTCCAGGTTTTGCCCCAGCCTTCCGCCCACCCGTACCGAATCGGCAATCACCGTTCCCTGACGATTAACAAAGATAATGCGGGCTCCCGCTAGGCGGCTGACGCTTTCGGCATAGGCGCTGAGCTTGCCAGAGTCGGCCACCGTGCCGGTTTGATCGCGCAAAAGTCCAGCCACATTGATCGCCGCCTCATATCCAGATCGGGTAAGGCTGTCCACCATGCTGTTAATAAAATAGCGCTCCAGCTGGTTATATAAAAAAAGGCTGGTAATCAACATTACCGCCGCAATAATCGCCAAAAAAGTTACGATCAGGCGGGAGCGGATGCTGCGAAAGGCGAACATCAGGGCTCCTCCCTAAACTTGTATCCAGTTCCCCAAACTGTAATGACCAGCTCCGGATTGCTCGGATCCTTCTCAATTTTTTCCCGAAGGTGGCGGATGTGCACATCAACGGTGCGCGCATCGCCGTAATAATTATAGCCCCACACTTGCTCCAGGAGCTGTTCCCGGGAAAAAACCCGGCCTGCGTTGGAAGCGAGAAAACTCAGCAGCGCAAACTCTTTTGCCGTCAATTCAATCTCTTTGTCATCAAGGCGCACCCGGTGCTGCAGCAGGTCTATCTGCAGGCCGCCAATTTGGATCAGTTTTTTCACACCTTCTTCGCGGCTGGCGCTTCTTCTCAGTATGGCTTTAATCCTCGCCACCAGTTCCCGGGGGTTAAAAGGCTTGGTCAGGTAATCGTCGGCACCCAGTTCCAGACCCAAAACTTTGTCAATATCATCGCCGCGCGCGGTTAGCATTATAATCGGCGTATCCAGCTTTTTGCGGATCTGGCGGCAAACTTCAAAACCGTCCAGTCCGGGCAGCATCAGGTCAAGCACGATGATGTCGGGATCTACCTCGGTCACTTTTTTGAGCGCCTCTTCGCCGTTATAAGCTTCTTCGACCCGGAACCCCTCTTTTTCAAGGTTAAATTTCAAGGCTTTAACCAGGGTTTTTTCGTCGTCTACCACCAGCACTTTTTCTTTGGTCATGCGTTACCGTCTCCCATCTAAGTCAAACAATAATATTGTTGATGAAGGCAGTGCGCTCGGTGACGTATGGGCCGGCGACCGGCATCCCCAGGTTTCCACTTATTAAACTGCCCTTCCTTGATGGCGTAATGGGGCAGGCAGGAGCCTGAGTTCTGAGTAAAATATGGTTGCCGGATATTTACTCCCGCTATTCTATTAAAGTTATATCAAGAGTTCAACAAGCGTCCCCCTATTCCTGCCGCTGGAATATTAACCCTCCAGGAGGGCCTCTTCCGCGGCTTTAACCCCTGAACCCAGCTCCACGGGATGTCCAAGAATGCTGAGCGACATCTCCAAAGCGGCTATACCGACAATCATATCCATCTCTACAGTGGCGCCCAGGTGGCCAAAGCGAAAAATTTTCTCGCTCAGTTTGCCCTGTCCCCCGGCAATTTCAACTCCGAATCGGCTGCGCATGGTTGAACGAAGCTGGCTCACATCAAGCCGGGGAGGCTTGATAATTGCAGTGACAGTCATGGAAGCATATTGATCATCCACCAGCAGCTCCAGGCCCAAAGCACGGGCCGCCGCCCGAACCGCTTTGGCCATGCGGCGATGCCGGGAATAAACCCCTTCCCGCCCTTCCTCGAAATACAGCTCCAGCCCTTTTTGCATGGCTACCATCTGCGAAAGGGCAGGTGTAAAGGGAGTCTGGCCTATTTCCAGAAATTGCTGCGCTTTTTCCAGGCTGAAATAAAACTTGCTGTTGCTAGTTTTTTCTCTGGCCGCCCAGGCCCGCTCACTGGCGCTGATAATGGCCAGGCCGGGCGGCAGCATTAGCGCTTTTTGCGAAGCGGTAAGGCATACATCAATTCCCCAGCGATCTACCGGGATGTCCACCGCACCCATTGAGCTGACCGTATCAACAATCAGCAGGGCCGGGTGATCCCCTCTAATTTTGCTAATTAAGGCCAGATTGTTCATCATCCCCGTGGATGATTCATTATGGACCACTGTAATGGCGCTGATTTTTTTGTCTCTATCAGCCTTCAACGCATCTTCCAGGGCCTGGTAGTTCAAGGGGCAGCCCCAGTCAGAAGCAATCCTCTCCACTTCAATGCCATATGCTTCGGAGATTGCAGCGAAGCGGTCGCCGAAGGATCCGTTAGTTAAAGAAATGATCCGCTGCCCCGGCGAGACGAAGTTCACAATGGCAGCTTCCATGGCACCTGTGCCGGAAGCAGTTAAGATATAAAGGCGGCCTTCCGTCTGGAAAACTTCCTTTAACGAAGCGGTCAGCTCCTCCAGCAGTGTTTTAAATCTGGGGCCGCGGTGGTTCATCATTTCAGTGGCCATGGCCATGGCCACCTGCGGTGGGATGGGAGTAGGACCGGGAATTAATAAAAACTCTTTGCGCATATGTAGCTTTTCCTCCTTGAAGTTTTGTATTTATTCAGGCGGCAAAAACAGTAAGGTACTGCGCCGTTGAAAACGCTGTTCAGCCAGCTCCAGCAGCCGGCTCACCAGCAGTGAATAGCTAATCCCACTGGCCTCCCAGAGCTTGGGGTACATGCTGATGCTGGTAAACCCGGGCATAGTGTTAATCTCATTAATGAATACCTGATCATTTTCTGGTTCAACAAAGAAATCTACCCGGGCGAGGCCGCTGGCTCCCACTGCCTTAAAGGCGCGGCAGGCGAGATCCTTAATTTTTTGTTCCAGGCTATCGCCCAGTTCGACGGGAATAATAAGCTCGGTGCGATCATCAATATACTTGGCCTGGTAATCGTAAAATTCATTGCAGGGAATGATTTCCCCGGGACGGGAGGCTTCCGGTTCCAGATCACCTAAAACGCTGCATTCAATTTCCCTTCCGCTGATACTGGCCTCGATAACAACCTTGTCATCATACAACAGGGCTTCCTCTACGGCAGCAGCCAGGCCATCTGCGGCGACAACCCTGGTTATGCCGACACTGGAACCTAAATTGGCCGGTTTGACAAAGCAGGGGAAACCGAGGTCCCTCTCAACCTGCCTGCTCAACTTGTGTGCATCGTTGCGCCATTCCCAGCGATTAAATGCAAGATACGGCCCTACCGGCAGACCATACTTCTCAAACAGTGATTTCATCACCTCTTTGTCCATGGCCGCAGCCGAGGCCAGCACACCCGATCCCACATACGGCAAACCGGCCAGCTCCAGCAGGCCCTGGATGGTGCCGTCCTCTCCATAAGGCCCGTGCAGTACCGGGAAAACCAGGTCCAGCGGCACAAATTCCCAACCCGCTGCCCTCTGTGGCTGCTCGATCAGCAAGCCCGGATTAGAGGGATCCGTTAATAAAGTCGCCCTGGGCGTTTCAGCGATCGAACGCTGGTCCCAGAGAATTTGCCAGACGTTCTCTCCGGCCAGCCAGGTGCCTTCGCGGGTAATCCCTACCGGAATAATCCTGTATTTTTCCCGGTCGATTACTTTCATAATCGAAGCGGCTGAACGCAGGGAAACCACATGTTCTCCCGAGCGCCCCCCGAACATTATAGCCAGATTTTTTTGTTTCAAGCAAATCACTCCTCAAGTACAATATCCCACAGTTTATAATAATATATGGCAACAGGAATATTTGTTGTCACGAATTAGTTTACTATTGTTCGCTACAGGACACTTCTTCCCTGCAAAAAAAAAACGATCCGCTAAAAAAACAGATCGCTGTCATGTTTCAAAAATCCAAAGGCCCTTCCTTTGGGAAGTCACTACTGGCGGACCACAATTTTCCCTCCTCCCACCCGGGAGGGCCACATAAAGCGGCGCAGCTTTGATAATTGCAGCACCGCTTGCCGGGCAAGCGGGAAAAGGCGTGTCCATAACCAGTAATGGAATGGAGAAAAAACCAGATCTTTTTCACCGACAAAGGCGAAATACGTGCCTCCAAAGCTCTTCTTAAAATGGTAAATGCCGTAGAGCGGGTGATCTGCGGCCACTTCACCTGGAACTCCGTAAAAATCAAACCAGCGGGCCCCCTTGCTCTTGGCCCATTTGATACGCTCCCAGATCAAGGCATGGTAGACGTAAAGATTGCGGAAACGATCCGCCTGCCCTCCATATATGGCCCAGGCTTTATCGCCAAAGGCAAAGGTAATGCCGGCAGCTACCGGTTCGCCCTGGAAATAACCGAGGGTTAGGTTTACCGCTCCCCGGGCTTCAAGGATCCGGTACACTTTCCGATAATAAGCAAGATTCCTGATCACAAAGCCGCCACGCCTCCCGGTTTCTTGCATCACCTGCCAGAACAGGGGCAGCCCCTTTTCGCCGGGCGATTGAAACGCGAGGCCCTTTTTGGGTCCGTAACGGATTTTATAGCGGATTTTTTTGGGGAAACGGGCCATAATCTCTTCAAGATCACCGCTGATATCGAGACGAAAGGTGTAGCGAGGCTGAAGCCCTCCAAAGTCATGCTTGCCCGGGGCATGAATAAAGCCGGCTTCCTGCAGCAGCGCCGCGATGCTGCGCTGTTCTTCGGTCAAGCAGGGATCTATTTTTAGAAACACCGCCCTGTGCTGTTGCGCCAGTTCCCGCAAATGGGCCATCAATTGTTTGAAGACTCTCTGATCGCTCCAATCCTTCAGCACCGGGCCCCGCGGCACATAAAAAAATGTTTTGCCCATAAGCGGAATACGCCGTTTCAAAAGCGTCGCGGCGGCGACAATCTGCCCCTCTTCTTCCAACACCACGCGCAAAGGTTCCCAAACTGGACGTTTAACCTCTCCCCACAGGTATGACTGAAAGATATGGCCATTGGGTGTGCTCTGCATAAATAGATCAAAGCGATCAGCCTCATCTGCGGAAATAATTCTGAATTGCACCGGCACAACCTCCCTGAACAAGTATAGCTTTGAGGCAAAGATCCTGTCAATTTACCTGGCCCCGCGGCCCTGATGGAGCTTACTAAACATCATGAGGTAATCGCAAGAAAAATATACACGCTAAGGAGGACAATTCCTCCAGGCTCAAAAAAAGATAAAGGTTTCCTTCATCATGGAAAGGAAACCTTAACACTGTTCAACAAGCCGGCAGTGTTACAATGTTATTCTTTCTCTCTTTCTGCCTTGGCCGCGGCAATTACCTGCTCTGCTACCTGGAAGGGGACCTCTTCATAATGGGAGAAGGTCATGGTAAAAAAGCCGCGCCCCTGGGTCATGGAGCGAAGATCAATGGAATACTTAAACATTTCGGCCATGGGGACCTGGGCCCTGACCTTTTGCAGCCCTTCGGACGGCTCCATGCCTTGAATGCGGCCCCGCCGGCCGTTTAAATCTCCCATAATATCTCCCATAAATGACTCGGGGACGATGACCTCCACATTCATGATCGGTTCCAATAGCACCGGCTGGGCTTGTTCCATTCCTTTGCGGAAGGCCATGGCAGCAGCGATCTTAAAGGCCATTTCCGAAGAGTCAACGGTATGGTATGAGCCGTCGACCAGCTTTACCCGCACGCCCACAACCGGGTACCCGGCCAGGACCCCTTCTTCCATGGCTTCACGGACTCCTTTTTCTACAGCCGGCACATATTGCTTGGGAACAACACCGCCGAAAATTTTATCTTCAAACTCAAAGCCTTCGAACGCATCAAGGGGCTCCAGCTCCAGGAAAACATGCCCATACTGGCCCCGGCCGCCGGTCTGTTTCTTATGTTTTCCTTCAACCTTGGCTGTGCCGCGGATAGTTTCTTTATAAGGTACTTTGGGTGTAGATAATTCAACTTCGACGCCAAACTTTTGAGACAGCCGACTAACGATGATTTCCAAGTGCAGCTCTCCCAGCCCGGAGATAACTGTTTGCTTGGTTTCTACACGCCTCTCCAGGCGGAACGTAGGATCTTCCTCCAAGAAACGGGCCAGGCCAGTGCTTACTTTTTCTTCATCCCCCTTGGTTTTCGGCTCAACGGCAAAAGAGATAACCGGCTCAGGAAAATCTATCGCCGGAAATACGATCGGGTTGGACCGCTCACATAGCGTATCCCCGGTGGCCGTATGCTGCAGCTTGGCTACTGCGGCAATATCGCCGCAGACCACTTCATCCATGGGAATCTGGTTTTTGCCCCGCATGGAGAAGAGCTGGCCGAACCGCTCCACTTTTTCCTTGGTGGCGTTGTAAACCTGTGAATCGGGTCTGGCAGCTCCAGAATATACTCTAAAGTAATTAATGCGCCCCACAAAAGGATCTGCCAGCGTTTTAAAAACAAAGGCGGAAAAAGGTTCATCAGCGCTGGGCTTCCGGGAAGCTGTCTCTTCGCTTCCGGGCAGATGGCCTTGCACCGGTTCCCGCTCCAGGGGGGAGGGGCAGTAAAATTTAATCAGATCCAGGAGAGGCTGAATACAGTAATTCTTGGTGGCAGTGCCGCACAACACCGGGGTAATCTTACCGCTGAGCACACCCTGGCGCAACCCCCGCCGTATCTCCTCCAGTTCCAGGGGCTCCCCCTCAAGGTATTTCATTAACAATTCATCATCGGATTCAGCCGCTGCTTCCACCAGCTTTTCACGCAGGCTCTCCACCTGATCCTGCAGGTCGGAGGGTATCTCTCCTTCCTCCATTTTTAAACCGTCGCCGGAGAACAGGAGCGCTTTCTGTTCAAGCAAATCAACGACACCCTTAAAATCTGCCTCTTTTCCAATGGGCAGCTGCAGGGGAACAATGCCTTGCCCAAAAAACTTTTCCATCTGGTCTATCGCCGCTTCAAAATTGGCATTTTCCCGGTCAAGCTTGTTAATAAAGGCGATTCGGGGCAGGCCGAAATCATTGGCGTAGCTCCAGACCTTCTCCGTGCCCACTTCTACGCCTGAGACGGCGCACACCACCAGAATAGCACAGTCGGCCACCTTCAGCGCTCCCAGCACATCACCGATGAAATCGAAATACCCGGGTGTATCAAGAACGTTTATTTTAACGCCCTTCCATTCCAGGGGCGCCAGGCCCACGTTAATGGTTACCTGCTTCCTAATTTCATCGGGATCATAATCGGTTGTCGTATTGCCTGACTCAATTTTTCCGAGCCGGTTAATTGCGCCGGAAGAATAAAGCATGGCTTCCGCAAGAGAAGTCTTTCCGGCACCTCCGTGGGAGATTAACGCTACATTGCGAATCGATTCGCTATTGTACTTCTTCATGAAAATCCCTCCTTGGAAAAATCCGGATGCTTCGCCTAGCACCAAACTTCCGGCGTTTATAGCAAACCAGGTCTTATTGGAAACACTGCAAGCTGGTTAAAACACACTAGCCATTATAACTTAAAATACACAAATTGCAAAATAAAAAATTAGGGATTAGCCGGTTTGATGCAATCGCGCCTGAACATATTTAATCAAACCGCCGTGCTTCATAATCTCTTGCATAAACGGAGGCAAAGGAGGGGCCTTCATTTCACTACCGTCGGCCAGGCGTACAATTCGCCCCTGAACCAGATCCACCTGCAGCCGCTCTCCGGGCGACAGCAGAGAAGGCAGCTCAGCCGGGCATTCAAGAATAGGCAAGCCAATATTTACCGCGTTGCGGTAAAAGATACGGGCAAAGCTAACAGCGAGAATACAACCCACGCCTGCCCCTTTTAAGGCCAGGGGGGCATGCTCCCTGGAGCTGCCGCACCCAAAATTCTTACCGGCCACCACTATATCGCCGGGGCTGACCTGGCGCGCAAAGTTCCCATCAAGGTCCTCCATACAGTGACGGGCAAGCTCTACTGGGTCTGTGGTCACAAGATAGCGTGCAGGAATAATGGCATCAGTATCAATATTGTCTCCAAACAACCAGACTTTTCCTTCTACTTTCATCTAAGCTATCTCCTCCGGGTGGATTATTTCCCCGGCCACGGCCGATGCCGCAGCTACTGCCGGGCCGCAGAGGTATACCTGGCTATCGCGGTGGCCCATACGGCCGGTAAAATTACGGTTGGTTGTGGCCAGGGCCACTTCCCCGCCGGCCAGAATGCCCATATGCCCCCCCAGGCAAGGGCCGCAGGTAGGCGTACTCACCGCCGCTTCCGCATCAATAAAGATTTCCAGCAGACCCTCAGTCAAGGCCTGGCGATAAATGGCCTGCGTGGCCGGTATTACCAGCAGGCGCACCCGTGGATTAACCTTCCGTCCTTTCAATATGGCAGCGGCTATGCGTAAATCCTCCAGGCGGCCGTTGGTACAGGAACCGATCACGACCTGGTCAATTTTGATTCCCTTGGCTTCACTAACCGGATGTACATTTTCCGGGGAAGGAGGGAAGGCTACCTGTGGCTCCAGGTTGCTTATATCAAAAGTATATGTCTGCGCGTATACGGCATCGATGTCGCTGTATACAGCCTCGTAGGGGCCTTTAGCCCGACCTTCCAGGTAATCAAATGTAACCTGGTCAGGCTGTATATAGCCGCACTTGCCGCCGGCTTCAATGGCCATGTTGGCCATAGTCAAACGGCCGTCCATAGACAGGGATTCAATGGCCGGGCCGCAGAATTCCATGGCCTGGTAGCGGGCGCCTTCAACTCCGATTGCTCCAATGGTGTAAAGAATTAAATCCTTTCCCCCCACCCATTTGGGCAATTTGCCGTTGTAAACAAAGCGCAAGGTCGCAGGCACTTTAAACCAGAGCTCACCCAGAGCCATAGCCGCGGCGAGGTCGGTGCTGCCCACCCCGGTGGCAAAGGCGCCCAAGGCACCGTAAGTGCATGTATGCGAATCGGCGCCTATAATAATTTGCCCCGGCAGGACCAAACCTTGCTCCGGCAAGAGAGCGTGCTCAATGCCCATGCGGCCAACTTCATAATAATGAACAATGCCGTATTGGGAGGCAAAGCGGCGCAGGGCCAGCGCCTGCTCGGCGGAAGGAATGTCCCGGTTTGGGGTAAAATGATCCGGCACCAAAACCACCCTGGCAGGATCGAAAACGCGCTTCAGCCCCAGCCGTGCAAATTCTTTAATGGCCACCGGGGCGGTTATATCGTTGCCCATGACTAAATCTACTTTGACATTAACCAGGTCACCGGGCTGCACTCTCTCTTTGCCGGCCCCCCTGGCTAATATTTTTTCCACCATAGTTTGTCCAGGCACTTGCTTCCCCCATTTCTTTCATCTTTTTTTTTGCCAAGCATAAATACCCGATAAAATCGGACTTTCAGCGATTCTTGAAACCTGCAAATCTTCTGCCCTATTCTTTTACCGTCTTTCTATCTCCTGCTTTACGCTTCCCTGGTGACCTTGGAACCGCGCAGAAGCGCTACTTTGCCCGTGCGCACTATCTCCCTGATGCCATAATGCTGCAGCAAGAGCTTAATCGCTTCCAGCTTTTCATCATTGCCGGTTACCTCAATAATCATGGAATCGAGGGATACATCGACCACTTTTCCGCGGAATGTTTCTACAATCTGTTGTATATCACTGCGAGTTTGCGGTTCAGCGCGCACTTTGATGAGCATTAACTCACGCATTACCGCGGGCTCTTGAGACAGGTTGCTTACCTTAAGCACATTGATCAGCTTGTGCAGCTGTTTCATGACCTGTTCAACAACCATTTCGTCGCCCTCTACGGTAATGGTCATCCGGGAAATCCCGGGAGAAGTAGTTTCGCCCACCGCTATATTTTCAATGTTAAAGCCCCGCCGGCTGAAAAGGCCGGCTACGCGGGTTAACACACCGGACTTGTTTTCCACCAATACCGCCAGAACATGTTTCATTCACTTTCACTTCCCATGATGATTTCATTAATCGGACTATTGGGAGCGACCATGGGGTATACATTTTGTGCCGGATCTACCCGGCAGTCGATGATTACAGGCCCTTCCGTCGCCAGCGCCTCCTCGATGGCGTTTCTCAGCCCTTCGGGCGTGGAGGCGCGCAGGCCTTTTGCCCCGTAAGCTTCGGCCACTTTTACAAAATCGGGGTTGCCTGGCAGCGCTGTATACGCATACCGCCCCCCATAAAAAAGTTCCTGCCACTGGCGAACCATGCCCAGGTAGCCGTTGTTTATAATGGCCACCTTGACATCAAGATTATGGGATACCGCTGTGGCCAGCTCCTGTATATTCATCTGAAAGCTGCCATCACCGGCGATGCAGAATACCGTGCTCCCGGGCGAAGCAAGCTTCGCTCCCAGGGCGGCGGGGAAGCCGTAACCCATGGTTCCCAGGCCGCCGGAGGAAAGGAATGTCCGCGGTGCGCGAAAACAATAATGCTGCGCCGTCCACATCTGATGCTGCCCCACATCGGTAGCGATGATGGTATCGTGCGGCGTGAGCCGGTCAATTTCACGGATAACAGAAGGGGTTGTTAAGATGTCCCTTTTGTGCAATCCTTCAGAACAGGCGGAGTGTTTATGGCGCCATTCCTCAATGCGCTCCAACCATGCTTTGGTATCTCCAGGCTGAATTCTTTTTAAAACTCCCTGAAGGACCCGCTTCACATCACCGACAATGGGTATGTCGATGGCCACATTTTTCCCGATTTCCGCAGGATCGATATCTATATGGATTATTTTGGCTTCCCGGGCAAAGCTTTCCCGTTTGCCGGTGACCCGGTCATCAAAGCGCACCCCGGCGGCAATTATTAAATCCGCCTCTGACAAGGCGTAATTGGCGCTGACCGTGCCATGCATGCCGGGCATACCCAGAAAAAGTGGGCTATCTCCCGGAAAAGCGCCCATGGCCATCAAGGAAAGGGTCACGGGAATGCGGCAGCGTTCAGCCAGCTCTCGCAGCTCTGCCGCCGCTCCGGAAATAATTACGCCGCCTCCGGCAAAGATGACAGGGCGCTTGGCCTCTCTAATTGCTTTTACCGCCCGGTTGATTTGCCCCCCGTGCCCTTCCAGGGTAGGCTTGTAGCCGGGTATATCCTGTTTACGCTCATAATCAAACTTTCCCTCCGCTGCAAATATATCCTTGGGGATATCCACCAATACCGGTCCTGGCCGGCCGGTAGAGGCGATATAAAACGCTTCCGAAAGGACATCGGGCAGCTCTTTTATATCTTTAATCAAATAGTTATGCTTGGTAATGGGCAGGGTTATGCCGGTAATATCTGCTTCCTGAAAAGAGTCGGTGCCAATGAGCGGCGTGGCCACCTGGCCGGTAAATAATACAAGAGGGACAGAGTCCATGTACGCAGTGGCAATACCGGTAACCAGGTTGGTGGCTCCCGGGCCGGAAGTGGCGAAAACCACCCCTGTCTTACCGCTGACCCTGGCATAACCATCGGCGGCATGAACCGCACCCTGCTCATGGCGAACGAGGATATGCTTTAGCCCCGAACGGTAAAGTTCATCATACAGGGTCAACACCGCACCCCCGGGGTAACCGAAAACCAGGTCAACCTGCTCTTGCTCCAGGGCTGCAATAACCATGGCTGCTCCTTTCATCTTCACATCTTTTCACCTGCCTTCGCTTCCGGCTCCAGCACCGCACCGCGAGAGGCCGAAGTAACCATAGCGGCGTAGCGTTTCAGGTAGCCACGGTTGATTTTCGGATCTGCAGGGCGCCATTTATCCCGGCGGCGCTTAAGTTCTTCGTCGGAAACAAGCAAATCCAGCCGGTGGTCGGGTATATTGATGCTGATTAAGTCTCCTTCCTCAACCAGGGCAATGGGGCCGCCGGCGGCAGCCTCAGGAGAAACATGGCCGATGCAAGCACCCCGCGTCGCCCCTGAAAAGCGGCCGTCAGTAATCAAGGCCACACTTTCACCCAGGCCCGCACCAACTACAGCAGCGGTTGGTGCCAGCATTTCCCGCATGCCCGGTCCGCCCCGCGGCCCTTCATAACGGATGACGATAATCTGGCCAGGTTTAATCTGACCCTGATGTATCGCCGCCACAGCGCTGTCCTCGGTATCAAAAACACGGGCTGTGCCTTTAAATACCTGCATTTTGGGTGATACAGCCCCTTGCTTAACCACGGCCCCTTCGGGCGCCAGGTTGCCGAAAAGGACAGCCAGGCCGCCCTCAGGATGGTATGGATCAGCCACTGAACGAATCACTGTCCGATCAGGCTCTGCCGCAAGGGCGAGGTTCCTTTTGATATTTAAACCGGTTACCGTAAGAAGATCCGTATTGAGCAAGCCGGCGCCGGCCAGCTCTTTCATCACCGCCGGTATGCCTCCAGCCCGGTTTAAGTCTTCAATGCGGTCTGTTCCCGCGGGGCTAAGCAGGCATAATTGTGGGGTACGGCGGCTGATTTCATTGATCAAATTTAAATCGAGGTCTATCTGCAGTTCATTGGCCACTGCCAGCAGGTGCAGCACTGTGTTGGTTGAGCAGCCCAGGGCCATATCCACAGTAAGGGCATTCATAAAAGAAGCAGGGGTCAGGATATCGCTTACGGTTATCCCCTCTTTGAGCATGGCCATTACCTGCATCCCCGCTTCCTTGGCCAGGCGCAGCCTGGCCGCACTAACCGCAGGAATAGTCCCGTTTCCAGGTAAAGCCAGCCCCAGGGCTTCAGCGATACAGTTCATCGAATTAGCCGTAAACATACCGGCGCACGAGCCGCAGCCCGGACAAGCCTTGAGCACAATTTCCTCAAGCTCCTCTTCCGTGAGTTTACCGCTGCGTACAGCCCCCACTCCTTCAAAAAGGCTGTTCAAATCAATTTTTTTACCGCGGTGCTGACCGGCCAGCATGGGGCCGCCGCTGAGCAGAACAGCGGGTATATCCAGCCGCGCCGCCGCCATGAGCATGCCGGGTGTAATTTTGTCGCAGTTGGTTACCAGGACCAGGGCATCAAGACAATGCGCTTCGACCATAGTCTCAATGCTGTCTGCCACAAGTTCCCGGCTGGCCAGGGAATAATGCATTCCCTTGTGGTTCATGGCAATCCCGTCACAGACGCCAATTGTTGAAAACTCAATCGGTGTACCCCCACCCATGCGCACGCCAGCTTTAGCCGCTTCGGCCACAACATTCAGGTGAACATGGCCGGGCACAATTTCATTGGCCGAATTAACGATTCCCACCAGAGGCTGATCCAACTCGGCCGGATGAAAGCCGGAAGCCCAGAAAAGAGAGCGATGGGGAGCCCTTTCCAGACCTTTAGTAACTTTATGGCTGCGCATTTTTTCTCCTCCTCATACTGGCACTATATTAAAAGCAGACATGTCGAACAGCTAGCCCAGAGGCACACCCTCTGTGCGGGTCAGCTCCCGGAAAAGCTGGATTAACCGGCGGGTTACCGGGCCTGGGGTTCCTGAACCGATAGCGCGGCCATCTACTTCAATCACCGGAATTACCTCTGCCGCCGTGCCGGTGAGGAAACACTCATCGGCCACATAAACATCATGGCGAGTAAAGGGCTGCTCCCGCACTTCAATTCCTTCCTCCCGGGCCAGCTCCATAATCGTAGCCCGGGTAATCCCTTCCAGAATTCCCAGGTACGGCGGGGGAGTAAGCAGGACGCCCTTTCGATAAATGAAAACGTTATCTCCGGAACCTTCACTGACATAACCGTTGCCGGTTAACATTAAAGCTTCCATGACCCCGGCTCGATTAGCTTCGATCTTGACCAAAATATTATTTAAGTAATTAAGCGATTTAATTTTCGGGTCAAGGGCATCAGCCACATTGCGGCGAGTTGCCACTGTAATTACGGAAAGCCCTTTTTCGTAAAGTTCGTCGGGATAAAGAACAATTTTATCGGCAATGATGACTACGCGGCTGGCTTTGCACTTTCGCGGATCCAGCCCCAGATCACCTACGCCCCGCGAGACTACCAGCCGGATATAGGCATCTTTAAGCCCGTTGGCGTTTATCGTTTTTACAACAGCTTCTATCATTTCCGCCCGGCTGTAGGGGATGGGAAGCATAATCGAGTGAGCTGACTCGTAGAGGCGGTCCACATGCTCAACCAGTTTGAATACCCGCCCGTTGTAAGCGCGAATTCCCTCAAAAACTCCGTCGCCATATAAAAAACCATGATCAAATACTGAAATGACTGCCTTCTCCTCGGGAACCAACTCTCCGTCCATAAAAATAATTCTGCTCATAACCACTCTCCTTCCATACTTCTAAGATTCTCCGCTGGTAAAATACGTTAAAAAAGACCCTTCGCCCAAAGGGACGAAGGGATCTCCTCCGCGGTACCACCCTTTTTCCTTACACCTGCATAAATTAGGGTTACTCGGCTTCTCTGGCCCGATAACGGCGGCTACCGGCCCGTCCTACTGCAAGTTCAAACGGGCAGCTCATGGCCGACCTTCAGCAGCATTCCTTACCGGGTTGCAGCAAATTCCGGCTCTCTGTCAAGGAAGAGCTGCCTACTCCTGCCCTTCATTGCTTTCATGTTGCTATAAAAATATTGTTTAATATTATATCCTGCCCCTGGAGCGGTGTCAATTATCAGGAAGCGGGGTAAACCATATTTCTTTCGTCCTGCCAGATTAGAGAACTGTCTACATGCGCCAGCGCCTCCAGCTTTAGCTCACTTCTACCGGCGGACGCTCTCCCAGCCTGCAAAGAAGCATGCCCCGATGCTCCGTCACGGGGTAGAGGCGGCAGAAGCCCCTTGCGCCGTTTAAAGAAATCCAGGGCCACGTTGGGAAAAATAATATAAGATAGAACATCTTCTTCCTGCTCAATTAAATCGGCAATTTCCCGGCGTGCTTCTTCCAGCCGCGGCTCAAGCAGGTCAGCGGGGCGGACAGCAACCGGCTTTTCATCTCCGAGCACTTTTTCCATCACGGCCTGGTCAATCGGGCCGGGAGGGCGCCCATAGAGACCGCGCAAATAATTTTTAATTTCTGTTGATACCACCTTATAGCGTTCCCCTAGCAAAACATTGACCACGGCCTGGGTCCCCACAATTTGGCTGCTGGGCGTAACCAGGGGCGGGTAGCCCAGTTCCTTGCGCACCCGGGGCACTTCGGCCAGCACTTTATCGATCAGATGTGAGGCTTTCTGCTCCGCTAACTGGGAAGCAAGGTTGGAAATCATGCCACCAGGTATCTGGTAGCTGAGGACATTGGCGTCTACTCCGGATATTTCCCGGGAAATATGAAACTTCTTGCTGACCTCTTTAAAATGCTGGCTGACTTGGGCCAGCAGCTCCAGGTCCAAGCCGGTATCATAATCCGTGCCCTGCAAGGCAGCCACCATACTGTCAGTGGCGGGCTGGCTCGTACCCATGGCCAGGGCCGCGCTAGCTGTATCGATGACATCGCAGCCGGCCTCAATAGCTTTGAGATAGGCCATGGAGGCCATACCGCTGGTGTAGTGGCAATGCATCTGCACCGGCAAGCCAACCTTTTCTTTTAAACTGCTGACCAGTTTAAATGCGTCATATGGAGAGATCAGTCCAGCCATGTCCTTGATCGCTATGGAATCAGCACCCAGCTCTTTTAGCTTCAATCCCAGCTCTACAAAGTGCTCGATATTGTGCAGAGGGCTGATGGTATAACATATAGTAGCCTGCGCATGGGCCCCCTCAGCCTTAGTGCATTTTATCGCCTGCTCCATGTTGCGCACATCGTTTAAGGCGTCAAATATACGGATGATATCGATTCCGTTGGCCACCGCCTTTTTGATAAACTCCGCCACAACATCATCGGGGTAGTGACGGTAGCCGACAAGATTCTGGCCCCGCAGCAGCATTTGCAGCCGGGTCTTTTTAAACACCTTGCGCAATCGCCGCAGTCTTTCCCATGGATCTTCATCCAGAAAGCGCATACATGTATCAAAAGTGGCGCCGCCCCATGCTTCCAGGGAATAGTACCCCACCTGGTCCATTAGCTCCGCAATGGGGAGCATATCTTCCAACCGCATCCTTGTGGCCAGCAAAGACTGGTGGGCGTCGCGCAAAGAAGTATCCGTAATTCCCACTTTCCTTGGTCTGCTCATGGAAAACCTCCCTTACCTCTTCTGTCCCGGAAGTGGAGACTAGCGCTGGGCCAGCTCCGCGGCACTGCGGCCGACAAATCGTCCCCAGACTACCGCTTCGCTAAAAGCCGCGCCAGGCATTAAACCATTACCATGCAGGCCGCCGGCTGCTTCACCGACGGCATAGAGTCCCTGAACCGGTTTTCCGCGGCGCAGTGCTTCTCCGCCTTGGCTAACAGCAATCCCCCCCAGACAATATTCCGCCACGGCTTTTACCGGGACACCGTAAAAATTTTCCCAGGGTTGTAGATACCACAGTCTGAGAGAAGGTAGATCAATATGGTAAGCCTTCATCAGAGCGTCTATGCCTGCGAATCGGGGCCAACTTAAATCAAAATCAGATCCGAGTTGGGATTCAGCTATCACAAGATACCCCGGTTTGCCGTCAAGATTAAGCAGCCGCAGAGCTACTTCTTCATCTGTCAGCCCGGCCAGGGGAACCAGGGAGTCGCCCTCCACCAGCAGAGTCCCCGCCGGCCATCGGGCTTTAACCCAAGAGCCATTTTCTTCGACAGCGGGGGCATAGGAAAATAAATCAGTTTCCACCATATCCAGGCCTGCCCGCATGGCTGCCTGCCAGCCCATGCCGGCCTGCCCGCGGCGCCAGGAGGCGGCGCTTACAGCTGGCGCCAATTTTTGCATTAGAGCCTCATGGCTGAGAATCCCGCCGTCTGCCAGAATTACTGCAGGGGCGTAAGCCTCGCGAACAGTTTCATTTTCCCCATTGAACCGGATCCCAGCTGCCCTGTTCTGTTCTTCGTCAATGATTAGCTCAAGCACTTTTGTGCCTGCCATTAAGCGCACACCTTCATCCAAGGCGGCGTTGCAGAGACGGTTGTATAGCAGCTCTGCCGAAAGATTGGCCGGACGAAACAGAAAAGTTGACTCCAAGGTCAGCTCCAGGCCGGTTTCGCGGCATAGCCAGGCCATGTCTGAAGTGATATTTTCCACCAGGAGATCATAATGCCAGCCCTGGCCTTTTCCGCCTCCGTATGCAGCCAATGCCGACTTTAGTTCAGCTGGCGAAATGTTCGCTTCTTCTTCATCACCAGCGGCAAGGCATCCTTCGTCGAACAACCAGCTGTCCACAGTTTGCTGATCAAAAAAAACTAAAACCGAAGCACCATGCCTTGACGCCTCTAGGGCAGCCACCAGGGCCGCGGTGCTGTCCCCTACCACTACGACATCGCTGCTTAAAGGCGTTGGTTGTTCATCTCTAAAAAAAGAATCATGGTCGCTGCAACCGGCAGCAGCAAGAAGCAGCAAGATCAAAAATACAGCTGATAGACCCGGTATAGAAGCTATTCTGCCAGGCATTGTCCTTCTCCTGTTGTAGTTAAATCAACAACACGGTCGCCTTGATCCAGCCGGATCAGCATTACTCCCCGGGCGTAGCGGCTGAACATGGATACCTGCCCCACCTGTTGCCTGATGACAATTCCCTTAGCAGTGATGGCAATAAATTCTTCATTTTCTTTTTTCACCACGATAAAGCCGGTCAAGGGTCCCGTGGCCTTGCTCAGCTTCATGCCGATCAGCCCTATCCCTCCACGCCGCTGCCGGCGAAACTCCTCTACCCGGACACGCTTGCCGAGGCCGAGAGCCGAAACCATGAGAATAGCCTCACCGCCGCTAATTAAATCGGCACCGACAATCGTGGCTTCTCCAGGGAGAGTAATCGCCTTGACCCCCCGTGCCGTCCGGCCCATGGGCCGCACATCCTCTTCACTGAAACGGATAAAGTAGCCTTTATCTGTCCCGATGATTATTTCCTGGCGCCCATCAGTAAGTTTCACCGTAATCAGTTCATCTTCATCAGTAAGCCTTAACGCCACCAGCCCCGTTTTACGGGCATTACGAAAATCCTTCAAAGGAGTCTTCTTAATCAGGCCACGCGCAGTTACCATGAGCAGAAAATGATTGGGACTGAATTCTTTAATGGGCATGGTGGTACTAATATATTCTTTTTCCTCCAGGGGCAGCAGATTGACCAAGGGCGTGCCACGGGCCTGCCGTCCTGCTTCCGGAATTTCGTGTATTTTGAGCAGGTAAACCTTGCCCCGGTTGCTGAAGCAAAGCAAGTTGTCATGGGTGGAAGCGACATGGCATTGTTCCACCCGATCATCTTCACGGGGTTGTATGCCGACAATCCCCCTGCCGCCGCGCAGCTGGCTGCGGTAAGTAGTCAGGGGCAGCCGCTTGATATAACCGCGATCAGTCAGGGTAATAACCACATCTTCTTCCATAATTAAATCTATCAGATCAATATCGTCCACTTCTGCCACAATCTGGGTGAGCCGCTTGTCGGCATGCTTTTCTTTAATTACCTGCAGCTCGTCACGAATAATCGTGTAAACAAGGTTTTCATCAACTAAAATTCGCTTAAGATAAGCGATCCGCTCCACCAGTTCACGATATTCCTGCTCCAGCTTTGAAATCTCCAGCTGAGTGAGGCGCTGCAAGCGCATATCCAGAATAGCCTGGGCCTGTTTTTCGGTGAGGCCGAGCAATTCCATCAACCCCGCCTTGGCGCTTTGCACATCCCGGGAGCGGCGAATTAAAGCAATGACCTCATCCAACCGGGAGAGGGCAATGCGCAGCCCCTCCACAATATGCAGCCGCTCCTCCGCCCGTCGCAGATCAAATCTGGTGCGGCGCAAAATTACATCTTTTTGATGCTCCAGATAGTGGACGAGCGTCTCCTTCAGGTTTAAAACCTGGGGCTGCCCGCCAACCAAAGCCAGCATTATGATGCCGAAAGTTTGCTGCAAAGGTGTAAACTGATAAAGCTGGTTTTTGATCACCTGGGGCTGGTAATCACGCTTTATTTCCAGGATAATGCGCACGCCGCTGCGGTCGGACTCATCCCTGAGATCGGTTATTCCTTCAATTTTTTTCTCTTTTACCAGTTCGGCAATCTTTTCAACCAGCTTGGCTTTGTTCTGCTGAAAAGGGATCTCAGTGATAACCAGTTGATGGCGCCCATTTTCCCTTGTTTCAAGCTGCACCCGGCCTCTTACTTTAATAATGCCTCGCCCGGTCTGATAGGCAGAGCGGATGCCTTCATGTCCGACAATAATGCCTCCGGTGGGAAAATCCGGACCCTGAATAAAACGCATTAAATCCTGTACATTTGCTTCCCGGTTGGAGATAAGATATTGCAGGGCATCAATTACTTCGCCTAAATTATGAGGGGGGATATTGGTGGCCATTCCTACCGCGATGCCAGCTGAACCATTAACCAGTAAATTGGGAAAACGGGAAGGAAGGACAACCGGTTCCTGCAAGCTTTCATCAAAATTTGGACGAAAATCCACCGTCTCTTTCTGTAAATCAGTTAATAGCTCCATGGCTATGGGAGAAAGCCGCGCTTCGGTGTACCGCATCGCTGCCGGGGAATCCCCGTCCAGTGAGCCAAAATTGCCATGCCCGTCTACCAGCGGGTAGCGGGTGGAAAAATCCTGGGCCATTCTTACCAGGGTGTCATAGAGGGCCGCATCACCGTGCGGGTGATATTTGCCGAGGACTTCACCGACGATACGAGCGGACTTGCGATACGGTTTATCCGGAGTTGACCCCATTTCGGACATGGCATACAAAATGCGCCGGTGCACCGGCTTAAGGCCGTCTCTTACATCAGGCAGGGCCCGGCTGACAATAACACTCATGGCATAATCCAAAAATGAAGTTTTTACTTCGTCATGGATACTGACCGGAACCACTTTACCCTCATTCTGCATATTTATAAATCTCCTCTTTAATCTTGTAGTTGAAGCAAACTTAAGCCCTGTAAAAGCATAATATTATTGTTTACATAAAAGAATAGGCTTACACTTACAGTATTCAAAGATATGATTTCTTCCCGTAAGGCAGGGTAACATTATTATATTATCACAGTTGGCCAGACCGGAAAAGATTAAAATCAATCAGCATCAAGATTGATCCCTTCTTTCAGCCTCTCAGCTCTTCGAATCCCTAACTCCATATTTGTCGTTCTCTTTTTCATTGACCCTATCAATTTGCTTTAAACTCAAGTTTGACAGCTGATCTTTGAAAACCCAATAACCACGGGATTTTTCAGGCACAAATATAGACGTACCACTACAAAGGTCTTTTAATTTGGTGGCATTACTTGAACCAGGTTTGGCGGCCGAAGCCCGAGGGCCTTGAAAGCCTCGTAGGCCTGCCCTACCATTTCGGTGCGGGCCAAGAAGCGCTGGTTGTC
>JAKOVL010000168.1 GCA_029782095.1 Bacillota bacterium | reverse complement strand
GAAGCGGGCCAGGCCGGCGCCGTACTTGTCGATGCTGGCGGTAAAGCGGGGATCGTCCACGTAGAGGTCGCCCAGGCCGCGGAAGATTTCCAGGGTGCAGGGATAGAAGTTGTCGCTGATCAACTGCCGCCACCGGCCCACCGCCTCCTGCACTTCCGGGGCGGCAGGCTCGCGGTCCATCAGGCCGGCGAGGGTGCGGTAGATGGCATCGGACCGGGTCATGATTTCGGCCCACCTGGTTTCGTCGTAGCGGGCGACCCGGGCCTGGCTTTCCCGGTAGGCCTCGCTGTGGCCATATTTTTGTTTCGCTTCTTCAGCATACTGCTGCTGGTGTTTTTTGATCTCCTCCATATTGAAGGAAGAAAACAGCTCTTGATCGGGCATTTCAATTCCCCCTTTGATCGATTCATTGTTGTTTCCACGGAGCCGATGAGCGCTTCCAGTCTCTTTTTCTTTTCCTGCAGCGCTTTGCGGTGCGCTTCCAGGGCTTGCAGCCGGTCAAAGCCGGGGCTGTCCAGGATCTGCTTGATCGCCCGCAGCTCAAAGCCCAGCTCTTTAAAAAACAGGATTTGCTGCAGCCTTTCCAGGTTCTCCCGCGAATAAAGGCGGTAACCGGCCTCGTTTACTGAATCCGGCTTGAGCAGCCCGATCTGATCGTAGTGATGCAGCGTGCGCACGCTTACCCCGGCGAGATCGGCTACATCTTTGATTTTATAACGCATCGGCTCACCTCCCGTCTATCGTAAACCATAACGTAACGTCATAGTCAATACTTTTTTGTGAGAGTTACCTTTTTGAAGGTACAGGGCTAAAGTTTATTCCGTGCAAGCACGCGACGAAACAACCAGTGGCACAGGGTTCGAAAAAAATGGTAGTAGGATAAATACAATTTGAGTAGAATTATTGTTTTTAATTAATTTCTTTGAATATTTATGAGGAGGGCTTGCCCATGCGCTTGATCCGTTTGCTCAACAAAAAATCTGTTGCAGTCCGGTTGCTCTGTATAACCTTTGCGGCCCTGCTGATATTTATTCATACTATCGTGCCCAAAAGGGCCGGCGCCCAGCAAGAGCTTTATTTTACGATCCTGCATACCAACGACGAACATTCCAACCTGCTGCCCGATCCGCTGGTGGACTATCTTCCCGGGCAGCCCCATCCAGCCCGGGGCGGATTTACCCGGCTGGCTGCGGCGGTAAAAGGGATACGCGCGCAAAAAGAAGCGGCCGGTGAACCGGTGCTGCTTATCTCGGGGGGCGATTTTCTGGGAGGCTCTCCTTATGCCTGGCTGGCCCTGGACGGCTGCGCAGCGGAATTATCGCTGATGATTGATCTGGGCTACGATGTGGTCGCCATCGGCAACCATGAATTCGATTTCGGCGACGACATCCTGGCAGAGTACCTGGCCGCAGCCGGGTACCCCGCCGCGGCGGAGCAAACCGCCATGCTTTCAGCCAACCTCATCACTCCGCCGGGCCATCCCCTGGGAGAGATGGGGATTCGCAAGACTCATATCATTGAGCTGGAAAACGGGTTGACGCTGGGATTCTTCGGCATCATCGGCGAGGATGCCATCCTGATGACGCAGTTCGTTGAATCCGTTGCATTCGGTGATCCGCACGCCGCGGCAGCGGAGGCGGTGGCCGAGCTCCGTGCAGCGGGAGTTGACCTGGTTGTCGCCGTGAGCCATATGGGCATCGACGAAGAGCGTGTCCTGGCCGGCGCGGTGGAGGGCATCGACATTATTGTCGGCGGCCACAGCCACACGCTGCTTCATGAACCGGTGATTGAAAACGGCACTATCCTCGTGCAAAGCGGCGACCTGCTGAAGCACCTGGGCGTGGCCGAATTTGCCTACAACCCCGCCACAGGAAAGCTGCGCGTGCGCAATGCTGATACCGGGCAGCCCCACCTGCTGCCCATAGACAGCAGTATTGCCCCGGACCAGGAATTTGAAGAGAAGCTGGCTCTATATACCACCCGTTTAAACGATCTGATCAGCCGCATGACGCAGGGACAGTTTTCCGATGTTACGGAAACCGTGCTCTACACCGACTTCGAGCTGCCCATCTACGGCGGGCGGGAAGCGCCCATGGGCAATTTTGTTACCGATGCCATTCGCCTCGCCGCGGAAGAGGCCCTGGGCGAAAAGGTCCACTTCGCTTTCCAGGCCAGCGGACCCATCCGCGGCGGTATCATCCCGGGGACGCTGCCCGGAAACGAGGGGGCGGTTTCATTTTACGACCTGGCCAAGCTGGTGGGGCTGGGTGCCGGGCCGGATAAGATGCCCGGGTTCCCCATAGTGTCGGCTTATTTCACCGCCGCCGAAGTGAAAAAGATTATGGAAATCTCTATATTCCTGACGCAATATATGGATGGAGACTACTTCCTGCAGTCGTCGGGTCTGCGGGCAGCTTATGATCTGGATCGCGGCGCCCTAAGGATTCCGCTATTAGACGAACTTATTCCCACTACCCGCGGGGTGCTCAGCCTGGAGCTGTTTACCGGGGAGGGGCTTCAGGATGAAAACACGGAGGAATATGTAAATCTCTACCGGGCCGGCGAGGAGCTCTACCACGTAGCCACAGACTACGCCGTCGCCGCGGCCATTCCCCTGGTGGGCGAGCAGGTGCCTTACCTGATGCTGAAACCGAAAGATAAAGATGGCAACTTCGTGGATTTAAACGAGCGGATAGTGATGCGCGGTGGCCGCGAACTGAAGCTGTGGCAGGCGGTGATGGAGCATGCCGCGCGGCAGCCGCTGGATGAGACAGGGCGCCCGCGCATGGCGGAGCTCTACCGCGGCAGCACGGGCCGGCTGATCGAAGCAAAAGGGCTGCCCCTGTGGGTCTGGCCGGCAGCAGCCGCGGTGCTGATGGCAGGGCTGGTTGTTTGGCTGGTCGAGTACAGGAGGAAGAAACGGGAGGCTATCGCGGACAACCAGGAATGAAAGATAGTTAATATTGAGCAGTTTATCCCCCCCACCCTGACCCTCCCCCACCAGGGGGGAGGGAACTTCGGATGCCCACCCCAAGCCTCCTCTACCAGGGGGGGGAGCTCCGGGGCTCCTGCCCGGCCGGATAAGGCAGTTTTGTTCTCTGGTGGCAGGAAGCGGCAAGATGGAAGGCGAAATCTACTTTATTCGACTTAGAGAGGGTGGCTGAGATGGGCGATTATGCAGCCTGGCTGCCGGCTTATCTGCTCGGAGTCTTTCCCTCGGCTTATATCTTCGGCCGCATCTTTAAAGGCGTGGATATCCGCAAAGTCGGTTCGGGCAATGTGGGCGGAATGAACACGGTTAAAGAGGTGGGGCTTTTACCCGGCGTTCTGACCATTGCTTTTGATGTGGGTAAAGGTATTCTGGCGGTGCACCTGGCTTCGCGGTTCAGCACAAACCCGGCCATGCCCCTATTGGCCACATTCCTGGTGGTGCTGGGGCATAATTTTAACCCTTTTCTTCAGCTTAGAGGCGGCAAAGGGCTGGCCACTACCCTGGGCGCCCTGCTGGTGCTGAGCCCCCTCACCGCTGCCATTCTGCTGGTGTTTGCAGCCCTGTTTGCTATAATTTTACGGGATACCAACACCGGCGCCGGGGCAGCGGCGGCTCTAATGCCGCTGGTCTACTGGTTTCTCTATCACCATTGGGGCTGGGTGCTGCTGGGAGCGGCCACAGCCCTGATCATTGTAATCAAGCATATCCCCGATTTTCGCTCATACCGCAAGGGACGCAGGAAGCTGGTCTAGGGACCTGTTTTACCGGCGTTTGGCAATCCGTTTGGTAATCCCCCCCGACCCCCCTTTAGAAAATGGGGGTGAACTAAAGGCTCTTAAATCCACCTTTTCCGCCATATTTATACGGGTGCGTCGGCCTGTTTGATTGAAAGGGCGATGCGGTTGCGTTCGCGGTCGATGGAAAGAATCTTCACCGGGACCACCTCTTCGATTTGCAGCACTTCCAGGGGGTGCTTAATGTAGCGATCGGCGATCTCAGAAATATGGACAAGGCCGTCCTGATGTACGCCGATGTCAACAAAGGCCCCAAAATCAACGATATTGCGCACAATACCCATCAAGGTCATCCCCGGCTGTAAATCTTCCATGCTGGTGACGGACTTTAAGAAGACCGGCTTAGGCAGGTCCTCGCGGGGGTCGCGCCCGGGCTTGCGGAACTCTTCCAGGATGTCCATCACAGTGGGGACGCCGGCGTCCAGGTCCGCGGCCAGCTTTTCTATTTCCGCCTGGCTGAGGGAAGGAATAGCCTCAGGCCGGCCCAAGGACTCGGGACTGATTTCCAGCCGCTCCATCAGGCTGCGAGCCAGTGCGTATGACTCGGGATGGACGGCGCTGCGCTCCAGGTAATCGGGGCTGTCAGGGAGACGCAAAAAGCCGGCGCACTGTTTGAATGCTTTGGGCCCCAGGCCGTTCACCTCCAGAAGCTGCTTCCGGGAGGTGATGCCGCCGTTGCTCTCCCGAAAAGCCACAATCCGTTCGGCCACAGTTTTATTGATGCCGGCCACGTAGGACAAAAGCGACGCTGAAGCGGTGTTCAAATCCACACCGACGCTGTTAACGCAAGCCTCCACCGTCCCGGCCAGCGCTTCACTGAGCTGGCGCGGCGGCATGTCGTGCTGGTACTGGCCCACGCCGATTGACCTGGGGTCGATTTTGACCAGCTCGGCCAGGGGATCCTGCAGGCGCCGGGCAATGGAGACGGCACTGCGCTCGGCCACGTCAAGCCCGGGAAATTCTTTCTGGGCCAGGGAAGAAGCGGAGTAGACACTGGCGCCGGCCTCGTTGACAATGGTATATTCCACGGGCAGATCGTGCTCGCTGATCAGGGACGAGATAAACTCCTCGCTCTCCCGGGAGGCGGTGCCGTTGCCGATGGCGATACAGTCAATTTGATGCTTTTCCAGCAGCCGCAGCACCGTTGCCGCGGCGTGGTCGCGGTCATTTTTCGGCGGGGTCGGGTAAATGGTAGCTACCTCGAGGAGCTCGCCTGTCTCGGAAACACAGGCCAGCTTGCAGCCGGTGCGGTAGCCGGGATCCAGGCCCATGACGCGGCGCTGCCCTACCGGAGGCACCAGCAGGCGCTTCTTCAAATTCTGTTTAAACACATTAATCGCCCCCTCTATCGCTTCTTCCAGGCGGGACTGCCACGCCTCCCGCTCCAGGGAAGGATGGATGAGGCGGCGAAAAGAGTCAGCCGCCGCAGCGGAGATAAACTTGCAGCAGGGCTCTGCCGCGCCTTCCGGTATGAACAGTTTCTGCACGGCCTGAAGGGCGCTCTCCTCCTCCACCGCTATTTTCAGGTTCAGCACCTTTTCTTTCAGGGCCCGGTTGATGGCCAGGATGCGGTGCGGCTTCATCTTGGCCAGCGGTTCACTGAAATCAGCGTAATCATCATAGGTGGTGCTGACGGCGCCCTCTTTTTTCTCCGTAATGACCAGTCCCTGCTCCAGGTAGAGGCGGCGCAGGGCTTTGCGAACGGCGGCGTCGTCGGAGATGATCTCGGCGATTATGTCCGAGGCTCCCTGCAGCACCGCCTCGGGGCCGGGCAGCTCTTTCTCCGGATCAATGTACTTTTCCGCCTCTGCGGCCGGGTCAATCTGCCCCTTTAGGATCGCCAGGGCTAAGGGCTCCAGCCCTTTTTCCCGGGCCACGGTGGCACGGGTGCGCTTCTTTGGACGGAAGGGGCGATAGAGGTCATCCAGTTCGGTCACCGTGGCCGCCGCTTCGATTTTAGCCTGCAATGCAGGAGTCAGGGCCCCCTGGGCTTCGATTAAACGCAGCACATCCTGCCGCTTTTGTTCGAGGTTCCGATACTGGATTAATTTTTCGTTGAGCAGCCGCAGTGTTTCATCGTTTAAGCCCCCGGTCATCTCTTTGCGGTAGCGGGCAATAAAAGGGACGGTATTGCCTTCATCGAGAAGGGCTACCGCCTGGGCCACTTTTTGCACGGGCATGTTCAGTTCGCTGCTGATTCTCTGGTTAATCCGCTCTTGCATCATTGTTGATCACGCCTTCTACAGTGAATTTTATTGGATCTTCAGCCGCATTATCCCCACTTCCCCGCCAGGAGGGGGTTCGGGAACCATGCCCGGCCGGATAAAGCAAGTTTTGCCCCGGTCCGGGCTACGCCTCTCTCCCCCGCATGGGAGAGGACGCTGTTTGGCCGGCTTTATACTACTTTATATTACTATACGTTCAATCTGTGCACCGCTGTCTAGAAAGCTACACTTTAAAATAGCTGAAAATCTGCCCGAAATCAATTCCGGCAATAGTCTTGTTTTTATAGGCCTCGTAAAGTTGACGGTTCGCCTCGGCCAGGTGGCTGGAATAGACGCCGTGAGAAATGGAAAGGAAGGTCTCCATGTACGCGGCCAGCTGGTCGCAGGCCTTGATTAACTCTCCGTCCAGGGGATTGTACTTGTCCCTGTTGTAGCGCCGGTTAATTTCGTCCGAAGTGACAAACCGGATCTTTCCTTCTTCATCGATGATTTTGCTGGCGAACTCGTTTTCGGTAAAATAGGTTATTTCGCTGTGCCAGGAAAGGGGCAGCAAGGGGAAGATCCGCTCTTCCAGCTGGCGGCGCTCGATTTCCTGAATGATCTGCTCCAGGCCTTCCACGGAGCGCTTCACCGGCGAGACAATATCGCGGGTCAGCACTTCAGGCAGATCGTGAAAGAGCCCGCCGAAGAAGTTGTTGTATATGCGCTTGCAGCAGGCTTCGAGTTCCATGGAGCATAAATAGGACAGAACAGCCACGATCAGCATATGTCCCATCACCGAGGTCTTCGGCAGGCGCGGCGACTGGGCCCAGCGCTGCTGAAAGCGCAGCTGCCCCACCAGGTCCATAAAATTGCCCGTTTTCTTGCCCATGGCCAGCTTCTGGACACCGGCCAGGTCGTAGTGCTCTTCCAGCTGGTTTTCGATGTCAGCCTTGGTCTCCTCCAGTCCGTAAAGGCCGACGTTAAGGCGATAGATGATTTTAAACTCCCAGTTGGTGGCCAGGTAATGGGCTGCCCTTAAGATTTTTCTCTCCAGGGAAGAGGGATCGGACTCGAAGAAATAGCGCTCCATCTTCTGCAGAAAGTTGCCCTGCAGGGGTGCAATTACATCGGTCAGCCTTTTGATCACAAAAGCGTTGAGCTGCTCTCCCTTTTCAGACATAAGTTTATGGAATAACGGCGGTTTGATGTCTGTGAGGACAATGCGATGCAAGAGTTCGATCAGCCCGCCTTCGATGATGGCGCTCCAGTCAACCTTGGCCTTGCGGTCTGTTTCTTCGATCTTTCCGAGCACATAAGCAAAAATCATCTTGTGGGCCTGCTTATCCAGCTCGGTAAACTGCTCCGGCCTGATATGATCGTTCCAGCGCTGAATACTGGCTGCGTCAAACAGCAATTCCAGCAACTCTTTGCGGATCATGCTCCCAGCCACCTCGCTCCCGGTAATTGCTCCCCCACATTTTCGCGAAACAACCGCTTTTTTCCTGCCAATAACTTTAAGTGTAAGACACTTAAAGTTATTTAAAAAAATACCCCTTGCTGCTCAAGGGGTATTGTTGCTTATTAATGATGCGGCCTGCTCTTAAAGGATGATGGCGATGAGACCGCCGCTGCCCTCGTTGATTATCTTCTCCAGGGTTTCCTGGAGTTTTTCCTGGGCGTTGGGGGGCATATTCCCCAGCTTGCCGGTGATACCGTCCTGAACCAGTTCATGGAGGGATTTACCGAAAATCTGCGACTCCCAGAGCTTTTCGGGATTATCTTCAAATTCGCCCATGAGATAGTTGACCAGCTCTTCGCTTTGTTTCTCCGAGCCCACTACCGGGGTGAATTCTGACTTGACATCCACCCGGATTATATGCAGCGAAGGGGCGCTGGCCCGCAGCCTGACCCCGAAGCGGCCTCCCTGGCGGATAATCTCCGGTTCATCCAGGGTCATCTCTTCCAGGGCCGGAGGAACTATGCCGTAGCCGACCTCCTGGACCTGGTAGAGGGCTTCGGCCAGCTTGTCGTATTCACGCTTGGCCACGGAATAATCCTTGATCACCCGCATGATATCGGCGTCAGTCGAAACCTCTTCCCCGCAGAATTCACCCAGGACCTGCTCAAACATGCCGGGAGGTGTTTCCAGCTGGATTTCCGCTTCACCGGTGCCCAGGTTGATCTGCTTCAGCACAGCCGCTTCAATAAAGTCGTATTCCTTGAATTTCTCCAGCAGGCCGTTGACTTCGCGCACGCGGTAGATCTCGGACACGTTTTCGGCAATGCAATCGTCAAAGTTGTCTCTCAGCCAGTGTCCTTTATCCAGAACCTGCACCCAGTCAGGAGTAAATACAGTCACATCCCGGACCGGGAACTCGTAGAGCGCTTCTTCCATGATCAGATCCAGATCAGCCTGGTTAAGGTTGAGACAGTTAATGGCGACCACCGGCACATCATACTTCAAAGATAGCTCATCCTGCAGCGCCCGCGCTTCTTCGGAAGTGGGCTCCACCGTGTTGAGGACAACCACAAAGGGCTTGCCCAGCTCTTTCAGCTCTTCAATGACCCTCTCTTCGGCCTCAACGTAGTTTTCCCGGGGGATCTCGGTAACGGTCCCGTCCGTGGTAATAACAATACCGATGGTTGAGTGATCGGTGATTACTTTCCGCGTCCCCAGTTCTGCCGCTTCCTGGAAAGGGATATCGTAATCAAACCAGGGTGTGGAAACCATGCGCGGACCTTCTTCATCCTCGTAGCCGGAGGCCCCTTCCACGGCATAGCCGACACAGTCGACCAGGCGGATACGCATGATTATGTTTTCGCCCACAGTAATTTCCACGGCCTCATCGGGTACAAACTTGGGCTCCGTGGTCATAATCGTTTTGCCGACGCTGCCCTGGGGAAGTTCGTCACGGGCCCGCTCCAGCTCCAAGGGATCTTCGATTTTGGGCAGGACAAATAGCTCCATAAATTTGCGGATAAAGGTTGATTTACCCGTGCGAACCGGCCCCACCACACCGAGATAGATATCGCCCCCGGTTCGTTCTACCAGATCGCTAAACAGGTCAAATTCCACCGTTCATCCCTCCTTTGCCTGATATTTTCTCCTCCCCCCTGCCGGGAGGATCATCGACAATCTAACAATATATATATATGTCTGAGCTATAGCTTTATTACCACCTGCGCTAGAAAATAGAGGGGCGGAAAAAGTTGAACCTGTATTCCCTTATGCCGTAAAACGCCTGCTTTTCCTGCTCCCTGTCCAATCCCCCCCACCCTGACCCTCCCTCACCGGGGGGTAGGGGATTTGGGGAACCCCGGCTTTTCTTCTCCTGTATCCTGATATTCTGTTTCCTGCCTACTCTCTCCGCGACCCTCCCCTCATGGCGCGAGTGAGGAGGATAAAACCTTACGCTCCCCTCCCTAACCAGGGGGAGGGGCCAGCGGATCCGGCTGCAGCTTTAGTTAAAGGCGATGTCTTCGATTTCTGCTTTCATGGCGCGGGCCATGAGGTCTGCTACCGCGGTGCGCGGAGCTTTGCCTTCAAAGAGAACGCGGTATATTTCCCTGGTAATGGGCATCTCCACACCCATTTTCCGTGACAGGATGTAGGTGGCGCGGGTGGTGGCCACACCTTCGGCCACCATTTTCATCCCAGCCAGTATTTCGCCAAGAATTTTTCCCTGCCCGAGCTGCAGTCCCACGGCGCGGTTGCGGCTATGGACGCTGCTGCAAGTGGCGTAAAGATCGCCCAGGCCTGACAGCCCCGTAAAGGTGCTCGGCCGTGCGCCTAAAGCGGCGCCCAGGCGGGCCATCTCCACCAGGCCCCGGGTGACCAGGGCGGCTCTGGTATTATCCCCCAGCTCCAGGCCGTCAACGATGCCCGCTCCCAGGGCAAAAATGTTCTTCAGGGCGCCGCCCAACTCCACTCCCGTGAGATCGGAGTTGGTGTACACGCGAAAGAAAGGGAGCGTCAACGCCTTCTGCACCTGCAGGGCGGTCTCCCGGTTTTCTGACGCCACCACCGTGGCTGTGGGCTTGCCCCGCGATACTTCCTCGGCATGATTCGGGCCGGAGATAACGGCAATGCGCCCGTGAAGCTCCTGCGGCAGCTCCTGCTTAAGCACTTCGGACATGCGCAGCAAGGTATTCTCTTCCAGGCCCTTGGCTGCGCAAACCAGGATGACATTGGAATCAATCAGGTCGCGCATTGCTACCGCCATGGAGCGCACCCCGTGCGAGGGAACGGTGAGCAACACCAGCGTTTTCCCTTGAAGTGCCTCGGCCAGGTTCAAAGTGGGCCGCACCTCTGCGGGCAGCTTCACCCCGGGCAGGTAGGTTTCATTGACGCGCTTAAGGATGATCGTTTTGTAGATTTCAGCGCTTCTGACCCAGAGGCTAACCGTCATCCCCTGCCCGCCCAGGGCGGCGGCCAGGGCCGTGCCCCAGCCGCCCGCACCGATAATGGCTATATCCATATCAATCTTCTCCTTCTCCGGAAAGGGCGGCTTTTTGCCCCAGCTTTGATTCGGTCCCTTTAAGCAGGCGGGCTATATTGGCGTGATGCCGCAGGATCACCAGCAAAGCCATGGCTGCACCAAAGTAGATATAATAAGGCCCAAAGCCAAACAGGTAAAAAAGTAAGGGTAAAGAAAGGGCGCCTAAAATGGAACCGAGAGAAACATAGCGCGTTACAGCGATGACTGAGCCGGCAATGAGCAGCAGTATCGGGGTAACCCAACCGCCCAGCGGGACAAGAACTCCGAGGCCCGTGGCCGCCCCCTTGCCGCCGCGAAAGCCTAAGTAAATGGGAAAACTGTGGCCGATTAGCGCCGCCAGGGCGGCGGCCAGCTGGAGCGGCTCCTGCCCGCCGAAAGCCCGGGCGATCAGCACCGCCCCGGCTCCCTTGGCCGCATCTAAAATAAAGACCGGCAGCGCCACCCGCCAGCCCATTAACCGCAGCACGTTGGTGGCGCCGATGTTGCCGCTGCCGTAGCGGCGGATATCTACTTTTTTGATCGCTTTGGCCAGGATATAGCCGAAAGGCACCGCGCCGAGGAGGTAGGAGATGATGAGAACCAGGTAGTTCATGCCGTTTCCCTCCTTTTACTCATTGATCAGAAACCATGCGTTTCAAAGAGGTGGCCTACGGCCTGCCAGACCGCCTCCGCCACCTCTTCCGGGGAGCCGCGGCCATCGATAATTTGCACCGCTTCATTCTGCTTTAAGCGGGAAAATGCTTCAAAATATTTTTCACGCACCGCCGCCAGGTTTGCTTCCGCTTCATAGAGCTCCAGATTATCCCGGGAGGCGCTCAGGCGCTGCAGGCACACCTCCACCGGCACATCCAAAAACAGGTTGAGATCGGGTTTTAGCATCTGCGCGCTCAAAGAGTTGGCCTGGATGATCCACTCCATAGGGGCGTGAACACTGTGATAAGCGTATGATGAAAAGTAGTAGCGATCGCAGATAACGTGAACTCCCTCTTTAATCAGCTTGAGCAGACCCGTGTTAGGATCGGCCAGGTGCTGGATACGGTCGGCGGCAAACAGCGCCGCCAGGGCCGGATCAACACATTGCAGTTCTCCCCTTAAAATGCGGCGCACCAGGGCGCCGATGGGCTGATCTGTAGGCTCCGCCGTTTCATGCACTTTTAATTTACGCTCCCGCAGCCGTTTCCCCAGCAGTTTTAACTGGGTGCTTTTGCCGCTGCCGTCAATTCCTTCGAAGACGATAAATCTACCTTTATCCATCTGAAACTCCTTTAAGTATTTCTATGTTTGTCCTTCCCGGATTAAGCATAAGCAATCCCTGCCGTCAGGATCGCTCTTTGCCCTGGCGCGCCCTGGCCTCGATGCGGATGGGGGTGCCGCTGAAAACAAAGGCTTCGCGGAGGCGGTTTTCCAGGTAGCGGCGGTACGAAAAATGCATCAGCTCCGGGTTATTGACAAAGAAAACAAAAGTGGGCGGCTTGACAGAGGTTTGAGTGGCGTAGTAGATTTTAAGCCTCCTGCCTTTGATCGCAGCGGGCGGGTTGACCAGCAGGGCATCCTGTACCAGTTCGTTGATCAGGGGGGTGGGGATGCGCTTGTGCTGTTCCTGCCAGACTTGCTGAATTAGCGGGAATAGCTTTTGCAGGCGCCTCCCGGTGCGGGCCGATACAAATTCATAGGAAGCATAGCGGGCAAAGGCAAAGTCTTGGTGCAGCGACTCCAGGTACTGTTGGCGCGCCTCCTCTCCCCGGGGCGCAAGGTCCCACTTATTGATGACAAAAATGAGGCCGCGGCCAGCCTGGTCGATAAACCCGGCCAGGCGCTGATCCTGTTCGGTGATGCCTTTTTCGCCGTCCAAAACCATCAGCGCCAGGTCGGCCCGCTCGATGGCTTTGAAAGCGCGCAAAACGCTGTAATATTCCACCGCCTCTTTAACTTTGCTTTTGCGCCTCACCCCGGCGGTATCGATGAAGACGAAAGACTGGCCCTGGTATTCGAAGGGGGTGTCCACGGCTTCGCGGGTTGTACCGGCCACTTCGCTGACAATGACCCTTTCTTCGCCGAGGATGGCGTTGATAAGGGAGGATTTGCCCACATTGGGCCGCCCCACTACCGCCACTTTGATCACATCTTCTGGATAAACAAACTTCTCTGCCTGCGGCAGCAGGGCGCAGACGGCGTCCAGCAGGTCGCCGATGCCACGGCCATGGGCCGCAGAAACGCCCAGCGGCTCGCCGAATCCCAGTTCGAAGAAGGGGTAGATGGCGTCCCTGCCTTCAGGCGTGTCAATTTTATTGACCACGGGAATAATTTCCTTGCCGCTTCTGCGCAGCTGCACGGCGATATCGCGATCCAGGGCGGTGATCCCCTCGCGGCCGTCCAAGAGAAACAGGATCACCTGCGCTTCGGCGATGGCCAGCTCAGCCTGGCGGCGCACCTGCGCAGCCAGCGGGTCGCTGTCCCCGAAGGTGATGCCTCCGGTGTCGACCACCACGAATTCGCGGCCGCACCACTCGGCCAAACCGTAGAGGCGGTCCCTCGTTACCCCCGGTACTCTCTCTTCAATGGCGGTACGGGCCCGGGTAAGGCGGTTGAACAAAGTGGACTTGCCCACATTGGGCCGTCCTACAATAGCCACAATATTTCCGTTCAATTCTTCCACACCTCCTTAAAGCCGGGCGCAGGCACAGTTTTTAAGGGGACCCGGCCGGCGGGCAGCAGGCAGCTTTACGATTCAGCCCGGTAGAGCCCCTCCAGGGCCCGGGCCAGCTCAATTGGCCCGCTTACAGCTTGAACCGGCACCTGCAGGCGCCCCTCCAGCTCTGCTACAGTGGTATCATCCAAGAAAATGCCGCTGCCTTCTTTAAGCAGATTGCGGGAGATAAAAACGGCCTCTCCCAGGTCTTTCCCCGCCAGGGCAGCCTCCAGGTCGCGGCCAGTAAGCAGGCCGGCCACAGTAACCGGGGCGCCGAAAAAGCGATTTTCCACCACCTTCGTCTGCAGCGCCAGGCCAGGAACGCGGTTAAAACGCCTGGCCAGCTTTTCAATGAGCGGCGCCGCTTCCCGTCCCGTGGCCAGGGTGGCGCGGAAACGGCGGGGCGGCGGCTTTAACGGCGGGTTGGGCAGCTCTGCCAGCTCATCCAGGAAGAGCCGGGACAGGCCGATCCCGTTTTCCAGCTGGGGAAAGCCCTCGTACGACTCCGCCTCCGGGATCGCTGCGCCGGCCAGGTTATAGATTTCATCGGCGGCGAAAACAAAGCGGCTGCCCCTGGTCCTGAGAAAGAAGCGCTGCCACACCGCCAGCTGCCGCAGCAGAGCCCTGGCTTCTTCTTGGTTTAAGCGGCGCAGCGGCGGGCCCATCGCACGGTGGGCGGTCAGCCCCACGGGCACCAGGGCCAGGCTGAGCGCCGCCGGTCCCAGGCGGGCCAGGTCGCGCACGGTCCGCTCCAGCACTTCTCCCGTATTGTAGCCGGGGCAGAGCACCACCTGCAGGTGCAGGCCGATCCCCGCCGCAGCCAGTTTTTCCAGGTTTTCCAGGCCGCGATCCGCCAGTTGAGTGCCAAAGAGGATCCGCCGTATCTTCGGGTCGGTGGCATGCACCGAGACATAAAGGGGGCTTAAGCGCAGCTTTATGATCCGCTGCAACTGATGCGCGGTCAGGCTATTTAAAGTAATAAAGTTGCCGTAAAGAAATGAGAGCCGGTAGTCGTCGTCCTTAAGATATAAAGAGCGCCTTAAACCGCGGGGGTTCTGGTTGACAAAGCAAAACAGACAGCGGTTGCGGCAGCGCTGCAGCGGCGCCAGCGTTGGGGGCTCAAACTGCAGCCCCAGGGGCTCCTGCACGGGCTTGTGCAAGGTCTGCCGCCGCAGCTTGCCTGTTGGGGTCAACCAGAGCAGCCGCAGCGTATCGTCTGCCTCGGCGATCTTATAATCAATAATATCCCTGACGGGCCGGCCATCCAGGCGGAGCAGCCTGTCCCCGGGACGAAGACCCGCCTTCTCCGCAGGTGAACCGGCCACAACGCCGCTGATCAGGTGTCCCCGTCCGGGGATGCGATTGTGTTTCCCTTCCTGCAACGGTTTATTTTTCATCTTCTCATTATCCCAAATAAACCGACCTCATGTCAAATCGCAGTTTTCTTTGCCGTCCCAATATGGCTTTTTACGCAATTTTTTTGCCCAGGTGGGGTACAGACAATTCGCCCTGCCAAAAGCTCCGCCGGTCAGGGTCGAAGAAGATAGGGTTCGGGGTTTTGTTCAAAGGATTGCACCAGCCGCAGCAGGGAGCGGTAGCTGCCGCGAATGCCGCGGTTGACCAGGGGGCGACCGATGCTGGTCAAGCCGAGGCGCCGGGAGATGTAACCGCCCAGGCGGGTAAGGGTGTTAATATAGGGAAGGCAGTCAATTACTGCAACCGGCTCCCGGTTCTCTCCGGTCAAGGCAAGGATGGAAGTTAAAACCTGCCGGATCTCTTTCCCCCACCTGCCGCTGCCCAGGGCAAAGACGTTATTGCCCCGGCGGTCGGTGCCAATAAAATGAAGCTTGCCCATTTCGGCACCGTCCATGCGATCATAATAGGGCAGTGCAATTAGTTCTTCGGCCCTGGGGGGACTGCATGCACTTAACCGGCCGGTGTAGAGGGAAGCGGCCACAATGGAGGTATGGGTGCCCCCATAGCATTGAAAAATAATGATCATGAATTCAGCTTCTCCAGCAATGCAATCTGCAGGCGGGCCTGCTGCACCGCCGCTTCAATTTCGGGCCAGAGCGCGCGCAGTTTTTTAGGGGAAAGGACCAGCCCGGTCTGCCTGGCGGCGCTGCCGCTCCGTGAAAGGGGCAGCGATGAAACCAAAATAAACGGATCCGCATCGCCGCGGCCCAGCAGCCTGAACAGGTTGGATAGGGTCCGCTCCACCAGTCCGGGCGGTGCAGAAGCGGTCATAACATAGAGCGACACGCCCTCTCCCCCGTTCCCGTAAGGCAGCAGCGCTGCCGAACCGACATCGCCCCCGTGATCCGCCAACCACTGCTGCACGCGCCGCAGGGTTTGCTCCGGGGTCGAAGCAGGGCGACAATGTTTTTCCGCACAGAACAAGGCCGGAATCAAAGTGCCCCGGCTGTAATAGATAATCTTTAGCATTAGTGTTTCACCAGGATGTAAACCCCGTTTTCGAGGTCATGCACCACCCCCTCGGTGATGCGGGCCAGGTAGGTGGCGATGCGATCCTGCTCGGCCTGATCCCGGGCGAGAAAGACCGGTGTGCCGCCGCCCCGAACCAGGCCGGGATCCTGGGTAATTACCGCCAGAATGTATTTACTGATGGATAGCTCCATCACAAAAAAGCCTCCTCTAATGGCGCTTCTGCGATTGGACGATGCAGCGCCGCCGGACACCTCTAATGACAGGGACTGCCAACTACCCCGGCCAGGCTCTGCCCCTTGAGGCGACGGTTTTTTACAGCCGTCCGCTAGTCTGCCGCGCCGCGCCCCGCCCGGGACTGCAGGGGCCTTGAGACGGAACTTTCCAGAACCGGCACCCGCCGCACTGCGGTGAGCAGGCAATCCATATCCCGCTCCAGGGGTACAATCAACAAGCCAATCCGCCCCGTATCCAGGTCCCGGCGCAAGATGGGGGTAAATTCGGCTGTGTCCACATCTTTGTAAATGCCCAGCTGCACGGCCACATCATGGGCGATAGCCATGCGCTGGCCGTTGTTGCCCAAAATTGAGCGGGCATCATCGTGGTGCGGCTCGATAATCACACCCAGGCCGCGCTCCAGCACCGTACGCTGCACTTCTTCCCTGGCTAAATTCATAAAATGAATGTCTTCTACAAAAACATTGGGGCCTTCAAACCTTATTTCCGCGGGGCGAACGGTGGCAATATCCTCGATCACCTGCCCCCCCATCAGCCCCAGGGCTACGGCCAGGGCAGCGGCTCCCGCGGCCAGACCCCACAGAAGGGCATAGTATGTAACCGTGCTGACCACGAGGGCGATGAGCATGACTAAATAATTGCGCGCCTCAAAAACCCGGGCAATGCCTTCAATATAATCCGGACCGCGGGGCACCAGGTTGCTCAGGTCCAGATTGGCCAGGGTCTTGCGCTCCATCTCCCGAATATCCCTGAACTGAGTAGCTGCCAGGGAAAGAAAGGTGACGGCCGTAAATTCTTTTTCCAGCAGCGCCGGTACGGCCAGGGCCCCCAGCACCGCGGCGATCAGGCCCAGGGAAAGGTGGGTCACATAGCCATGGGGATAAGCCGGGTACTGGCGGTAATCGGAGCGCAGCATCAGGTACCGTGAAGCCAGGCCGAAGCCAACACCAAAAATTACAGCTAGCAGGTATCTTTCCATGGAACATCCCCATTTAGGGGACCGGGGCTTTGCTTTAGCCCCGGTCCTCGTCGTCGTCCCGTTTTGAGCGGAAGCCCCGCCCCAGGTCGGCAAATTCCCGCTGGAAGAAGAAAGTAATTTTGCGTTTCATTTCCTCCCAGCTGCCGGCTGAGATATAGAGGTAGGCAAGCAGCGCCGCCGCCAGGATGGCCAGGACAATGAGCACGCTCCTTAAGGCGATGCCGCTTTGCTGCGCTTCATCTTCAGGAGCGGCGGCCTCTTCGTTTAGATAGATGTTGACCACATCGGCGAACATTTCCACCGCTTTTTGTGCGTCTTCTTTTTCGTTTTCGTGGCTTCCCACCTCTACCAGGATAGAGTTGGGAGAAAGATCCTGGTTGTAGCTGCCGGGGGCGTTTAAAATACCTTTAACCAGGCCCGGATAGCGCTCATCGGCAATGGCTTTTAAATCCCGGGCCAGCTGTTCGTTATTGGCCATGTTTTGATTCTCAGCCCCGACCACCAGCAGCAGCTGGGTTACCTCTTCTCCGTTCACCACTGCTTTGTAGTTTTCGGCGGGGACAGCGTCACGGTGCACATCGATAATTAAATCCGCGTCTTTTTCCGTGATCAACCGCTCGGCGGTACTGCGGGAGCGCATATACGCCCCGGCGTCATGGGGTACGTGCGGCTCTGTCTCATGCTCCGTTTCTACGCCTTTCTGCTCCAAGGATTTGCTGAAGGTTTCCCCCACGTCTATAATCCCGCCGCCCTGGTCTATGCTGTCGGTCCCGTCAGACGGGACGTACGACTCGGCGCCGTGGGAGTGATAAATACCTACTTTCGGCTTTTGCTCCCCTTGCGCCTGCACCGGCAAACCCGGTTCATTCCGGGAGCTGTCGGCCTTCATGGCCGCAGCCGGGCGGTTTTCGTCTATCCGCTCCGCCAGGGCAGTGTCATCTTCAATGGCTGCAACACGAAAACGGCGATTTTCGCTGTCAATAAATTCGCTGCCTACCTGTAAAATTCTTGCAGTTCGCAGCAGCACGGACCGGTCTTCCCGGTCAACCATGGTATAATAGCCTTCCGTTCGCTCCGTCAGGTTGCGGAGGCAGAAAAAGTTTAGCTCCTGCGATGAAGCCGCCTGCGGGAACCACCCGGGGGAGAGCAACAGCAAGATTGCGATAAGCCGGGTCATGGCCCTTTTCATCTTGTGACCGCCTCCTTCTTACTGCAGTAGCTCCATGTATTACTCTCCGTCTCTGTGATGATCTTCTCCATCAGCTGCTTCCTCCTGTCCCGGTTGACTCAATCCTTCCAGCAGCTCTCCAGGGCGCCCCTCTTCCGGTCCGCCACCGAGGCGCTCCCGGATTTCCCCAATCAGCTCGGCCAGGCCCAGGGCAATCAGGCCCGAGATGAGGGTGGCGTCAAAAATGCCCGCCCCGCCGATGATCAGGTTGCTGCTGGCGCCGCGCACAAACAGCTCGATGCGGGTAAAAATATCGTTTAGTACTACCGCCCCCACCCCGGCAATAAAGGCGGATCTCCTGGAGCGCCCGGCCAGGTAGCCGGCGACCCCGGCAATCAAGGCCACCAGGTAGAGCGGGTCAACCAGGATAGCATAGGTCGGCTCCAGGGGGATGATCTTTAAAACTATGTATATGACCACAGAAGAAATTAAGAGGGCCAGGGCGGCGCGGGTCCGTTCCACCGCTGTCCCGGCCTTGACAAACAAGTAGCCCACTAAAATCAGCGGGATGACACCTCCGCCGATATTGATGGATAGTGTGCGAGTCAAGGGAATGTCGGGCAGGTAACTTCCTACAAGCATGGCGGCGATAAACAGCAGGGCAGCCCTGTCACTCAGGCGTAGCCGGTCCAAAACCCGTTCGGCCAGGCCCAGAAAGATTAAAATGGATACAATGAGCAGGATAATCGTGCCGACAGGCATCAGCCATCCTCCTTTGTCAATAGCGCTCTTAAATATTATCTTTTCCGCTGGTGCCCGGTTTATGCAAAGGGCTGGATAAAGGAGGTGGGAGATAGCATTCAGGAGACAGGAGAACGGGGATGCAGGCGTTATTCGGTGCTAGAGAATCCGGAGCCCAAATCCAGAAAAAATAGCTCAGAAGTAGGGTGCCCATACGGGGGATTAAACGGGCAGGAGACAGTAGACAGGAGTAGCGGAAAGCTGGCTTTGGGAGATTTAATGGAATTCTGGAGAAAGGGTTTTATGGCGGAACAAGCGGCACCACCAGCAACTAGAGAAAGCAGAGTTATGGGAAACGGAAATCTAACCTCCTACCTCTAAACATCTAACTTCTAAAAGCCCCTCGTGGGGGAGGGCTAGGGTGGGGGGGCGTAGCTTTTCACCGGCCAATGCCAGGTCAGCAGACTTCCTTTCCCCCTCTCCCTAACCCTCTCCCGCCAGGGGAGAGGGAACTGCGCTAAGCAAGGCCAAAGCCTGACGGCACAAATTTTCCCCCTTGACAAAGGGAGGTCAGGGGGAATTTTATGTAGAGATGCCAATTTAACTGAAAAACTGACGTCCCGGTGCTTTTCTCCTGTCTCCTGCTCATACAGCGCGATCACGACCGCCTGGCAAACTTGTCCACATCAATCCCCCGCCTCTCCAGCCATGCGGCGGTAAAACCGGTGATCACCAG
>JAKOVL010000160.1 GCA_029782095.1 Bacillota bacterium | reverse complement strand
TTTCTTTCACTTTTTCCGCTTCCTCTTTTGCCAGTGTATGAATAACGCAAATTTTTGCTTCTGCAGGGCCTGCAGGCAACTCCTGCAGAATGCGTTCGATGGCTTTATTGCGTGTACGCACCTTTTCAAATACTTCAATGCGGCCCTGGTGCAGGTGCACTACAGGTTTAATTAGCAGAAGGGTGCCCAGCAGCGCCGCCGCGCCGCCGATGCGCCCGCCCTTCTTTAAGTATTCCAGGGTATCCGGGACGAAAAAAGAACGTATTTTTGTTTTTTCCTGTTCCAGGCGCGTCACGATCTCCTGCCGGCTCAGTCCGGCAGCTGCCCACTGCGCTGCCGCAAGCACCAGATGGGCCAGGGGAGCGGAGGTTTGTTCCGAGTCCACCAGGGATATGCGAAACTCGTCCAGCATACGCGCGGCGCCGGCGGCGCTTTCAATGGTCCCGCTGAGTTTACCGGAAATATGGATGGAGATAATTTCTTTGCCCTGATCCAGCAAGGTCTGGTATGCCTCCGCGAACTGCCCTACTGCCGGTTGAGAGGTGAAAGGTGTCTTTGCGGAACGGTGCACCCGGTCAAAAAATTCCTCGGAGTCCACCAGGCCGTCGTAGATAAAGCCGTCGTCAAAATTGACGGTAAGGGGAACTACGGTAATTTGGTTTTGTTCTATTTCCTCCGCGGCCAGGTAAGCGGTGGAATCGGTTACAAGGGCTATATCAGGCATTCGTGAATCATCCTCCTCCTCAAGATAAAATCATATTCGTAAAACATTCGACAAGAGTATTAAAAATCCTGTAGACTTAGCCGGAATAAAGATTAAAGCTACATTTTTCCAATGTTTCCTCCTCCCGGCAGCTGCTTTAAAAAATATACAGGCTGTCCGGCCGGCGCCCCCCCACCCTGGGGGCCGTCCCAAAAGTCAATTGGGACGGCCCCTTATCCTTTTATGTTTATTCTTTGAAATAAGTTATTATAGTACTAGCAGCCTGTGTGATTATTAAAGCTAAAATCAGCTGTGCCGTTATTAATTAACCCATAACATAGGGCGCATAAAAGCTAAATTTTAATTAAACAGCAGCCTACAGTACCATGATTAATCTTTAGTATCCCTGTATCATCACGCTTTCAAGCTTTATCCCTGCTCTGTATATCTTGAGCAGGTTGTGCACTGCACAGGCAAATCGCCAGGTTGAAGTTACCTTATCCTGGCCGCGCAGCAAAAACTGCCTGAGCTGCATCTGCTCTTTGATAAAACCAAATACCGGTTCGACTGAGGTATGCCTCAGCTTGTAGCGTTTTCGCCCTTCCTTGGTCCTAAGTTTACGCCACATTAGATATTTCGGTGTGGCATTCTTAGGTATCCGGCCTCGG
>JAKOVL010000158.1 GCA_029782095.1 Bacillota bacterium | reverse complement strand
TAGATCCAGGAACTGCAAGCCGATGGGCCTTTCAGGCACAGCTTTTGGAGCTTAAAATGTTTGGAGGTAATATGGTGAAAAAATCCAGAGAACAACATGTTAGCCATGGCCTGCTCGGGTGTGCCCCCGGCACGATCGGGCGCTACGTGCTGCTGCCCGGGGACCCCGATCGCGTCCCGCTGATCGCGGAGCTGTTCGAAGAGGCCAGGGAAGTCTCCCGCACCCGTGAATTCAGCGCCTATACCGGCACGCTGCAGGGCGAGATGGTCTCTGCCGTTTCGACGGGCATGGGCGGGCCGTCTACGGCAATCACAGTACAGGAACTGGCGCATCTCGGCGCGCAGGTATTGATCCGCGTGGGCACCTCCGGCGCGATGCAAAAGTTTATGGAGGCCACTGACCTGGTGATAACCTGGGGCGCGGTGCGCGACGAGTACACCTCGCAGCAGTTCCTGCCGCTGTCCTATCCCGCAGTGGCAGACCTGGATGTGACCCTGGCCCTGGCCACCGCCGCAGCCGAGCTGGGCTACCGGCATCACATCGGCATATCCCAGTCGAAGGATGCTTTTTACGCGGAGCACCAGCCGGATCGCATGCCCGTTAAGCATAAGCTGGAGCAAAACTGGTTTGCCTGGCGCAAAGGGGGCGTGTTGTGCTCCGAAATGGAGGCTGCCGTCCTGTTTATTACTGCGCCCGTGTTCGGCGTAAAAGCGGGCGGGATCATGGTGGCTGGCCCTTCGAAGCAAAGCCTGCAAAACCTGCTTAAAACAGCGGTGCGCGCGATCGAGATCCTGATCGAGCAAGAGAAAGGCGGTGCATCATGAGTATCGGTGAAAAGCTGACCAACAAGATGTTCAAGTGGGCGGTGCTCTACCCCGGCTTCCGCAAGTTCATCAACTGGGCATATACGGACATGATGAAGATGCCCCAATACCACATTGGCATGGCCCCGGGGCAGATTGGGCCATACGTGCTGCTGGTGGATGACCCGCAGGATGCGGAAAAAGCCGCGACACTGCTGGACAGCCCCCAGGCCATCGCCTGGCACCGCGAATACCGCACCTTTACCGGAACGCTGGATGGAGCCAAAGTCTCAGTCACGTCGGTGGGCATCGGCGGGCCCTCCGCCGCCATAGGCGTACACGAACTGGCTGCCATCGGGGCAAAGGCCTTCCTTTACCTTGGATGCGGCCTGGCTGCGTCCAGAGAAGTCAAACCCGGGGAGATGTTGATCGCCAAAGGAGCCGTGCGCGATGAAGGCACCGGCCTGCAGTATGCACCGCTGGCCTTCCCGGCCATCGCCGACCTGCGGCTGGCGGACTGCCTGCGCCGCGCCTGCGTGGAAGGATCCCTGCCCTATCACGTGGGGCTGACCCGCTCCACTGATGCTTATTACAATATTGGCGCGGATCAGGCCGGCCATTTCCCCCACACCTTATGCAGCGACCTCAACACCGCGGCCATCTTTATCACCGCCAGCGTGCTCGGCAAAAAAGCGGGCTCGCTGCTGCAGGCGGCAAAACGGCTGCAGCCGCTGACGATGGAGCATATCAAAACCGGTATAGCTGCCTTGCAGCAGTTCATCGCCAATTGATGGAAGGCCAGTATTGGGCCTGGCAGCGGTAAAAGCAACGGCTTCGGGCTAGGAGAGGAGTTTCAGGTAGGGGATAACGGAATCGTTTTTGTAACTGCCGGAGCCGTCGTATTCAATGCTGACCACCGGGACGCCGGTGACCGTTTCAATTTGCTTGGACATAGCCTGGGTGACCAGGGAGGGGCAGCAAAAGGCCGGGCTGGCCTGGACAAAGAGGGTTATGGGGAGATCGCCGGCCGCCAGGGCGCATGTCTTCAGCAAATTGTCCATGGATTCTCCTGAATGCTCGTTCCGCACCCTGTACCTGGCCAGCACCTCTGACGGGGCCAGGGGCAGGGTCTCGCTCTGTACGGGAAAGAGGCGCGAAAAAAGGCGGTTGAATCTCTTCTCCACGGCGGGGATAATCTTCATTAAAACCTTCACCGCCGCAGCCTGGAAGTAAGAGCCTTCATAGATCCACTTGCGGATATAGGCATCGGCCACAATCTTGTAATACTCGCTCTGCGGGGTGATGACCACCTCAGCGCCGTTGGCTTCGATTAATTTTATCAGGTCCTGGTTGATCACATCGTTGTAGCGGGTGTAAATATCGCCGAAAAGGGCCACCCGGGGACGTCCCCCGCCCTCGGTTCGCTTGATGGCGTCAAAAAGGTCAACGGCCCTGGATACACTCTTCTCCAGGTCTCCCCCTGTCTCCATCGCCTGCGCGATGAGCTTTACCGCCTGCTCTGCAACCCGATCCGTTTCACCTTTGTTAAGCTCATAGGGCCTGATGGCGCAGACCGCCTTCCGCAGCATCCCGCCCAGGTAGCCGGCAAAATAAGCGTTTATCCCGGCAGGTATCGAGATATCGAAAAAAGCGATGGTGCCCAGGTACACGGCGATCTTGTCCATGCCGTTTGCCGAGGCGCGGAATATATTTTTTATATAATAGGGGAACATGCAAAAATTGCAGGCCAGCGTAGTCTTGCACATCCACAGGGCAGTTTGCGCCGGATCGAGATCATACTTTTGCACGTACTCCATCACTTCCTGCGCGATGATGTTGAGCGGAATACACTGCCCCGTGTTGTGGCTCATGCTCTTGCGGATATACTCCGGCGTCTCTTCGAGCAGGCGCGCGTCAAGGCCCTGCGAGCGGAGGTTGGCCACGAGAAGCCTGCAGGTCAGGCTGTCCCAGTTCGGAAATAGCAGGGTTTTGCCGCGCAATATTGATTTGTCCGCGGTGATGTCGCGATCAATTTGCATAAACGGCTGGGGCCGGGCACTGCCTTTCCTTGATTGAAAATGGTTGGTAAAAGCCCTGATCGCCGCCTCGATCCTGGTTTCATAGCCGAGGCTGGAATCATGCTCATCCAGCTGCAGGATGAGGTACGGCTTCCCGTGGTGATCCATGATCATTTTAAAGTATTCAATGGCAAAGGAGTCGGGCGAACATTTGAAAGATGTCACCAGGACCGGGTAAACCCCCTCCGTCCTGGCGGCATAGAGGGCGGTCTGAAGAATTCTCGAGGCGTATACCCACTGAAACGCGTTAAACAGCGCGCGGTAAGGCTGCAGTTCAGCAGGATCAATGGCCGGGAGATCACCGCTGTAAAACACCTTGATGCCCAGCCGGGCGATGATCCCGGGAATATCATTGTTCATAGAGTCGGAGAGGATGGTGTAAGGCCTGCCCGCCAGGACAATATGAAAGCGGTCGCTTTGCGCCGTTTCCTTCCGGTAGAGGGCCTGCGCCGCCGCCTGGCGGGCTTCGAAAAACCGGACCGCCGCCCGGTAGGCGGAGCTAACCTCGCGGTAGGTTATAGAGGGGCGGACCTTTTGCAAGGCCCTGTAAAGCTGGCGCCTGCCGTAAGAGGCTCCCCGGATCGATTTCAGCAGGGGCGAGAGCAGCTTTTCCTGGTCAAGGCCCGGCACCCTGGCCGCAAGAGAGGCTGCGAATTGGCTGTAGTAGCAATACTGTTTCTTGCCGGATTCCTTGGCCTTGTTTTCTTCCAGGTAAAAGGGCATGAAGACAAAGTCTGCCCGGGCGGCGAGATATTCGATCTGCCCGTACATGGCGGCCATGGGAGCGCAGAACTCGGCTCCAGCCAGGCTCTTCCCTCTTTTTACCGCCTCCCGGCACTGTTCGCCGGTGATGGTTTTGATGGAAAGGAGATCAAAAAACTTTTTCCACAGGGGCAGCTCTTCGACCATGTACAGGGCCGCCGGCAGCCCCACCGTTACCCCCGGGGAAGCTTCTTGCTGCACCCTAAAAATTTTTTTGCGATTGGAACCGACGAAGTTGAACTTCTTTTCCCCGCTGTCCTTATATTGATGATCATGATCATCCCTGCCGCAGAGAAAGCCAAAGGCCACCCTTTCGCCGTCAATGCTTACAACCCTCAGCTTGCAGTGGTTGTTGCAGAGGGTGCAGACTTCGGCGGTAACGGGGATCTCTTTTCTGCACAACCCGGTACCCCTGAACCTGGTGGCGGCGATGCCGCTATCCAGCAGACTGAGGGCGGCGCCGTAAGCGCCGGTCAGGTGGCAAAATTTCGAGACCATGATCGGCTTTCCTAATTTTTGTTCAAAGGCGGCAACCAGCGCCCTATTCTTGGCCGTGGCCCCCTGAAACATAATTTTCGACCCGATCTTTTTCCCGGCAGCCACCTTCCACAGGTAATTGTCGCGGACCGCATGGAGAACGGCGGCCAGCACTTCCCGCACCGCATAGCCTTCGCTCAGAAGGTAGCTGATATCGCGCTCCATGAACACGGTACAGCGGTCGCTGGCCAAGGGCGAAGCGATCCCCTCCGCCAGGGCCGGGTAGTCTTGCAGCGAGCAGCCGAGCCGGGCGGCCTGCTCTTCGATAAAGCTGCCGGTGCCGGCGGCGCAGACATTATTCATCAGGGAAAAGGTAACCTGCCCGTTTTTCAGCGTGGTAAACTTGGAGTCCTGCCCCCCGATCTCAATGATTGTATCTACGGTTGGTTCAATCTCATAGGCAGCGCGAGCGTGGGCCGAGATCTCATCGAGCACCAGGTCGGCGCCAATGACCTTGCCGATAAACTTGCGGCCGGAACCGGTGGTCGCCGCCCCGGTAAATGTGAAAAGGGCGCCGCTGTCGGCGGCGGTTTTTTCCACCGCCTCGAAGATCCCTTTGACCGCGGCGATGGGCTTTCCGGAGGTGCGCGTGTAATAACCGGCGAGCACTTTTCGGCTATCCGTGTCCAGAAGCACAGCCTTGGTGCTGGTGGAGCCAATATCGATGCCCAGCGTAATCCGGTAGCGCCCCTGGCTTTGCAGGGGCTCATAAATGTCAACTTCCACCGGCACGCAGGTTGAAAAGCGGGGTCTGTACTCGTAGCTTTGCTCCGCGGCAAAGTCAGGGTATTCGCTGAGGCGAAGCTGAAGGGGCGGGAAGCTGTAGCGCCGCGCGGCCTTTCGGGGCTCGACCAGGTTAAAACAAAAACACCCGGCCGCCGCCTTCGCGCCAGCGCCGGCAGACACCTGGTCATGCTCCAGGGCGATAAGGGCGCTCCCCAGGGCCCCGTAAAGATGCGCCAGCGGGCCGGTCTCTATTTCCAGGCCGAGGATAGACTGCAGGTGTTTGAGCACCGCCCGGTTTCGCGATACTCCCCCGGCGAAAACCAGCGGCAGCTCCGGCTGCACATTGTTGAAGAGAGTATCGACAATATTGCGCGCCAGGCCGAGGGCCAGGGCGTCGCAGATCTGGGGAAGGGAGTACCCTTCTTGCTGCGCATGGATCAGGTCGGTCTTGGCGAAAACGGCGCAGCGCGATGCGATGGCCGGAACCTCCCCCCGGTTTTGCAGCGCCGTGGTGCAGAATTCCTCAATGCCATTCAAGTTGAGTCTCCGGGACTGCTGATCTAGGAAGCTGCCGGTGCCTGCGGCGCACGAGCTGTTGGCTTTATAGTTCCGGCAGGCCCCCTTTTGATCCAGCTGCACGAGGCTCGTTTTTTCACCGCCGGCGATCAGCAGCGTGCGCATGCCGGGATGAAAAGCGAGGGCGCCCTTGACAAAGGAAACGATGTTGTCCGCTTTAATCGCGCCCGGCAGCAGATCGGGGGTGGAGGAGGTCCGAGCTGCGCCGGCGAGCCCCTCGAGATTAAATGAAGCGATCATTCTTTTTAGGGCTTGCAGCGGTTTGCCGTGGTGAAAGCTGTAGCCGCTGTCCAGGATCTTGCCATTTTCATCAACCAGAACCGCCCCGGCCGCAATGGAGCCGGTATCAATTCCGAGAAAGCGTCTCACCTTTACGTCCCTGCCTGCAAAAACTCTTACCACAATTAGATTTCGTTTGGCAAAGCGGTATTTCCTGCGCAGAACCGCTGCCTATAATGAAATCCTATACAATATTCAGGAATCGTTAATGCCTGCCCCGGAGCGTTATTAACAGGCACTAAAATGGATATTTGGCGGGGATGACTCTGGAAAATTGTACAAAAAGCTAAAGACAAAGTCAAATTATTAGTCCTTGAAAGGGGGGCGTTCCCACTGACTTATGGGACGCCCCCCTTTGCTTCTGATGGCGCAAATATGTGGGCTCGAGATAAACGAAGCCCACATATAAGCCTGGAGACATACAGCTTAGATTTTCATTTAATAGCCGCAGACATCCAGTGCTGCGGTCAAATGCCTTTCCAGCACCTCTTCCGGCATATCTTCCACGTGTTCTATGATCAGGCATTTACTGCCGTAATCGTCCAGTATTTGCTGATAGCCTTCATGCAGCTCTTCCATGGAGGCATAGGCCAGGTGGGGCGGCAGGTTTACCGCCAAAATCTTCCCCGGGAAAAATTCCTTTGCTTCTTTAATGGATATATTGCCTGTCGGCGGCACGGTAAATGAATCCAGGATATCAAAACTGGCTTCGTTTATTTCTTTATGAAGATGGCGCAGCAGCCCGTCGTGGTGTACTGCAAATTTCTTGCCCGTTCCTGCCAGGGCCCTGGTGTAGATGTCATAATAGGGCATGCAATATTCCCGGTAAAACTGCGGGGAGATGATATTGGTAATATTGTCAACCATGGTAACATGCATGGCGGGGCAGCCGGCTGTAATTTCAGCTGCCTTGAGATGAAAGCGGCGCTGTATATCCAGGTATTCCAGGAATTCCGGCGGCTTTTCGATGAAGTCGTAGGCGGTGCGCTCCATGGAGGCCAGCTCGACCCAGGCCCGCTGAAAAGGCGATTTATCTACCACGGCAATGATGGTGCCGTCGGTGCCCAGGTCGGCCTGTTCACCTGCTATCTCATCGTAATTGGGCTCAAGGGCGTCAATCATGCGCTCAAAAATATAGTTTACTACCGCCCAATCCTGCACCTCTTTGACAAAATAGGTGTAGGTGGAGTGGGTGAGCAGCTTGTTATTGGGGTTGATGCCCACAATGGAATCGATTGTCCCCACGGGTGTTTCATACTTGTGCAGGATCATCCAGATCCCGTTTTCATAGTAATACTTTTGCGAATAAGATACATCCTTCAAAAAAGGGTTGATCATGTGATCGAAGAAAAACATCGGTTTATAAGGCGGGATGATGCGGGTAATACCCATGCCGCGCGCCATCAACCGCCTGAGCATACCGTGGTTCGGCCCGCTGCGCAGTCCGGTGGCAAAGACCACGTCCACCCGGTCCGGCTCTTCGCCGTTAATTACGGCCAAATGTCGTTCATAAGGAGTCATCATTATTATCACCTGCGATCTGTTAATTGCTTTGATCTGCCACGATTATAGTCCGTCTCCTGCCGAGTTTAATAGATCTAACGATGAGCGCGATAAAAGTGGTCAGGTAAGGGAGCATTAAAGTAAACTGGGAAGGCACACCCAGGTTTTGAATGCGCAGCGAAAGCCCTTCAGCCATGCCGAATAGCAGTGAAACCAGGCTCATAATCAACGGATTTGTTCCGCCGAAAATCACCGCGGAAAGGGCGATGAAGCCGCGCCCCGCGGTCATATTTTCAACAAACATGGCCAGGTGGCCCAGCGACAGGTGCACTCCGGCCAGCCCGCACATAACGCCGCAAATCATGGCGGCCTGCCAGCGCACCCTATCCACCCGGATGCCGGTTGTCTCCAGCGCCTCGGGGTGTTCACCCGCTGCCCGGAAATAATAACCATAAGGCGTTTTGTAAATCAGCAGCCAGAAAACGACAATCAGGAACCAGCTGATATAAACAAAAGCTGAATGATTATTAAACAGGTGATTGAGCACCGGGATATTGTTCAGCGCCGCGATGCGGATGGTGGGGATGCTGACAATGCGCGGGTCGCTGAATGAGCCGCGCACTTGAAACAGCAGCCGTGTCAGAAAGACCGTGGCGCCGGCCGCCAGGAGATTGAAGGCGATGCCGACCACAAAAACATTGCTGCGCAAATTAATGGTAAAGAAGGCAAACAGGATCGAAAAGAGCAAGGTGGCCACAGCGGCAAAGACAATACCGGCGAGATAACTTTCCATGGTATAGCTGCCGAGGATGCCGAAAAATGCGCCCACCAGCATGAACCCTTCCAGGGCGATGTTCAAATCGCCGGTGCACCTGCTGATCAGGCCGCCCAGGCCGGCGAGAATAAACGGTGTCGCCATCCGCAGCCCGGTGCCCACAGTAACCAAAATAAACATCCAGTCCATGCTTTATTCTCCTTCGCTCAATTGCACAATATTTTTCCGCTTCCGCAGCAGGATGCTGACAAAGTGCCTGCCGGAAACAAATAAAATCAAGGTGGCCAGCAGGACTTCTGTCAGGTCAGACGGCACTTTTGAAACTGCTTCCATACCGAGTGCACCGTTCTTAAAAATAGCAAAGAAGACACTTGAGACCACCACGCCCAGCGGGTTGTTATTGGCGAGCATGGCGATGAGGACGCCGTCCCAGCCCACATAGCGGGCCACAGATTCCCAGTACCGGAAAACCGAACCGCAAACCATAACCGCCCCGGCCAGCCCGGAAAGCGCCCCGCTTAAGATCATGGCGCGCATCTGGTCCGCCTGCACCTGCAGTCCCCCATAGCGGGCAAACTGGTAGTTCAGGCCGATCATCTTCCAGCGGTAGCCGATATCGGTATAATTCATGACCAGGTAAATCAATATGGCTGCAACCACGCTGATCAGGATGCCGCTGCGCAGATCCAGGCTCTGGATCAGAAAGGGCAGACGGGCTGTTTCAGCCACCGAGGGCGTGGTGCCGCTCCAGCGAGCGGGATCCCGGAAGGGGTAAGTGGCCAGGTAGCTGGTGAAGAGAAAAAAAACTGTATTGAGCATAATGGTGGAGATCACTTCATCAACCCGCCAGCGCACGCGCAGGTATCCCGGTATGGCCGCGCCGATAACGCCCACAGCCACACCGCACAACAGGCACAGGGGGACATGGATATAGGCCGGCAGGCTTGTAATGGTAAAGCCGGCTATGGCCGCGGCCATGGCGCCTAAAAAGATCTGGCCTTCGGCTCCCAGGTTATAGATGCCGGCATTGAAGGCCACCGCCGCACAGAGGCCGGAAAGGGTCAGGGCCATGGTGCGGTTAAGGATGTTTACCATAGCCGGAGCGCTGCCCAGTGCATATGAGAACATGGCGCCGTAAGCCTCGAGGGGGTTGGCCCCGATCAGGAGCATGATCACCGCGCCAAACGCCATGGTCGCACCAAAAACGCCCAGAATGGTGAGGAAATAGTTTAACCAGTGGCTTATTTTTTTCATACGGCTTTCTCCCCGTTCTGCAGTCCTTTTTTAGCTCCGGTGATATAAAGGCCCAGTTCCTCGGGAGTAACGGAGTCGGGCAGGAATTCACCGACTATAGAGCCTTCATAAAGGGCAAGGATGCGGTCGCTCAGTAAAAATAGCTCGTCCAGGTCGGCGGTGACCAGCAGCACTGCTTTCATTTCATCCCTTGCGGCTAAAAGCTGTTTATAGATAAACTCCGCCGCGCCGATATCCAGCCCGCGCGTGGGGTGCATAACCAGCAGGCAGGAATAGCTGCTGGACAGTTCGCGCGCCACCACGACTTTTTGGATATTGCCGCCTGACAGGTTGCCGACAATGGTGTCGGGGCCCTGGGCAACGATGCCATAGCTGTCTATTAGATTTTGCGTATGGGTCCAGACCTTTTTCCAATCGAGGAATCCACCGGCAGAGACAAACGGCCGGCGGTCGCTGCTGTCAATGATCAGGTTTTCTTTGATCGACGCCTGCAGGCTGGCGCCGGTTGTCATGCGGTCTTCGGGAATATGACGGATACCGCCGGCCCGCATGCGGGCAATGGAGGTGTGGCGGAGCGATTGCCCGTTGTATTCCACGTCACCCTGCTCAATGGGCACCAGTCCTGCCAGCGCCTGCACCAGTTCGGTCTGGCCGTTGCCCTCAACCCCCGCGATGCCCAGTATTTCCCCTGCTTTCACCTGAAAAGATACATTTTTTACGGCCAAAGTATTTTGTGCACTGAGCACAGAAATATTTTTTACATCCAGCACCGTCGGGTTTTCGGTAATTTTTTTACGTTTTCCCACCTGCCAGAGCTGTTCGCGCCCCACAATGAGACAGGCCAGCTCCTGCTCGTTGGTATCACAGCAATTTAGCGTTTTCACGGTTTGCCCGTGACGCATCACTGTCACACGGTCGGCCAGGGCCAAAACTTCTTTAAGCTTATGCGAAATAAAGAGGATGGTTTTATCCTTTTTGACCATCTCGCGGCAGATCGCAAAAAGCTCTTCCACTTCCAGGGGGGTCAGCACCGCAGTGGGCTCATCAAGGATCAGTATTTCCGCACCACGGTAGATGGCCTTGATGATTTCAACCCGCTCCTGAACCCCGACGGAAATATCACTGATCTTGCTATGCAGCGGAACGTGCAGGTTGTAGCGTTCACATATCTCTTTTACTTTTTTCTCGGCTTCTTTGTGATCCACAAACACAGCGTTCTTCTTAGGCTCGTAGCCCAGGATAATGTTTTCGAGCACCGTAAATGACGGCACCAGCATAAAATGCTGATGGACCATGCCGATGCCGTACTGCTTGGCCACGCGGGGGTTGTGAATTTCAACCTCTTTTTGATTGAGTATTATTTTCCCGCTATCAGCCTGGTTTCCCCCGTAGAGAATGCTCATCAGCGTGGACTTGCCGGCACCGTTTTCTCCGACAACGGCATGAATCTCGCCCTTCATCACAGTGAGGTTGGCATTCCTGTTAGCCACCACGCCGCCGGGAAAGGTCTTGTTTATATCTATCATTTGCAGGATCGGTTGTTTGTTCATAGAACCTCAGCAACTTCCCGTCATAGATTGATGGTGAAGAACGTGGCCAGGCAGTTTGGCCACGTTCTTCCCAAAAACAGGATCATTAGTCGCGGAACTCGCTTACAGTAATTTCACCGTTAGCCACTTTTTCTTGGATTTCGTTAACCTTTTCCACGATCTCAGCAGGGAGCAGGTCTTCCGACATGACCAGGTAGACGCCACGTTCGGCAACGCCCCAGTAAAAGTCTGTACCTTTTTCCAGCTCTCCCTTAAGGAACATGCCCGTCAACTCGTATATGCTGACATCAACCGCTTTCATTACGCTGGCGATGGTGTAGTCCGGTGACAGCCAGCGCTGGTCAAAGCCGCCGCCGATAACCCAAGTCTCCGCCCCTTCATTGGCCGCGTTGAAGACCCCTTCACCGGAAAGACCGGCATAGGCGAAGTTGATGTCCGCACCTTTCTCGATCAAGGCCAGGGTGGCTTCCTTGCCCTTGGCCGGGTCAACCCATGAGCCGACGAATATGCTTTCCACGTCACCATCGGGCAGCACATGTTTAATGCCCTGCTCATAGCCCCAAAGGGCCCGCTGCATTACCGGTGAATCGACTCCGCCCACGTAGCCGATCACTTTATCTTCGTTAATATACTGTACATCGGTTTCCACAGTGAGCAGACCGCCCAGCACCCCGGCCAGGAAAGTGCCCTCGTGGTCTTTGTATCCCAGGGAAACCACGTCAGGAGACTCCAGCACGTCATCGAGGAAAACATAAAGGGTATCCGGGTTTTTAGAAGCGGCATCCAGCATGGCATCAATGGCCTCAAAGCCGAGCACAAAAACCAGATCGTCGGTTCTGGCAGCCTGGGTCAGCAGGGTGACAAAGTTGTCGTTATCCAGCTTCCCTTCATACTTGTTCACTGTTACGCCAAATTCTTCCTCAATTGCTTTAATGCCATCCAGGGCGATGTCATAAAAGGCACGATCTCCGAATGAATCGGCGACAAAAACCCCGACAGTGACGGTATCGTCCCCTTCGTCCGGATCAGCTGCTCCGTCTCCACAGCCACTGAAGACTAAACTTACCATCAGCAATAATCCCATCAAGAGCAGAATTTTTTTCTTCATCGTTTTCTCCCCTTTTTTTTCATTAGTGTTGTTGCAGTAGCTGCAGGTTCAGTTCATCTAACACCCCCTCCAGGCGTTGTTTATTTTGAAGGCTGACATCCGCAGCTTTCACGCACAATGAGCCGGGATGGCAGCACGATTTTGCGTTGTGCGACCGGCTCGCGGTTTACCAGCTTTAACAGCAGTTCGGCGCTTTTTTCCCCCAGTTCTTGGATAGGGGTGGAAACACTGGTCAGGGTGGGCTGGGTAAAGTTGGCCACATCGATATTGTTGTAGCCGACAATGGCCACGTCTCCAGGCACCTGCAATTTCTTTTCGCGCAGCGCCTTCATGGCGCCCACCGCAAACATATCACCGGCGGCAAAGATAGCCGTCGGCAAATTCCCCGACTCAATCAGGGTCCGGGTAACCCTGTATCCTTCCGCATAAGAAAAATTATCCGCTTCAATAACCAGTTGCGGGCAGTATTTAAGGCCATGGAGCTCAAGGGCGGAAAGATAACCCTCAAACACCTGGTACAGCGTGGGTACAGATAAGCGGCCGGTAATTATGGCTATTTTTGTATGACCGTGTTCAATAAGGTGCTGGGTGGCTAAAAACCCGGCGTTTTTTGAGTCCAGCAAAACCGCGTACCCGTCCACGTCCGGCTGGTCCACAAACACCAGGGGAACCGGATAATTATACAGATCTCCGTTGACGATGCTGACGATGTTGTCATCATGGGGGCCCATTCCCCAGGGCGCCAGCAATATGCCATCCACATGCTTGGCAATCAGCATCTCAAAATAGGCCTTAGCCAGTTTACGGTTATCTTGGGTATCAGAGGTCATCAGCAGGACATGGTGCTTCTGGGCTACGCGGGCTGCACCGCTGAGAAAAGCAGGATAGAAGGGGTTGGCCAGGTCCGGCACAATTACGCCAAAGGTATGGGTCAGGATGCGGTTAGTGCAGATAGTGTCGGAAAGATCATAATCGACAACCACCGAACCGATCCCTCGCCGGGTGTAGATCATCTTGTTTTCCTCGAGACGGTGGTATGCCGCCCTGACAGTGTGCAGATTGATTTGCAAATGCCTGGCCAGTTCTCTTACCGGGGGCAGTCTATCACCGGGATTAATCTGTTTAGAGACAATCAACCAGTGGATCTGATCAGCAATCTGGGCCACTAAAGGGCGGTCCTGTTTTTCATCGATCCGCACCCTGTCGAAAATAATCGCATAAGAGGGATGTTTCATAGCTCGCCCACCAGTTATATAGTTATATCATACTATAACATTGGTGTGACAAAAAATCAATACACTTTTATGAAAATATAAAATTAACCCGGCATCTCTTTTTGCTTCGATCTTAGCATAAAAAAGACGGGATTTCGGCAAGCAAATAATTGAATCAACAACAATAAATGGAAAAAACGTATGCATTCGTGAACACTGCAAAGATACTGGCTGCAATATGCGCGGAACAGGGGAAATTTTGGGGAAAAGGATTTGCTCTTTCGGGGCGGCTTCATTAGGTAAAGGGGCATGGTCATACTTGCGAAAAACAGGGGGGGCGCCGTCCCCATGGGTTTAAAATGCGCCCCCCGGTCATGCCGGCCACGCTGCTTTACCCGCACCATTGATCTGGATCCATCTTTCATGCCTGCAGCCATTGGCCCTAGCTGGCGCTTTTTTGGGCTTCACTTTTCTGCGCCTTAATCCGGTCCGCCTCCTGCCGCCAGCGGGCGGAAACCCGGTCGAGATGAGCGGCCAGATCCCCTTCAAGGATAGCCTCCGCCCCTTCGTGGGTGGGGCGGGCGCCGCTTTCTTTCACCATATCGCGCAGGGTTTGCGGCACATCAATGATCGGGCATGGCGCCAGGTGGTTTTCATGGAAAGGATGGCGCTTCTGGTATGCTTTGAACAGCGGGTTTTGCAGCACTTCTTTTAAGCTCTTGCCGCGGATATTGTCGACGGCAAAATGGGCGAAAGCGCACGGCTCCACGTCTCCCGAGGCGTTGATATGAAAATAGAGCCGCCCGCCGGCGATACAACCGTTGACGGCCTCGCCATCGTTCCAGAAGTCGGCAATGAGGATCGGTTTTTCTTTCCGCAGCTGGGGAACCCGCCGGGCCAGCCAGGCCCTCTGATCCGTGGTAATCATCAGGCTGGGATCGGGGTTGCGGCCAATGGGGATATAGTGAAAGCACCACTCTAAAACAGCGCCTTTATCTACGAGAAAATCGATGAACTCGTCGCTGAATAAAATTTCTACGTTGCCCCTGGTCACCGTGACGGAAGCCCCAAAAAAGACTCCCCTCTCTCTTAAGCGGTCCATCGCCTCCATTACCTGGTCAAAAACCCCGTCGCCTCGCCGGGCATCGGTTTGCTCGCGCCAGCCTTCCAGGCTGAAGACCGGCATAAAGTTGGCCAGGTCTGCCAGGCGATCGGCAGTTTTTTCATCGATCAAGGTGCCGTTGGTATAAGCCATAAAGCCCATATCAGGATGTTCAGCGATGATATCCAGGAGCGGTTTATAAACAAAAGGTTCTCCTCCCGATAATACAATCCAGTAAATACCCAGCTCCTTTGCCTCTCTTAAGATCCGGTCAAACAGCTCCGGCTCCAGGCTTTCCGATTTTTTATATTCGCCCGCCCAGCAGCCTTCGCATCTTAAATTACAGGCTGAAGTCGGATCCACCAGAATAAAAGTCGGCACCGACACGCCCAGCTCCCGGGCATAATTCTCCCGCACACTTTTTCCGACCAGAATGTTATTGGCCACCCAATTGATCATAAACTTCGAAAGCATCTTCGGGTTTTTAGCCACCCGCTCCGCCTGTTTGAGGATTAGCGGCTGGCTTTTAAAGTGCTCGCGCAGCAAACGGATGCTTTCTTTGTGCTCAGGGCGGGTGGCGACACGGGCGGCAAAGTCAAGCATGACGAAAACGTTCCGCTCCGGGTCCTGGCTCACATACTGGGCAGCTTTATCCAGGGCAAATTCCGCCGCCGCCTTCTTCACCACTTCAAACGACATTGGGCAATACCTCCTTCTTCTCTCGAAATTTTTCGTAAACCCTTCCCTTTTGCTAACCGCAGGGAAGGGCCGGTTCCCTATGCCGTTCGTGATGCAGTTGCGCGCTCACTTATCCTATTGCTTCTATAACCGGTATCTGGTACCGGTTATTCTCTTAACTGACCGGTCGGTTAAAGCCGACTAAAAAATTTACCCTTGCGCCATCCTCAAAGACAGCGCCTTGAGCCAATTAATCACGGTCTTTCGCTTGCCACATGGCAGAGATACCGCCGGTTTTATATCTTTCTCTGAGCAGGATGAGCAAAATTTGTTTCAAGGCGTTTTTCTCATCTGCGGCCTTGAGGGTTTGTCAACCTGTTAACCATCCGGTTAATTAAAGTCTATCATGCAATTATTTTCCTGTCAATGGCATGACAATTGCTGCGTCCGCTAATTGGCTCGCTTTAAAAAGCGGCGCAGGTTGTAGTATCCCCGGGCCAGGTAGATAGCAGGCTTAAAATAAAACCGCTCCATCTCCCTGGCGACTTCCTTTAGATGTTTGCGGATGGGCAGGCCCTGGGGGCAGTGTTTTTCGCAGCGGCCGCATTGCCGGCACAGCGAGGCGTAAGCCGGCGTTCCCCCGTCCATGCCGCCAAGCATGCCCAGGTAAGAGGTCCGGGGTGATTTGACTTCGTAAATCGATATGTCGTTATAGTAGGCAAAGCAGGTAGGTATGTTTACCCCGGCCGGACAGGGCATGCAGTAGCCGCAGCCGGTGCAGTTGACTTTCAGTTTTTCTGAAAACAGCTCCCTGGCCCGGCTGATAATCTGCAGTTCACCGGCTGAAAGGGAGCGTGGATAGGCGCTGCCGGCAATGCGGATGTTTTCCTCGATCTGGGCTTCTTCATTCATCCCCGATAAAGCAACCGCTACTTCGGGATGATCCCAGACCCAGCGCAGCGCCCATTCCGCCGGAGACCTTTTAACCTCAGCCCGGTTAAACAGGTCCCTCACCCGGGGCGGCACCTTCCTGGCCAGCAGTCCACCGCGCAGCGGCTCCATCACCACAACGCCGATGCCCTTGGAAGCGGCATATTGCAGCCCTTCTTTCCCGGCCTGGCTATGTTCATCCATATAGTTGTATTGAATCTGGCAAAAATCCCAGGGGTAGTCGTCGATGATTGCTTTGAATTGATGGCAGTCCCCGTGGTAAGAGAAACCGATGCGGTTAATCTTTCCGCTCCGCTGCGCTTGAAAAAGAAATTCTTCGACTCCCAGCTGTTTAAGCCTCTGCCAGCCGCTGAGGCTGTTGATGGAATGCAGCAGGTAATAATCAATATGGTCGGTTTGCAGCCGCTTTAACTGGGTGTGGAGGATGGATTCCATCTCACCCCGGCTGTGAACCAGAAACGGGGGCAGCTTCGTGGCCAGAAGCACTTGATCGCGGTAGCCCTTTGATAGAATTTTGCCCAAAATGGTCTCGCTGCGCTGATAAATATAAGCGGTGTCGAAATAGTTAACTCCCTGCTCGATGGCATAGGTAACCTGCCTGGCGATCCGCTCCTCATCAAAGCGCCCCTCCTTCTTTGGAAAACGCATGCAGCCGTAGCCCAATACGGAAACTTTATCCCCAGTTTTTCCCATTTCGCGGTATAACATTTGCCCATCCTCCCATGGGGTCAGCCCTTGATGCTGCAGCAATAATACCATTACAGTCTCTGGGAAAACAATCTAAAACCTGTCCCTTGGCTCCCGCAAAGATTATATCAAATTTGCTGCGCCTCCATGCAGCCGCTTGAGCTGCCGCCTCCAACCCCTGTACTAAATGATCAGCGCCTTTCATGAGCGCTTTTCAAAGTAGATGGGGTTGGATAAAAGGGCCGGAAGGACCGGTATGCCGGGCAGGAAAAAACGCAGGACCGCCACCCGGGCGAACCCCGGCTCTTCCATGGTATAAACGGCGCGGTAGCGTCCGGAGGCGGGGGCTTCCAGGATGGTTTTGCTCTCCCGCGCGGTGATGACCTGGACAGTGTCTCCGGCCTGCAGCCCGTCCAGGGTAATCTCCATCTCCTTGACCTCCGGCCAGGGGACGGTGTCGCCGAGGATAGCCTCCCCCGCGGTCATCTCCAGGGAAGGCCCGTCAGGGGCGTAAATGATGTAGGCATGCCCCTGCTTGATGGCTTCCAGGATATCCTCCACGCTGGCCGAGCGGGCATAGACGCAGGTGGTCGGCGCTCCCGGGTATAAAAAGGGCATATCGCGATGAAAATCGCTGCCGCCGCAGATGGGCACCTTCTTCCCCTCCTCCAGCATTTCCTGCCACAGGGCCACGGCCCGGAAATTCTGCAGGCGCATGGGCCCGTTCCAAATATTGAGGCAATCAAAGGGCAGCTCATTCAGATCAAACTGAAACTCGCACCCTTCTTCAAAGGGGTGGTTGATCATGATCAGAGCGCCGCGCTGCCGGGCGGATCGGAAGCGCTCCCGCACTTCCTCCAGCGTGTTGGCGAAAAAGGGGCCATCGTAAGGTTGATCCACTCCCAAAAAGTTGGCATGCCCCCGGTAATGGGTCCATTCAATGCCGGGGATGAGGGTAATCCCCTCGATGCGGGGCAGCGACTCCCGCGAGACCATCTGGTTGTGATCGGTAATGGCTAAAAAATCCAACCCGTGAAGGAGGGCCCGCCGGCCCAGCTCCGCGGCGGTATAAACGCCGTCCGAGGCCACGGTGTGGGTATGCAGGTCGCCTTTAAGCAGGCGCATCTTTTTGAAGGTAAAGGTTATTTCGTAGGTAACATTGACCCCTGCGGGCGCCACCTTGTAGGCGCCAACGATGATCTGCCACCGGCCCGGAACCAGGGGGCAGGGGCGGTAGCCCGGGGTGGCAGCGGTTTCACTAATAAATATTTCTTGCTTGTCCGAGCCCGAAGCGCCCACCTGGATGCCTTCGGGAGAAACGAGACCGAGATCAATGATGTTGGCCTCCCGCCGGGCGATAAAAGTACCGTGATCAACCGCCTTTTCGCTCTCGAGGTGGCGATCATAGCTGTAGCGCAGGGTCACGGACTCAACGTCGGGCGGCATGGTAAAGGGAAGGGTAAAATAGGATCCCTCCCGCTCGTGCTCAATAAACAGCGGCAGCTCCAGCCTTTTTTGCATCGCCATTCTCCTTTCGTTCCATCAATTCTTTATTCCAGGGGCGGTTCGCCAAGGACAGCGGCAAGAAAGCGCCGGATTTGAGCGTCCCAGAAAAACCAGTCGTGCCGACCGTCCGCCTCATAGTAATCCACCTCAATGCCCAGCTCGCTGGCACCGGTTTTAAAGATCACATTGAGGGGGTAAAGATCTTCCTGCCGGGCGCAGGCCAGGTAAAGGCGGGGCAGATCGGTTTTATTTGCCGCAGCTTTTTTTAACCACACCGCCGGGTCATGCTCGCTGCCCGGCAGGTTTTCCAGATTTCCAAAGAGGTGGGTGAATTCTGCCAGGCGCGGATCCTCGGGAAAGTATTTCAGAAATTCCAGGGAAAGCATCCCCGAGAAGCTGGCGGCGGCGCTGTAGAGCTCAGGGCGGAGAAAAGCGGCTTTAAAGGCGCCGTAGCCGCCCATGGAATTGCCGGCAATCAAGGTGTCTTCGCGCCCGGGGGCGAGATGGAAGAGGTCCTCCAGGTAACGGGGCAGCTCTTCCGTCAGGTAGGTGAAATAGTTTTGCCCGTTAGGCAGGTCGCAGTAGAAGCTGCGGCCTGCCGATGGCATCACCACCACCAGCCCGTAGGCATTGGCCAGGGTTTCGATGGAGGTGTAGCGCTGCCAGGCGGAGGCGTCGTCGCTCAGTCCGTGCAGCAGGTAGAGGACCTTGCGCTCCCGCACCGGTACCACGCCCATGGAGCCGGGGTCGGGAACGATAATGTTCAGGGGCAGGTTTAATCCCACATTTACCGGAACGTGGTCAATGCGAACCAGGGCCATGGCTAGCTATTCCCCCCTCCTGAAGCGGCGGCAGGAGAAGCCTGCCGGTCAGCCTCTTCCTCCCGGAAGTCGATTAGGAAGGAGAAGACAAGGCTCAAGGCCATCAGGGCCATGGGGAAGATGGTGATCAGGAAGCGGGCCGCGCTGTCCGGCTGGCTGCCGGGCACCTCGCCGCTTTCAAAGCCGTAGAGGGCAGCAACGAGGAGAAAGGCCAGGCTGACAAAGAGGCCGTTGAGCCGGTTCATGAAGCCCAGGGCGCTGGCGATGATGCCCTCCCGCCGCAGTTGATATTTTTCTTTGTCCTCGTCCATGATTTTTGCGCCTATGAGATCCATGGTGGCGATTACCCCGGAGAAGCCGAAGCCTACCAGGATGCTGCACAAAAGGGCGGCGGTAAAGGAGCGGGCAAAGTAGAGGGCCACAAAGGCGACGCCCAGCGTGCCCAGGGCGGCGCGCCAGACGGGTATGACCGAAAATTTTCGCACCAGCGCCGCCCAGATAAAGACGCAGCCGACGGCGACAATTAGCACCGGTGCCAATAGGAAGGTGGCCTGGCCCTCGGGCAGCTCCAGGGCATACTTGACGAAGAAGGGCACGGCGGCCATGACCAGGGCCATGGCGGCGCTGTAAAAGGCGTTGGCCAGGCCGGCGATCCAGAACTTGCGATTTATGAGCAGGCTTTTAATGCTGTGCCAGAGGGCCGGCTTCTCCTCTTCCTGCCGCACGGGAACTTCCCTGCTGGTCAAGGCCATGTACAAGATCACCGCTCCGCCGAGGATGCCGTAAATAATGGAGGTAGTGCCGTAGCCGATGGCGCTGGCGACCATGGGGGTAAGGGCAATGCTGATGATCATGGCCACCAGCTGAAAGGCCTGCCGCAGGGCGTTGGTGGCCGCGCGACTGGCGTCGGTGGTAAAAAGCTCCGGGAAGAGGGCCCCGTAGTTGGCGTTGACCATGGAATCAAGGGTGCCCGTAAAGATGAAAAAGAAGGCGGCGTAGTAGAAGAGGGACTTAAGCGATATATGCGCCGGCGGATTGTAGAAAAAAATGAGGCCCAGTACCATCAGGGGCGTGCTGATGACCAGCCAGGGGCGCCTGCGCCCCCACCGCGTGCGGGTGCGGTCGGAGAAAAAGCCGTAAACGGGGTTGTCGGCGGCATCGATAAAAGTGTAGATGAAGAGAATGGTAGCTATATTTGTCGTGGTTAAGCCCATCTTGTCCACGTAAAAGTAGGTGGCATAAGTTTTTAACAGGTTAATGGGGATGGAGGTGCCGAACATGCCGACAGCGTAATTAAAGGATTTAAACCGGGAAGCAGACATTTTTTCCCTCCTTAATTTAAACTGGATTAAAGTCTCACTCTGTTGCGCTTAATGAATTCGCGAAACATAATTAATATTCAATAATCTGTTGCGGCTTTCCTGCGTGATTGATCAACGCCATCGCTTCAAAACTGCAACCCGGATCGGTTTAACCAGGCGTCAGCACAGCCTGGAAACCCGGTTTTACAAAGCAAAATTCTTATATAAAATTATTTATGTAAAAGGGTGTTACCTTTCTCCCCTCCACGCGTTTTAATAAAAGGGAAGCATTTTTAAGATCAAGCAAGAGTGAACAGGCCTGGTGTTAAAAATGCTCAAGCCACAGGAACTAAAAGAACCCACCCCGGATTTGGAATACCTCATGCGGCAGCACGGGGACCAGGTACTGCGCCTGGCCTATTCCTACCTGCGCGATATCGAAGAAGCCAGGGATGCCGCGCAGGAGGTATTTTTAAGGGTTTTCACCTCTCTACCGAAATTTCAAGGCAAGCCTATCCCCTACTCCTGGATTTATCGCATTACGGTTAATCTCTGCCGGGACCGGCTCAGAAAAAAAAAGCGTTATGGCTGCCAGTTTATCGATGACCATAACCTTGAACTGGTCAGCCGCCTGGATACTGAAGAACAGGCGCTGGCCGATCTGGATGAAAGAGCGCTTTACCAGGCCGTTATGAATCTGCCGGTCAAGTATAGGGAAGTAATCGTGCTTTATTATCTTTACCAGTATGATACTAAAGAAATTGCCCGGATTACCGGGACCAACCAGCCCCTGGTTAAGATGAGGCTGTACCGGGGCCGGCAAAAGTTGAAACGCATTTTGCTGGAAAACGGGGTTGTCAGCCATGAATAGCCTGAAATTTGAAGAACTGCTAAAAAAGCTGCCCCGGGCTTTGGCTAAGGGCTTAGGCAATCTCAAGTTTAATCAAGAAATGCGCGATCATGTGCACCTGCGCTTAAAGCTGGGCCTTTATGAAAAACCAGGCAGATCAAAGAAACTTGCATTGATCGCCATTCCCGCCGCCATGGTCATATTTTGCCTGGCGGGGATTTCTGCAGGAATATGGTGGTGGAAAGAGCAGCGGGAGCCGGCGGCGCGCTACGGGGCCATGGGGCCATACTTTGAAGAGATCGAGACAATCGATATAGACCTGGACGGCGAAGAACCGCTGGAACTGGTAAATACATGGCGCATTCGAGAACCGGATTATGGAGACACATTAATAGCCATCATCTGGACCCGCGACGCCCAGGGCCAGTTGAATGTCACATCAACACATTCCTTTGAAGGATCAGAATTTTTCCCTTTGCTGATTTTAACGCCGGCCACGGAGAAGAGAAATTATGTCCTGATCGCTTCTACTGATGAAGCAAACCGCATCTATTACCGTGTGCTGGGCTATGACGGCAACGAGGTTTTTGAATATGAAAATCTTCTCCCAGTAAATTTTGAGTATTTTAGAAAATAATTTTAGGAGGGAAAAAATGAAAAAAAAGATTCTCTTAAGCCTGGTCTTAGTAGTTGCTCTACTGTATCCCCTTATCCCCGCTGAGCCGGCAGCGGCAGCGTCAGGAATCGAATTGTCCACCACCTACCCCGGTATTACCGCCAGCCCCGGTGAAAATCTTACCTTCCCGCTGCAAATTCACAACCGGGGTGGGGCCAGCCGGGTGATCCAGCTAAGAGTGGATCGCTGTCCGGAAGAGTGGCAGGCTTCCCTCATGGCCCAGGGGCGCCACATCAGCGAGGTGTTTGTCGAAGGAAACTCCGCGGAAAGGGCGGAATTAAAGGTCCGGGTCCCGGAAGAGGCGGCGGAAGAGGTTTACTCCGTCACCGTTGCGGCCGCAGCGGGCGGCAGTGTCCTAGACCGTCTGCAGATTAAAATCAATATCAGCCGCACCCGCTCCGGCGACGACAGCTTTAAAGCCCAGTACGCCGTACTGCAAGGGCCGGCCAGCGCCACTTTTAATTTTAAACTCAGCCTGACCAATAACGGCAGCGAGGAACAGTCCTATAGCCTCGGGGCCGACATGCCGCCGGGCTGGCAAATTACCTTCAAGCCTTCTTATGAGCAGCAGCAGGTGGCCAGCATTGCCGTGGGCGCAGGTGAAACGAAAAATCTCGATGCCAGCGTCACCCCTGCCGCGAATGTCGAGGCGGGCGAGTACACCATCCCGGTTTACGCCGTCAGCGGTACCGGACAGGTGGCAACCGAGCTGAAGGTGGTTATTAGCGGCACCTACACCATGGTCTTCTCCACCCCCTCCGGAAGGTTGAACACGGAGGTGGTGGCCGGCCGGGATAAAAAGGTCATGCTTGAAGTGGAAAATAGAGGCAGCGCGGCCCTGCATGGCATCAACTTTTCCGCCCAGACACCGGATCAGTGGTCGGTGACCTTTGATCCGAAAAGCATTGATGTTCTAAATCCCGGCGAAAAGCGGCAGATTACAGCCACCATCACCGCCAACAGCAAGGCCATTGCCGGTGATTATGTTGTTTCCATGCGGGCTTCGGCCAAAGAAGCCAGTGAAAAAGTTGATTTCAGGGTTACGGTTAAGACCTCCACCTTATGGGGCCTGGTCGGTATTGTCGTCGTGCTTGGTGTCTGCGCCGGAGTATACTGGGTCTTTCATCAGTACGGGAGGCGGTAATGATGGCGGCGGCACCAAGACAGATCGTGGTTGAAACAGAAAATTTGACCAAGCGCTACGGCAATCTGACCGCTGTGGACGGTCTTAATTTGCAGGTAGAAAAGGGCATTATTTTCGGGCTGCTTGGTCCCAACGGCGCTGGAAAAACCACGACCATTTTGATGCTCCTGGGCCTAACCGAGCCCACCGCAGGTAGAGCGCTGATTAACGGGTATGATCCCACCCGCCATCCCCTGAAGGTAAAAGCCATGGTCGGTTACCTGCCGGATAACGTCGGGTTTTACCATGATATGAGCGGGCTGGCCAACCTGCAATATACTGCCGCGTTAAACGGTCTGCCGTCAAAAGTGGCGGAAGCGCGTATTGCCAGCGCCCTGGCGAAAGTGGGACTTCAAGATGCCGCTGCGCGAAAAGTAAGCGAATATTCGCGCGGCATGCGCCAGCGCCTGGGTATCGCGGATCTGCTGGTTAAAGATCCACCGCTGATCATCATGGATGAACCCACCCTGGGCATTGATCCGGAAGGGGTGAGGGAGCTGCTGGATTTGATCAAAAGCCTGGCCCGGGAAGATAAGAGAACCATTATCATATCGTCCCATCTTTTGCCGCAGGTGCAAGAAATCTGCGACCAGGTGGGCATCTTTGTCAAGGGGCGCATGATCGCCTCCGGCACGATCAATCAGCTGGGGCAGCAGCTCCTGGCGGGAAAGCAGTTAAGGCTGGAGTTGATTGCCGAACCGCGGGATGAGGCGCTCTATCATCTTTGCCGTGAAATTGACGGAGTGATAGAGCTGAAAAAAGATAGCCACATCATCACTTTGCAGTGCACCAAGGATATCAGGGCGCTTCTGGCAAAAAAAATAGTGGAAGCGGGCTACAGGCTGCTGCACCTGCACTTGAGAGGTTTTTCCCTGGACGATATATATCAGCAATATTTCCAGCAGGAGGAGGGAGCACATGTTCAAAATAGCGCTGCCCAGGCCAAACCTTCCAAGGCTGGAACACCTGTTTCAGGCCAATAAAGGCCTGGCCGCGGTGGTTAATAAAGAGGTGGCCGATCATCTCAGCGGCAGGCGATTTCTCATCCTGACCTTTCTGGTGGTGGCCGCCTGCCTGGCCTCCCTGTATATTGCTGCAACAACCATCAGGGCGGCGGCCGCAGGCGAAGAAACCGCCTTTGTTTTTCTGAAACTTTTTACCACCGCCGGATCCAACCTGCCCTTTTCCTTCACCTCCTTTGTCTCTTTTTTAGGGCCGCTGATCGGCTTGATCATGGGCTTTGACGCCATCAGCGGCGAGCGGGACCGGGGCACTTTAAGCCATGTCCTTTCGCAGCCGATTTACCGGGATGCTTTAATCAACGGCAAGTTTATTGCCGGGGTAATCGTGCTAACCATGGTTGTTTTTGGGCTGGGCTTTCTCACCGGGGGCCTGGGGCTGGTTGTTTTTGGGGTCCCCCCGACCCTGGAGGAGCTGCTGCGCATCCTGGCCTACCTGGCCCTGAGCGTGATCTACATTTCGTTCTGGCTGGCCCTTTCCCTTCTATTCTCCGTTTTGTTTCGTCAAACCACCACGTCGGCCCTGGCAGGCGTGGCCCTGTGGCTGTTTTTTTCCCTGTTTGCCGCCTTCCTCGTGGGGGCGATTGCTGATGCGCTTATTCCGGTGACCGATTCGGGAAATATCAGCCGGGTCATGGCCAACGCCCGGTTATACCAGGGGCTGAGCCGGCTATCGCCCATAGCCCTTTACGATGAAGCAACGACAACCTTGCTCAATCCCTCCGTGAGAAGCCTCGGCCTGGTCATGCTTGATCAGCTGTATGGTGCAATTAAAGCGCCGCTCTCTTTCGGGCAGAGCCTGCTGTTGATCTGGCCCCACGTGGTCGGTTTGCTTGCCGCCACTTTGATCTGTTTCGCCGCCGCCTACATTATCTTTATGCGGCAGGAAATCAGGGCTTAAGCCTTTCAATCCGGCTGTTTCACTTAACCGAACCCTCCCCCCTCGTGGGGGAGGGCAGGGTGGGGGGCGCAGCTTTTCCCGGCCCATGCCAGAGCAACAGACTTCCTTTCCCCCTCTCCCTAACCCTCTCCCACCGGGGGAGAGGGAACTGCCGTTGACGCAATGAATCCGTAAAACTGAGGCTGCACAAAAGAGGCTGCCCTTTTGGGACAGCCCCATAAACCTGTACAGGAGGCGCAGGGCACTCACCCGGCCACACCAGAAAACAAAATTATTGTAGAGTGCAGTCCCCCGCCCATGAAAAATATTTTCCGGTAGCCAAAACAAATATAATCCGGTATGATCAGGCCATAAATGTTTGATCAAGGGAGACGGCACGCGATGCAGCAATATTTAAAAGGGGTGGCGCTGGTACTGCTCTCAGCCTTCGGCTTTGGCCTGATCCCCATCTTTGCCCTTTACGCCTACCAGAGCAGCATCAACGTTACGACCTTGCTGTTAATTCGTTTCACCCTGGCCACGGTGATTTTCCTGGTTTATGTTTTGATCAAGCATCGCAGCATTGCCCTGAAGCGAAGGGATCTGTTTTACCTCTTCCTCCTTGGCGGAGTCTGCTACACTCTGCAGTCTACATTTTATTTTTCAGCAGTACGCCACATTGCCCCATCTCTGGCGGCGCTGCTGTTGTACACCTATCCCCTGATCGTGGTCTTTTTGGCTTCAATTATTAACCGCGACAAACCGACCCGGATGACGCTTGTTTCCGCCGCCGTCTCGTTTGTCGGCGTTATGTTAATCCTGGGTACTTCCTACGGCCGCATTAGCGGTACCGGCATCGCTTTTGCTCTCAGCGCAGCCCTGGTTTACTCAACTTATATCATCATGGGAAACAGAGTTTTAAAAAGCACCCCGCCGCTGATCACCAGCACTTTTGTTTCTTTATTTGCCGGCGCCGGCATCCTTGTGGTCAGCCTTTTCACAGAAAGAATCAGTTTTGCCTTTGCTCCTGCAGCCTGGCTCCCTGCGCTGGGCCTGGTCTTTTTTTCGACGATCATCGGCATCTTTGCTTTCTTCAGGGGCATAGAAATCCTTGGGCCGGCCCGGGCTTCAATCTTAAGCATGACCGAACCCCTTTTTACTACGCTCAGCGCGGCAATTCTGCTACAGGATCGCCTCTCACCGCTTCAAGCCGCAGGAGGCATCGCGGTGCTGACCGGCGCTGTCCTGATCGCCCGGGC
>JAKOVL010000141.1 GCA_029782095.1 Bacillota bacterium | reverse complement strand
GACAACTGGTTTTATCCTCATCCTCCCGCTTATTTTGATGATATCCCCTATGTACGGGATATGGCCGGTACTCTGAAAAAGTACTTCCAAAGCAAGGGAATAAACGCCCAGGTCATCGCCGTGGGGAAAATGGGCAAACCCGAAGCAGCCGCCAGGGTTTTGGAGGAGAACTGGGCTGACTTCGTAATGCTGGGACGTCCCCTGCTGGCTGACCCCCACTGGCCAAACAAGGTAAGAGAAGGCAGGATCCGGGAAATCACTCACTGCATCGGTGATCAGGAAGCCTGCATCCAGTCCTTTATCATGGGCGGTCATCCCTGCTGTGCGGTGAATCCTTATACCGGCTTTGAGGATACCAAAAAGCTGGAACCTGCCCGGCGCGGCAAAAAAGTGGCAGTAATAGGCGGAGGTCCTGCAGGCTGTGAGGCAGCCAAGACTGCCTTCTTAAGAGGACACGAAGTTCACTTGTTCGAAAAGGAAGCAGCCCTGGGCGGGCAGCTGCGGCTGACCATTAATATGCCTATCAAGCATGATGTTAAACGTTACCTGGAGAACCTGCAGTATCAAATGGACCTGCTGGCGGAGCAGGGCTTGAAAATAGAGTACAATCATGAAGCCAGCCCGGAGGAATTGGCGGGTAAATACGATGTCATCATCTGCTGCAGCGGTCTGAAAGGCACTATCCCTCCCATTGAGGGCCTGGAATCCATACCTCACGCAGAAGTAAGAGATTTCCTGCGGGCAGGGGGTGAGCTGCCGCCCAATGCACAAAAAGTTACTGTCATAGGCGGAGGATTGGTGGGCTGCGAAGTAGCCTACACCCTGGCCAGCCAAAGAGAGGTGGAAGTTACCATTGTGGAAAAGCAAGCCGACCTGATGACCGGAGTAGTGCATGCCAACCGGGCCATGATGCTCTGGATGCTGGCGGGGATGGGGCTCCATCCGATTCCCCTCAGGATGTTCTGCCCCGGCCGGTGCAGGCCTATATCAGCACGGAAGCTGTAAAAGCCGAGGGCAATAAAATATATCTTAAAGCCCACCGGCAGCGTACTGATCCCTACACCCCCTGGCGCACCCTCATACCGGAGAATGTCCACAACCCCTTTGCCAAAAAGCTGAAGGCCGGGGACACCGAAGATATAGTGATTGAGAGCGATTTCGTAATCCTGGCCACCGGCGGCCAGAGCGACAACTCCCTTTATCGCCAGTTGCTGGAACAAAAGGCGGCCCCGGAAATCTATTGTGTGGGTGACAGCCAACAGCCGGGCCGGGTCTGGGAAGCGGTAACCAGTGCCAACGAAGTGGCCCGGTCCATATAATATACCTTCAACCTTTTAGCGC
>JAKOVL010000125.1 GCA_029782095.1 Bacillota bacterium | reverse complement strand
ACGATAGTCAATTCCGCCTTCCAAAACAGCAAAGATCTTTTCCACTACTGAAAGGATTTTAGAGTCTACTAAACGAACTACATCCATGAGGAACCTCAGTCTCCTTCCTAAGGGGATTACATTCTTGCCGAATGCGAGGTTCCTCTTCTATTTCTATATAAAAATTCCCTCCAAAAACCTACAATAACTTTACACTAACGTTTTCTCTCCATTTTCTCAGTCACTTTAAGGGGCAACAGTCGGTTAGGCTTTCGAACGATAAACCGCCGGATCGAGGTTAGCAAAAGGCTGCAAAAATTAAGGGAAAAAACCGCCCGCAATCTGCGTTCAGAAAAAGGGATGCTCTTAAGAGCCCAGCGTTCGACTGAAGTTGAATCGGTTTTCGGATGAATACTGGCCCTTTAGGCGCTTTTTACTAAGGGGAATCGTAAAGGTCAAGGCAGAGTGGGGTTTGCTGTGTATTGCCCATAACCTGGCCAAGATGGCCGCTGTTTCCGTCTGATATTGCCTAAATCCCTTTGCCGGTACTCTAACAACTTACCTTAAAGAACAAACTTAAGGGGTCGCCCCAAATGACTTTCGGGACGACCCCCTTTCACCGCGTTCATTCTTTTTCTTCACTCTCCGGTGTTAAATATAGGCCAGGCTCAACATTTAAAGTAAGAGAAAGTTTACTATGATCACCCCCCCCCCCCAAGGGGGGAGCTTGATGCGGTTAAGCATACAGGGGGAGTTTAAGATTTTTGTTAATCTCAGCCCCCCGCTCTTCACTGTTCATACGGGCGGCCCCATACCTCCGCAAAGACAATTTCCTTTAGCTCCAGGCGCGGGCGGGGGGAAGGTTGGCGCTCGGGGACTCCCAGGGGGGTGAGGCCGACAACCCGGTACCGGTCCGGTACCTGCAGCACGGCCTTGGCTTTGGCCTCGTCAAAAAGGCATACCCAGCAGGTGCCGAGCCCTTCGGCATAGGCAGCCAACATCAGCTGCTGCATGGCCAGGCCGGCATCCAGCAGGTAGTACTCCTTGCCGTCCTGCACTCCTGACTGCTCCGGATCGGCACAAAGGGCAATGACCACCGGCGCCTGTTCGCGTATTGCTTTGAGGGCCGGGTTGGTGGGAGGGAGGCTTTCGGCCAATCGCTCTTTTCGTGCGGGATCCTGCACCACAATAAATTTCCAGCACTGCAGGTTTTTCCAGGAAGGGGCAATGCGGGCTGCGTCCAGGATTTTGGCCAGGGTCTCCGCGGGAACGGGGTCAGGTTTATACTTGCGGATGCTGCGGCGGCCTTGCAGAACCTGGTAGAGATCCATTTGGTTTCTCCTCCTTCAATCTCTATGGTAAGGTTTAGCAGCAGGCGCAGCAGCTGCGCCCCTGCATTTAAACTGCGAACCAATCACCTGGTACTCCGGGCCAGGGCAAAGGTCACCTTGCCCTCGACGGTGTTAACTTTAACCACTTGCACCGGGATGTGGTCGCCGAGGCGGAAGGTTTTGCGGGTCCGCTCTCCCACCAGGGCGGCCTGTTTTTCATGGAACACGTAATAGTCGTCATCCAAATCGGCGATGGGGATCATCCCTTCCACCGTATTTTCAAGCTCCACAAATATGCCGAAGCTGGCAACCCCATTGATGATGCCGGGGAAAACCTCTCCGATTTTGTCTTCCATGTAGCGGGCTTTCATCAGGTCTTCGCTGGCCCGTTCAGCTTCCATGGCCTCCCTTTCCCGCTCTGAAGTCTGCTCGGCTATTTCCGGCAGGCGGGCCTTGAACCGTTCCAACATCGCCCCCCGCAGCCCGTTTCCGGACAGGTGCTCTTTCAGGATACGGTGCACCACCAGGTCGGGGTAGCGGCGGATGGGTGAAGTAAAGTGGCAATAACAGGGCGAAGCGAGCCCGAAATGGCCTTCATTTTCAGCGCTGTACCGGGCCTGGGGCAGGGAGCGCAGCATTAGATAGCGGATCAGCCTTTCTGTCGGCCTCCCCTTTGAATTTTCCAGCAGCTCTTTCAACTGGGAAGGCTTCAGCTCTTTCTGCCGGCTTACCGCGTCAAGGCCCAGCAAGGAAAGGGTCTCCTTTAGCGCAGCCAGCTTTTCCCCGGTGGGGACAGCGTGAACCCGGTAAAGGCAGGGAAGCTTCTCCCGGGCCAAATGGCCGGCCACAGTTTCGTTGCAGAGAATCATGAATTCTTCGATCAGCGATTCCGAGCGGCCCAGGTGCCGCCGTTCGATGCGGACCGGCTTCCCGCTGTCATCCAGGATAATCTCCGCTTCGGGCAGGTCCAGGTCCAGGGCACCGCGCTGCAGGCGGCGCTGGCGCAGCAGGGAGGCGAGCCGATCCATTTCGTAGAGCATCTCTCCGAGTTGGGGATGCTCCAGCGGCTTGCCTTCCCCTTTATTTTCCAGGAAGGCTTCCACCTGGGGGTAGGTCAACCGCTCGGCAATGCGGATCACGCTGGGGGTAAAGCTGTAACCGGTCACTTCGCCGGCGGCGTTCAGATCCATGAACACAGATAGAGCCAGGCGATCCCGGCCGGCCTTAAGACTGCAGAGTTCTTCTGAAAGCCGCGGTGGGAGCATATGAATGACCCGGTCCACCAGGTAGGTGCTGGTGGATCGGTTCAGCGCTTCGCGATCCAGGGCTCCCCCCTCGCGGACATAATGGGAAACATCGGCAATATGTACACCGAGGCGATAAGTACCATCCCCGGATTTCTCCAATGAGACGGCATCATCGAAATCTCTGGCTGTTTCCCCGTCGATGGTGACCATGGGCAGGTCCCGCAGGTCTCGGCGTCCTTGTTCCAAAGCCACCTTTTGAATGGCTTCCTCGCCGGGGAGATCTGCCGCTTCCCGAAGCACCTCCCCGGGAAATTCCACCGGCAAGCCGAACTTGCGGTGCAGGGATAATTGTTCTGCCCTGGCGGTTCCGGCCCGGCCGAGCCGCTCCACCACTCTGCCCCGGGGCGGCTTGGCCCCCCGCGCCCAGGCTTCAAGTTCCAGGACAACTTTATCCCCTTTTTGGGCCAGCTGCCATCCCGCGGTTACTTCGATGGCGTGACTGAGCCTCTGATCATCGGGTATGACATAGAAACGCTTGCCGTGCTGCTCCAGGGTGCCCACCAGGCGGCTGTGGCCGCGCTGCAAAATATCGATGACCTCACCCTCGCGGCGGCGCCGCCCCGTGGCAGCGAGACGGACAACTACCCGGTCGCCATGCACGGCACTGTTAAGATTCTGCGCACTGATGTAGATATCTTCTCCTTTATCGTCCGGGCGCAAAAAAGCAAATCCACGGCGGTTTCCCTGCAATACACCGGTCAGGCAATCCAGGCGCCGCGGCAGACCGTAGCGGCCCCGGGCCGTTTTAATAATCAGTCCCTCCTCCAGCATAAGCTTCAGTTCCCGCGACAGCACCCTGTTTTCCTGCCCTTGCAACCCCAGGGTGCGGGCCATTTGCCTTGTAGACAGCGATTGATGCCGGCTTTCCGCCAGAAGTGTTATAATGCGGCTGCGTAATTCTTGTTTCTTCGCTTGTCGAGCCATTTAATAACAATCTATCTCCTTTATTGCTCCGGTCAAGCCGTAAAGTAATTTGTTGCCAATTCTAATTATTCCCTCAGGTTACATTATACCCCGCAAACGGGCAAAATAAAAGGAGCGGGATTACCCGCCCCTGCTTCTAGCGTAGGGAAACGCGCGGCTATCGCAGCAGCGTAATGACAATAGTAAAAAGCATGAAAGCGATAGCCAGCACGGTGGTGACCTTGCTTAAAAGATCGTCCAGGCCTTTTTTCTTGCCAAACAGCGATTGAGCGCCCCCGGCTATTGCACCCAGGCTGGCGCTGCGCCCCGATTGCAGCAGGACCGTGACGATGAGGGCGATACAGACGAGTATATAGACAGCTGTAAGCACATTAATTAACATGGATCGCAACCCCCCTCAGGCATGACAGTACTGTAACATTCTATCATAGATACGGAAATCTGACAAATATGTTTTGAACAAATTTAGGGGATGATTGTTTTCCCGGCGAACTGGGCCGCTGCGCCGAGGGATTCTTCTATACGCAGCAGCTGGTTATACTTGGCCACCCGATCCACCCGCGAGGGTGCCCCGGTTTTAATCATGCCGGCACCGGTGGCCACGGCCAGGTCCGCGATGAAGGTATCGTCTGTTTCCCCGGAGCGGTGAGAGACGATGCGGCTGTAGCCGGCCCGGGCAGCCAGGGCCATGGTCTCCAGGGTTTCACTGAGGGTGCCGATTTGATTCAGTTTAATCAGAATGGAGTTGGCCGTATGGGTTTCAATACCCCGGGCGAGCCGCTCCTGGTTGGTCACAAAGAGGTCATCCCCCACCAGGGTGATCCTGTCACCCAGGGCCCGGGTCAGGGCGGCCCAGCCGTCCCAATCTTCTTCGTCCAGCCCATCTTCAATACTGATAATGGGGTAACGGCGTGTCAGCTCGCTGTAGAACTGGATCATTTCTTCACTGCTGTATTCCCGGCCCTCGAGGCGGTAGCGGCCCTCCGCAAAAAGCTCCGTGGCGGCCACATCCAGGGCCAGGTAGACATCTTCCCCGGGCCGGTAGCCAGCCGCAGCGATGGCTTCGACAATTAAATCAAGGGCCTCCGCGCTGGTTTTCAGGTTGGGGGCGAAGCCGCCTTCATCCCCGACGCTGGTGCTTAACCCGCGGGAAGCGAGGCTCTTTTTAAGATGGTGAAAAACCTCAACGCCCATGCGCAGGGCCTGGCTGAAAGAATCAGCCCCGGCGGGGACGATCATGAATTCCTGGATATCCACGGTGTTATCGGCATGTTTGCCGCCATTTAAAATGTTCATGAAGGGAACCGGCAGCAGGGCTGCGTTTACTCCCCCCAGGTAGCGGAACAGGGGCAGGTCAAGCATGGCTGCAGCCGCCCGGGCACAGGCCAGGGAAACACCGAGGAGGGCGTTGGCACCGAGACGCCCCTTGTTCTGGCTGCCGTCCAGCTCGATCATAACCTGATCCAGGTGCCTTTGGTTAAGGACGCTCAAACCGTGCAAAGCAGGGGCCAGAATCTCATTAACATGCTGCACCGCCTTTAAAACCCCTTTGCCCAGGTAGCGTTCTGTATCTCCATCGCGCAGCTCCACCGCTTCATAAGCTCCGGTGGAAGCCCCCGACGGCACCGCGGCGCGCCCCATCCAGCCCCCTTCCAGGTGCACGTCCACTTCCAGCGTAGGGTTCCCCCGGGAATCGATGATTTCTCTGGCTTTGATCTGCTTAATCTGGGTTTCCATTCTTGTACACTCCTTTTATACAGGTTAAAGTGGTTACTTCATATCTGTAGACACGGCGGCCCCATTCAGGCCGGCACCGGTTAAGATGAAATGCCGGGCCGTGTTTGCGCTATGCCCGGCCTGACCAACATGGTTTGACCGGTCATCTCCGGGGGGCATGGCAGCCCGGCCAGATCCAGTATGGTTGGGGCCAGGTCAGCCAGAATACCAGCCGGGCGCAGCGATGCCCCTTTTTCCCCCAGCAGCAGCAGCGGCACCGGGTTGGGGGTATGGGCGGTATGATTGCCGCCGCTTTGATCATACATCCTTTCGGCGTTGCCATGATCCCCGCAGATGAGCACCTTCCACCCGCGGTCCATGGCGGCGGAATAGATTTCTCCCAGGCAGCGGTCTACCGCCTCCACCGCCGCCACGGCCGCCTCTATATTGCCGGTATGTCCCACCATATCGGCATTGGCGTAATTAACCACAATTAAAGCGTAGCGATCGCCGCCCAGCGCTTCCACCACTCTGCGGGTTACTTCCGGGGCACTCATTTCAGGCTGCAGATCGTAGGTGGAAACCTTGGGGGAGGGAACCAGGATTCTTTCCTCGCCGGGGAAGGGTTCTTCCCGCCCACCATTGAGGAAAAAAGTCACATGAGCATACTTTTCCGTCTCGGCCACCCGCAGCTGCGCAAGGCCGTGCCGGGAATAAACTTCTCCCAGGGTCGCTGCAAGGTATTCCGGAGGGAAGGCCACAGGAACCGGTAGAGTATGTTCGTACTCTGTCATGCTCACAAAATAAGGTAAAGGCCTCTTTTCCCCCCGATCAAAATGAGGGAACACTTCATCCGTTAGGGCATGGCTGAGCTGGCGGGCCCGGTCAGGCCGAAAATTGAAGAAGATGACACTGTCTAGCTCCTTTATGAGGGCCAGTGGATTACCGCTAGCGTCGACCATAACCACCGGTTCAACAAACTCATCGGTTTCACCGCGAGCGTAAGCTTCCTCCAGGGCCTGCAGGGGCTCGACCGCCTTTCTGCCTTCACCGTAAACGTAAGCCCGGTACGCCCTTTCCACGCGCTTCCAGCGGCGATCACGGTCCATAGCGTAATAGCGGCCGCATATCGTGGCAATTTGCCCTACTCCTATTTGTTGAATGTGCTTTTGCAGCTGTTCCAGGAAAACCCGGGCTATGGCCGGCGGTGTGTCGCGCCCGTCTAAAATGGCATGGACGAATGTGCGCTCAACCTTGCGCTTCCCGGCCATTTCCAGCAGGGCCAGGAGATGCTCGATGTGGCTGTGCACTCCCCCATCCGATACCAGGCCGACCAGGTGCAGGGCTCCGCCCTGCTGGCGCACCTTTTCCATGGCCTTAATTAAGACAGGATTTTTGAAAAAATCACCGCTCTGGATGGAGCGGCTGATCCGGGTCAGCTCCTGGTAGACAACGCGGCCTGCGCCTATATTCAGATGGCCTACTTCGGAATTACCCATCTGTCCCGGCGGCAGGCCTACTGCTTCACCGGCGGCGTGCAATAAAGCATGGGGGTATTCCTTATATAATCTGTCCAGATTTGGAGTGTCGGCCAGATAAATGGCGTTTCCTTCCGTTTCCGGGCTGCAACCCCACCCGTCCAGGATCACCAGGGCCACGCGTTTCAACGGCTTACCGCCTCTCTGGCGGCGATCACTAGCCTGCCAAAGGTGGCCGCTTCCAGGCTGGCTCCACCGACCAGGGCGCCCTGCACCGTAGGCAAAGCTATAAACTCCGCAATATTTTCAACTTTAACGCTGCCGCCGTACTGAATGCGCAGGGCCTTAATGGCTTCTTCAGGCAAGTGGCGTGCTGCAACCTGGCGGATCCAAACAGCCGCATTTTCAGCATCAGCGGGAAAAGCGGCTTTACCCGTACCGATGGCCCATACCGGTTCATAGGCAATGACTATTTCGCCAGGCTTCTCCTGTTCCAGGCCTTCCAGCGCTGCGCAGAGCTGTTGTTCCAGTACTTTCTCGGTTGCCCCTTTTTCCCGCTCTTCCTCTGTCTCTCCAACGCAAAGAATCGGCTTAAGTCCATGCGACAAGGCGGCTTCAAGTTTTTTCCGAATCAAGAAATCATCTTCGCCAAAGAGATGGCGGCGCTCGGAATGGCCCAGGATGACATACTCTACGCCCCATTCCCGGAGCATGGAGGGGGCGATCTCTCCTGTAAAAGCACCATGTTCGGCCCAGAACATATTCTGCGCCCCCAGTTTGATCCTGCTGCCTTCCAGGGCATTGTGCACGGCGGTCAAAGCTGTATAGGGGGGGCAGATCAACACTTCCACCCCGTTGAATTCTTCTTCCATCTGCCTCAATTGGCGGCAAAAAGCTTCCGCTTCGGCAGCAGTTTTATGCATCTTCCAGTTGGCGGCAATTAATGGTTTCATGGGCATCCTCCATTTCCCGGTTCTATTTGTCCTGCAGAACGGCAATACCAGGCAGCTCTTTGCCTTCCCAAAACTCCAGCGTAGCTCCTCCACCGGTGGAGATAAAATTAACCTGGCCGGCGAGCCCCAGCGATTCCAGGGCGGCCACAATGTCCCCGCCGCCGACAACAGAGAAAGCTTCACTCTGGGCTACCGCCCGAGCCACGATTTCAGTTCCACGGTGGAATGGAGAAACTTCGCATACCCCCAGCGGCCCGTTCCAGACAACCATTTTCGCTTCTGCCACGGCACGGCTGTAGCGGTTGGCTGTTTCCGGCCCCACGTCCACCGCTTTCCAGCCTTCTTCCACTGCGCCGCAGCTGACAATATTGAAGGGGCTGCCTTCTTTTATTTCCTGGGTAACCACCAGATCTTCAGGCAGCATGATTTCACAGCGGTTCAGCTTGCTTTCCTCCAATAGCTGACGCGCTTCCGTGATGCGTTCGCTCTCAACCAGCGAATCCCCCAAGGCGCATCCCCGGGCAGCCAAAAAAGTATTGGCCATCCCACCGCCTATGAGCAGGCGGTCGGCCAGCTGCAGAAAACGGCGGATTACATTAATTTTATCTGAAACTTTGGCCCCGCCCAGGATGACCACCAAGGGGCGTCCAGGGTTGTCAATGCAGCGGGACAGGGTTTCAATTTCCTTAATCATCAGCAGGCCCGCCACGGCGGGAATATGTACGGCCACACCGGCGGTGGAGGCATGGGCCCTGTGGGCGGTTCCAAACGCATCATTAACGTATAGATCGGCCAGCTGGGCCAGTTGCTGCGCCAGGGCTGGATCGTTTTTTTCTTCGCCTTTTTCAAAGCGAATATTCTCGAGGAGTATGATCTCTCCTTCCCTTAGGGAATCTACTGCGGCGGCGACAGTATCGCCTACTGCCTGATCTATCTTTCGCACCGGCTGATTGAGCAGCGCCGCCAGTCTCCTGGCAACGGGATCAAGGCGCAGCTCAGGTTTAATTTCTCCCTTGGGGCGGCCCAGATGGGAAGTCAAAATGATTCTGGCACCTCGCTCCTGCAGGTGCCTAATTGTGGGCAGCGCCGCCCGGATGCGGGTATCATCCTTTACTTCCCCTGCCTCCAGGGGCACATTAAAATCAACCCGAACCAGGACTCGCTTGCCTTTCACTTCTACATCTTTAACGCTCTTTTTAACCATGGCCATCACCACCATAGATATTTTTATACCCGGCAGCTTTATTTTATCATAAAAATGCCTACAGGAAGCGAAGGTGCCCCTTTTATTTTTCCGCCTGGCTTTCGCCTTATCCCTGAAAAGACATAAAAAAACCGCCCCATAGCGGAACAATGTTCAAAATAAACAGAATTATCTACACACAAAAAATTAGTGCCGTCGTCTTTTGTACGAAGGAGGAATGCACAGCTCTTCCCGGTATTTAGCCACCGTGCGGCGAGAGATAGATACCCCCCTTTGCTCAAACAGCTCTTTCAACTGCTGATCGCTTCTGGGATTTTGGCTATCTTCCCGCTCAATCATTTCACGCAGGAGAGTTTTAATAGTATGCGAGGAGTACCCTTCACCGTCTTCGCCGGTGAGCCCGCTGGAAAAGAAGAATTTCATGGGGAAAAGGCCCCGGGGTGTTTGCAGATACTTATTGCTGGTGGCGCGGCTTACCGTTGATTCATGTACGCCCACACGCTGGGCCACTTCCCGCAAGGTCAGGGGTTTTAACTGCTTAATGCCGTGTTCTAAGAAAGGCTGCTGGATCTCCACAATCTGCTGGGCCACTCTATACAAGGTTAAACGGCGCTGCTCAATGCTGCGAATGAGCCAGAGCGCTTTTTCAAACCTACCTTTAACATAAGCGGACAGCGATTCATCGCTGTTTCCGTTCTGCAGCAGCCTCTGGTAAAAAGGGCTGATCGTCAATTGTGGAGTTGCCGAATCGTTGACAATAACCACGTATTCCCGGCCCACCTTTTCCACGATAATATCGGGAATGATATAGCGCGGTTCGTCTCCCTCGCCGTAGATACTCCCCGGCTTGGGATTTAAAGTGCGAATAAAATCAACGGCCTCCTGCACTTCTTTAACCTCACAATTCAGGCGAGAGGCGATATGGCGGAAACGCCCGTCAGCGGCAGCCGGAAGATAGTTTTTAACAATTTGGACGGCCAGCTCCGGCGGATTCTCGATATTCTTAAGCTGGAGCAAAAGGCATTCTTGAAGATTGCGGCTGCCGATTCCAGCCGGTTCAAGGCGCTGGACCACCGTAAGGAGAACCCTGGTCAGCTCTTGTTCCGACACCCCCAGGGATTGGGCCAGTTCGTCCAGGTCGCCGCGCAAATATCCATTTTGATCGAGATTGCCCACGAGAAATGCGGCCATGCTGTATTCGCGGGGCGGCAGCCTCATCATGCGCAGCTGGCCCAGCAGATCTTCCATCATGGAGACGGTTTCTCCGGCACAATTTTCGATGGATGGCTGCTCCTCCGAGGGCTGCAAGGAGTTTTTTTCCATGGAAGACCAATCTACATCTCGAAAATATTCTTCCCAGGAAAACCCCCCGTCCTCCAACTGGCTGTCCAGGTGGCTCTCCAGCAGTTCCTCCCTTGTTTCGGTATCTTTAGTTTCTTCCTCAGGGTCCCGTATTTCCAAAACCGGATTATTGAGCAGCTCTTCCTGGACGTAGTCTACCAGCTCTAACGCCGAATACTGCAGCAGGGTTATGGCCAGCTTTAGTTCCGGCGTAATAATTAATTTTTGGGTCTGTTCCAGTTTAAGCTGAAAATCCAATTTCATTATAATTCACATCCCGATTAACTATTTCGACATTATTCTGCATAATTCCTGCACAAGGCAGCGGTCAAGTATATACCGGTGTGTTTAATTTGTCCTTTAAAATTATATTATTCAGCAGGCTTTTGGAAATTGTCTTCCCGTTTGAGACATTCGGCGGCAATTTGCTCCAGCTGTCTGAAGCGGTGGTTCATTCCTGATTTTCCTACTGGAGGTTTAAGCATCAGGCCCAGCTCTTTTAGCGAAGCTTCTGGAAAGCGGCAGCGCAGCTGCGCTGCCTGGCGCAAGGAGTGCGGCAAATTGTTTAAACCGATGTGATTTTCGATGATTTCAATTTGACGCAGCTGTTGCTGGGCTGAATCTACTATTTTTTGAACATTGGCTGTATCGCAGTTTACCAGCCTGTTTACCTGGTTGCGCATACTATTAACTACCCGGATATTTTCCAGGGCAAGCAGGGAACTGCTTGCACCGACAATACGCAAAAAGTCGGCGATAGCTTCTGCATCTTTAAAGTAGATGGAGCTGCGGCCGCGGCGCCGGCGCAGAAACGGCTTGAGAGAAAAAAAGCCCAGGCAATCCCGTAAAGCGGCAGCATCTTCCTCGTAGCTGCAGTTAATTTCCAGGTGATAGCCGGAGCGCCTGGAAACGCTGATAGAACCTGCCGCCAAAAAAGCTCCCCTGAGAAAGGCCCTTCGGCAACAATGCTTCTGTGGGGTTGTTTGTGCATCCCGCGCAAGATGGTTGGCCTGCCCGGACTCCTTAAGGCATAAATAAAGCAGCAGCGCCTCTACCTGGTCGGCCCCGGCCAACTGCACCAGGTAGCGGTTTACTCCCAATTTCGGCTTCTGCTGCAGCACTACCGCCGGTGATTTAATTCCCACTGCCTTAAACAGGGTAAACAGACGGCGGGCGATATAGCTATAGTCAGTCTGCACGATCAGGGTTTGTTTGCCTTCACGGATAGAGAGGAAGCCCTTCAAAAGCAGAAATGCAGTCAACTCCCAGGAGTTGCAGCAGTCATGGCTTTCCCCAAAGCGGGCCAATTCCTGCTTTACCTGCCGGGCAAAGGTCATTTTAACACCCCCGTCTTAGCGGACCGCAGCCCCTTGCTTAAATAGATTCACCAGCATCGATGTTCTTTCGCCAGCCGATCCAGCTGCCGGCGAATACGGCTGTCAAACGACTTAAATTGCTTCACTGCAGCCTTTGTCCTATTGCGCCCGGCATACGCCAGGGTTTGCTCCACAATAGCCTGGGCCAGGCGCTGTCCATGATGACGGGTAGGCATATTGCGATTAATAAAGGGGCCGTTGATGAGGCGGCTGGCCTGCTGCCGCAGCCGTTTATAGTCAGGGCGGACCAGCACTGAACCTTTTTTCAAAAAAGGTTCCAGTTTGTCCCGGGACACAGCCAGATCTGCATTGACGATAACGCAGTCAATCAACCCCGGCATCGCGTGATCCAGCAGCGCCTGCACATGGTCGGCAGCGGTAAACCCCGTGGTTTCTCCCGGCTGGGTCATGACGTTACATACATAGAAGACCGCCGCCCGTGAATGGCGGATGGCCTCAACAACTCCCCCCACCAGCAGGTTGGGTATAACGCTGGTGAAAAGGCTGCCCGGGCCGAGGACTATGGCCTCCGCCTCTTCAATGGCCGCCAGAACTTCAGGAAGCGGTTTTATTGAAGGGGGATCGAGCAAAACTCTCCTTAAGGGACCCTTCCCCTGGTATATTGTTGACTGCCCGCGGAAGCGGCGGCCTTCAACATCCTCGGACAGAAGCTGAACCATCTCCAGGGTTACCGGGTATACCTGTCCGCGGATGGCCAGAACCTGGCCAAACAGCTTAACCGCCTCCTGGAAACCGAACATTTCGGTCATGGCTGCAATAAACAGATTGCCAAAGCTGTGCCCTTCCAGCCCCGCACCCCCGGTGAAGCGATGCTGGAACAGCTTTTCCATGAGCGGTTCGGTATCGGCCAGGGCCAACAAGCAGGAACGGATATCTCCCGGAGGGAGGATGCCCAGTTCTCCCCGCAGGCGACCCGAGCTGCCGCCGTCATCGGTAACTGTAACTACGGCGGTCAGATTGCTGGTATATTCTTTTAAACCCTTCAGCAAGGTCGAAAGCCCGGTGCCCCCGCCGATAACGACAATGCGGGGCCCTTTTTCCAGGAGGCGCCTGGTGAAGAGGACCTCAATAAGCGGCCTGCTTTGATGGCGGGCCAGGACCTCCTTTACCGCTGCGGCGGTTTTTTGCAGGCCAAACAACAACATCAAAAGGCCGGCACACAAAAGCATACTGCTGTAAATTCTATTCTGGAAATGAATCAGCAGCTGTGCATGTATTTTCTCGGCGAGGTGCAGCAGGCCTGGCCCCACAAGCAGTGTGAATCCTACCAGTGCAGCTGCCAGGCCACATGCCGACAGCAGCAGCCATCGCTTTACCTTCAAGCCGGGGTAGAGCCATTGTACCATGCTGCCAACTTTATTTTTCCGGCTGAACAACAGCTCAATCCTCCCATGCAGAAGACAGTTACGCTTTGTGCATATCCCGGTGCTCACAGTTGACCCGGTAGCGATCGCCCAGCAGGCGGCCAATCTCCTCCGCCACGGCCACTGAACGGTGCTTGCCTCCGGTGCATCCTACGGCAACAACCAGGTTTGACTTGCCTTCCCGGATATAGTAGGGTATGGAAAATTCCAATAGATCATGCACCTTCTGCAAATACTTGTGCGTGACCATCCAGCGCCAGATATAATCCTTAACCTGGGGATCCTGACCGGTCAGGCTGCGTAGATGCTGAACATAGTGGGGGTTCGGCAGAAAACGGACATCAAAAACCAGGTCTGCATCCAGGGGCAGGCCGTATTTGAACCCAAAGGAGACGATGGTGATGAACATGCTTTTTTCCCGCTGCTCGGGCTCATACAGGTTGGCGATAGTCTCCTTTAATTCACGGGGAGTCAGCGAGGACGTATCGATAACCCGGTTGGCCTTGCCGCGCAGCTCCGCCAGCATTTGCCGCTCCTTCTCTATGGCCTCACGAAGGCTTAGGTCAGCGAGGGGATGGCGGCGCCTGGTTTCCTTGAAACGCCGGATCAACACCTCATCATCGGCTTCGAGAAAGAGGATTTCATAGTCGATGCGGTTGCTGTCCAATTCTTGCAGGGCCTCAAATAAGTTATTAAAGAAAACTCCGCCGCGCAAATCGCTGACCAGGGCCACTTTATTCAAGCGGCCTTCCAGCTGGGCACACAACTCGGCAAATTTCGGAAGCAGGGTGGGCGGGAGGTTATCCACGCAAAAGTAGCCCAGATCTTCAAAACAGTTGATGGCGTGGCTTTTTCCCGCTCCGGACATGCCGGTGATTAAAACTATTTGAATTGTTGGCTGTGCTTCCACCCGGGTCACCTCTTAGTTATGGGCTGGGGCTCTCAGAATAAATTCTGTATTAAGCATATTAATCCTGCCGGAATTTATGCAAAAGGGCTGTGCCGCTGCACCGCCCTTCCCAAATCTCGAAAAAAGGAGATATGTTTATGATTCTAGATGCGTTGGGCTGTCTATCTGTTCCTGGGACGCTGCCAGCTCAGCCAGGCTGATTGCTCTTAGTTCGGCGGTGAGGCGCTCTTTTAGGCGAACCCATATTTTACGGGTAGCGCAATTCTCCCATCTTTCACACATTTCTACTTTGTCTACACACGGCACCGGCGCCAGGGAGCCTTCAACTATGCTGATCACATCATAGAGGGTTATCTCCCTGGGCTCCCGGCCCAGAACATAACCGCCCTTGTTGCCGCGCATGGTGAAAATAAGGCCGGAAGCCCGCAGGGGTGCCATCAATTGTTCCAGATATTTTTCAGAAATATTCTGTCTCTTGGCGATATTCTTCAATAGAACCGGGCCCTGGCCGTAAGTACGAGCCAGCTCCATCATTGCCCGGGTTGCGTAGCGTGCCTTGGTTGAAAGTTGCATTGTTCTACCTCCAGATGAAAATATTAAAAAAACAAGCTCATGTTAAAAATATCACAAGCCTGGAAGTACGTCAAGCGAAATTATCTTTTCAGTCATCTTACTTGCATTATACCAAGATATATTCCTCGATGACCCTGGCCACTCCGTCTTGATCATTGGAATCAGTAACCAGATCCGCAGCCCGGCTAACTTCCGGCCGGGCATTGGCCATGGCTACGCCCAGGCCGGCATATTTAATCATGTCAAGGTCATTGTAACTGTCGCCAAAGGCCACTATTTCTTCCGGCAGAATGCCCAGGCGATGGGCCAGCCAATGCAGCGCCTGGCCCTTGGTAGCACGCCTGTCCGTAATTTCAAGAAAATAGGGAAGCGACTGCATCGCCGCTATTTTATCCCCGTAGCGCTCCTTTAAAAAAGCTTCAATCCGGTTAAGCTGTTCGTGCCAGTTGATAATGGTCAACTTGGCCGGCGCCTCGCCGCGCTGTTTTAAGTAGTGCGAAAGCTTGCCCACCGCTTCGAGCTCAACATCGGCAATACTTTGATAGTAGCGGGAAAATTCGTTTTCCGCTTCGATGTAAAGACAGTCGCCGATAAAGGCGTTGACGTGATACCTCTCCGCTTCGGCATAAGCGGCGATGTCTACGGCCAGGTCAAGATCAACAGGCTGGTAGTGAAGCACTTTTTTACTCTCTGTAGTTTTAATCAAGGCCCCATGATAATTGATCATCGGCCAGTCTGTATTCAGCTCCAGTTCGCGCACGTAAGGAATACTGGTGCGGTACATTCTCCCCGTGGCCACAGTGACCATCACTCCCCGTTTAGCCGCTTCTTTGAGCGCCCTTTTGTTCCGGGGAGATATCCTTAAATTGTGATCAAGCAGTGTGCCGTCCAAGTCAACGGCAATTAAACGGTAGCGCAATCGATTAATCTCCTAAAGTTAATTTTTTTAATGCAGGTATTCATAATCCAGAATTTAGGAGGCAGGAGAAATGCCGGAAAACCGCCCCCTATTCTGGATGCTCATTCCTGATTATAGCATAACCCCGCCAGATTTGTTCGGAAAAGCAGAATTGAGAGAGGACAACATTTAAAATAAAGGCCACAGCACACTTTGCCAGAACCCTTACTTAGAGATGGTTGCCTTGGGCGTTATTCTGAATCCTGGAGTCTGTATTCCAATTATAGCATAACCCCTTTGAATCCGTTGCCAGGATTAGCACGGCGCACCATCTGCTAGAGTTTTTACTAGACATTGCCGCCATGGAGATGCTGGTAGAGGGTTTCGGCAAGGACTTTGCTAAAACCGGGCACAGCTTCAATTTGTTCCGGAGAGGCGCGCAGCAGCGCCTCCAGGCTGCCAAAATGCTGCAGCAATGCGCTCCTGCGTTTTGGCCCTATGCCGGGAATGCGCTCCAGGACGGAAATGGTCCCGCTCCGCTGCCGCAGGCGGCGGTGATAATCCAGGGCAAAACGATGCGCCTCATCCCGGATGCGCTGTAAAAGCTGCAGCAGGATGCTGTGGGCTGGAAGGATGACCGGGAGGGCGGCGCCTTCCAAAAAGATTTGTTCCGGGTTTTTAGCCAGAGAAATTACCGGAAGCGTCTGCAGCCCGGCCTGGTTCAGCGCTTCCCGGGCTGCTTTCAACTGGCCTTTACCCCCGTCTACCAGGATCAGGTCGGGTAAAGGCCACTCATTGCGCCTGGCCCTGCGGCGCAGCACTTCTTGCAAAGCGGCATAATCGTCTCCGGGCGGCGTGTGCCGCAAGTGAAAGAGACGGTAGCTTTCTTTAGACGGCTGGCCCTGTTCGAACACAACCATGGAGCCTACCGCCTCGCTGCCCTGCAAGTGTGAAATATCATAACCTTCAATGCGCCCCGGCTCCTCTTGCAAACCGGCCAGCTGGGCCAGCTCCGCCAGGGGCAGCCGCTCTCGCTGCCAGGTTTGCTGCAGCTCTTCTCGCAATTTTAATTCGCCGTTGCGTCTAGCCAGGGCCAAAAGCCTTCGCCGATCGCCCCGGGTTGGGACAACTATGTTTACCCTGTAACCGGCAGTACGCCTAAGCCACTGCTGCAATAGCTCTTTCTCGCTGGCTGGATGCGAAAGAATTATTTCTTTAGGGGGGCGTCCTCCCCTGCTGTAATAGGATTTAATAAATGCGGCCAGGGTATCGGCGTCACTTTCCCCGGCGGCGCCGGTCAGCCTGAAGTGTTCCTGGTTGAGCAGCTTGCCTTCCCTGATGACAAAAAGGTGCACTGCTGCCTCTTTCCCTTCTCTAACCAGGGCCAGAACATCCTGATCCGTGGCTTTTTTCAGGTTGAATACGTTCTGCTGCCTGGCGGCAACCTGGCGCAGGGCTAATAATTGATCCCTGATCCGGGCCGCTTCTTCAAAATGCTCGCGCTCTGCCGCAGCCTGCATTTTTTGTTCCAAATCGCGCTCCAACTCCGTCTGGCGCCCCTCCAGGAACAGGACAACCTGTTTAACCAGGGCGCCATATTCTTCGGGGGATACTGCCTGGGCTCCCCGACAAGGGGCGAGGCAGCGTCTCATTTGATAATTCAGGCAGGGACGGTGGGGAGACGGCTCACCGGTAAGGGGCTGGCGGCAGCGGCGCAGGGGAAAGAGCTTCCCCAGCAGGCGCATCGTTTCGCGCACCGCGCCGGCATTGGTGTAAGGCCCGAAAAATCTTTCGCCGGATTTATTTTTGTCGGCCTTAGCCCGCCTGGCGCCCCGCCGCGCCTCTTTTTGGGAAAGGCGCAGGTATTCCAGCCGGGGGTAAAGCTCCCCGGTGAGGCGCAGGCAGGGATAATCCTTGTCATCACGCAGGTTCACATTGTAGCGGGGCCGGTATTCCTTGATGAGGTTGCACTCCAATATGAGCGCCTCAACCTCTGAGTCGGTAACAAAATAATCAATATCGCGCATCTTGGACTGCAAGGCTTTCAACTTCGGTGAAAGAGTTGCCGCATCGGCCAGGTAAGAGCGGACCCGCTGGCGCAGGGATACTGCTTTCCCCACATAGATCACCCGGCCCACTGCGTCCTTAAAGAGATAGACGCCGGGAGAGGCAGGGATCTGCTTTACTTTTTCCAAAAGCTGTTCAGGGATCACTATAACGCTGCACCCCTCAACATCGTTATCCGCAAGGCTTCCCTCTCTATCCCTGTGGACCCCAGATGGTTTAGCGTACCAATAACCTGTTTATTTCTCTGCTGTGCTTTACCCATAGTCACGCTGCTAAATCAGTGCAGTCAAGTCTGAAAATTTCATTCTGCCATAGCCGCGGCCGGGCTCAATGCCTGCCTCAGCCAGCGCCCTGTATGGGATGCGGGGCAGCGGGCCACCTCTTCGGGCGTGCCGCAGGCCACCACCTCGCCTCCCCCGTCGCCTCCCTCCGGCCCCAGGTCAATCAGGTAATCAGCCCGCTTCAGCACATCCAGGTTATGCTCAATCACCACTACTGTATTGCCGGCCTCAACCAGGCGCTCCAGGATTAGCAGCAGCTTATTAATATCCTCCAGGTGCAGTCCCGTGGTCGGCTCATCCAAAATATAAATTGACCGCCCGTTGGTGCGCCGCGACAGCTCTGTGGCCAGCTTGACCCGCTGGGCCTCGCCGCCTGACAGGGTGGTGGCAGGCTGGCCCAGGCGCATATAGCCCAGCCCCACATCATTTAACAACTGCAGCTTACGCTTCAGCTTGGGGATCGCTTCGAAAAAGCTCAAGGCTTCTTCCACGGTCAGATCCAGGACATCGGCAATGCTGAGGCCTTTGTAGCGCACTTCCAGTGTTTCCCGGTTATAGCGGCGGCCGCGGCAAACCTCGCAGGGCACGTACACATCGGGCAAAAAATGCATTTCTATGCGCAAGATGCCGTCTCCCCGGCAGGCTTCGCAGCGGCCGCCCTTGACATTAAAGCTGAACCGGCCGGGACGGTAGCCCCTTTTACGGGCTTCCGTTGTCATGGCAAACAGCTCGCGCACACCGTCAAAGAGGCCGGTATAGGTGGCCGGGTTCGATCGGGGCGTTCGTCCGATGGGCGACTGGTCTATTTCAATCACTTTATCCAAATGCTCTATACCTTCAATTGCGCGGTGCGCTCCGGGTATTTCCCGGGCGCGATGCAGGCGGCGGGCCAGGGCCCGGGCCAAAATTTCATTAACCAGGGTGCTTTTGCCCGAACCGGAAACCCCGGAGACACAAATTAGCAACCCTAAAGGAAAGCCGACGTCGATATTTTTCAAGTTATGCTCCACAGCACCCCTGACCCATAGCCAGCGCTCCCCGGGAGAGCGCCTTTTCTCAGGGACAGCAATGGTGCGGCGGCCGGCCAGGTAATCCCCGGTGATGGAGCAAGGCGCGGAGATGATATCCTCGATCTTGCCCTGGGCAACAATGCTGCCTCCGTGGGCGCCGGCTCCAGGGCCAATATCAACGATATGATCGGCGCTGCGGATGGTGCCCTCGTCATGCTCCACCACGATTACAGTATTGCCCAAATCGCGCAGCGCCTTAAGTGTTTGCAGCAGGCGGGCGTTATCCCTAAGGTGCAGGCCGATACTCGGCTCATCCAAAATATAGATAACACCGGTCAAGCCAGAGCCGATCTGGGTGGCCAGGCGGATGCGCTGTGCTTCCCCCCCGGAAAGAGTTGTGGCGGCCCGATCCAGGGTCAGATACTGCAGCCCCACGTTAACCAGGAACTGTAGGCGGGCCACAATCTCTTTCAAAACCTGCCGGGCGATCTGCTGCTCTCGCGCGGTTAGCTGCAGTGATGTAAAAAAGGACAATGCGTCGGCTACAGACAAAGCAGATACGTCGGCAATATGGCGGCCGCCCACCAGCACCGCCAGGCTGGACTCTTTCAGGCGCTGCCCGCGACAGGCCGGGCAAATCTTGTTTTCCATGTACCGGGCCAGGGATTGCCGCACATCTTCCGACTGGGTAGAGTGGTAATGGCGCTGCAGCAGGCGGATCACCCCGGGAAAAGCTTTTCGGTAGTGGCGCACCCGGCCGAAAGCATTAATATAGCGAAAGGGCACCGGCTCAGGGGAGCCGAAAAAGAGCTTTTTCTTCTGCTCTTCGCTCAACCGTGCGAAGGGCGCATCCAAGTCTATCTCCCATTGCCTGGCTGCAGCTTCAAGGAACTGTGAATAATAATTTTGCTGCCCCGACCAGGGATGAATCGCCCCTTCTCGGAGCGACAGCTCCGGAAAGGGAACGATTAAATCCGGAGAAAACTCGCTGCGAAACCCCAGGCCGCTGCATTCAGGGCAGGCCCCATAAGGGCTGTTAAAAGAAAAAATGCGCGGGCTAATCTCTTCAAAGCTAAAGCCGCAATCGCTGCAGGCGAAGCGCTCGCTGAAAAGGAGCTCTCCCCCTTCCGGCTCACTGACCAGGACCAGGCCCTCGCTCAGCTTTAGCGCTGTTTCTAAAGAATCGGCCAGGCGCGTTTCTATCCCGGGGCGGATCACCAGGCGATCTACGACCACTTCAATAGAGTGTTTCTTCTGCTTGTCCAGGGTGATCTCTTCTTCCAACTCGCGCACTTCTCCGTCCACCCTGGCCCGGACAAAGCCTTTGCGGCGCATCTCCTCCAGCAAGCGGGCATATTCGCCCTTGCGCCCCCGCACTATGGGGGCCAGCACCTGGATGCGCGTTTCTTCCGGCAGGGTCATGATCTGGTCAACCATCTGCTGGACCGTCTGCTGCCTGATCGGCTTCCGGCAGTGCGGGCAGTAAGGCCGACCGATGCGGGCAAACAGCAGGCGCATGTAGTCATAGATCTCTGTGACCGTTCCCACCGTGGAGCGGGGATTCCGGGAAGTGGTTTTCTGATCAATGGAGATGGCCGGAGAAAGGCCTTCAATCTGGTCCACGTCCGGCTTGTCCATCTGCCCCAGGAACTGGCGGGCATATGCTGAAAGGGACTCTACATAACGGCGCTGTCCCTCGGCGTAGATCGTGTCAAAAGCGAGAGACGATTTTCCTGAGCCGCTCAAACCCGTAAAGACAATTAGCTGATTGCGCGGCAGGGTTAAATTTATATTTTTCAAATTGTGCTCCCTGGCACCGGTGATAACAATTTCTCCTCCTGCCACCCGTTTCACCTCATCTTCTTGATGGAGCCGCTGCCAGCGGCTTTTCTTTGGCGACCAGCCGGCCGTGCAGCGGTGCTCCGCTCAAGTTCGTAGATTAAGTCGCGCAGCTGGGCCGCTTTTTCAAAATTCAGCTCACGGGCCGCCTGCTGCATCTCACGCCGCAAATCGCGAATCATCTGCCGGCGCTGTTCCGGTTTCAGGTCATCGATGCTTTGCGGCAGGTAGCCTGCGCTCTCCTCTGCAGCGATAGTGGCTTCAATTACATCGCGCACCGGTTTGACGATGGTGCGGGGAGTAATATTGTGCTCGCGGTTATAGGCCAGCTGCTTGCGGCGCCGCCGCTCAGTTTCTTCAATGGCCCGCCGCATGGACGGTGTAATTGTATCGGCATACATGATCACTTTGCCCCTCACATTACGGGCCGTCCGGCCGATAGTCTGAATCAGGGAACGCTCCGAACGCAGGAACCCTTCCTTATCTGCATCCAGGATCGCCACCAGCGATACTTCGGGCAAGTCCAATCCTTCCCTGAGCAGGTTAATCCCGATGAGCACATCAAACTCACCAAGGCGCAGCCCCCTGATGATCGACATCCGCTCCAGGGCGTCAATATCAGAATGCATGTAGCGCACCTTTAGCTTCATTTCCCGGTAATAATCGGTTAGATCCTCGGCCATCCGCTTGGTCATCGTGGTCACCAGCACCCTTTCGCCGGCGTCAACGCGGGCGCGAATTTCGCCATAGAGATCATCCACCTGCCCTTCTGCCGGGCGGACCTCCACTACCGGATCCACCAGTCCGGTGGGGCGGATAATCTGCTCCACTACAGCGCTGCTGTGCTCCAGCTCCCACGGGCCCGGAGTGGCCGAGACAAAGATGGCCTGATTGATCAGGGACTCGAACTCGTCGAATTTTAGCGGCCGGTTGTCCAGGGCTGAAGGGAGCCTGAAGCCGTGCTCCACCAGGGTGCTCTTTCGCGAAAAGTCGCCGCGGTACATCCCGTTAATCTGGGGGATGGTAATGTGGGACTCATCCACCACCAGTAAAAAATCGGGCGGAAAGTAATCCAGCAGGGTATACGGGCGGCTTCCGGGTTCGCGCCCGTCCAGGTGCCGCGAATAATTTTCAATGCCAGTGCAGTAGCCGATCTCCTGCATCATCTCCAGGTCGAAGCGGGTGCGCTGCTCCAGGCGCTGCGCCTCCAAAAGGCGCCCTTCCCGCTTGAACTGCAGCAGCCGCTGATGCAGCTCTTCTTCAATGGCAGCCATGGCCCGTTTCAGTTGTTCCGGCGCGGTAACATAGTGGGTCGCGGGAAATATGGCCGCATGGACTCTTTCCCCGATTACTCTTCCACTGACCGGATCGATTTCCCGGATCCGCTCCACCTCGTCGCCAAAAAGCTCCACTCGCAGGGCCGCTTCTCCGAAAGAAGATGGAATAATCTCAATCACATCACCCCGCACCCGGAAGGTGCCGCGGTGGAAATCCACTTCATTGCGCTGGTATTGTATGTCGACCAGGCGGCCAATAATTTCTTCGCGGCTCAAGCGGGCTCCCGTCCTCAGGGATAGGGTCTGCTCCCTGTATTCCCGCGGTGAGCCCAGCCCGTAGATGCAGGAAACGCTGGCCACGATAATAACATCCCGCCTTTCGAAGAGGGCGCTGGTGGCCGAGTGGCGCAGCTTGTCAATTTCATCGTTAATGGAAGAATCTTTCTCAATATAGGTATCTGTCTGAGGCAGGTATGCTTCGGGCTGGTAATAATCGTAGTAGCTGATAAAGTACTCCACGGCATTATCCGGGAAAAACTCTTTAAATTCGCTGCACAGCTGGGCGGCCAGCAGCTTATTGGGGGCAATAACCAGGGTGGGCCGCTGCACCTTATCAATCACATTGGCAATAGTATAGGTTTTACCCGAGCCGGTGACCCCCAGCAGGGTCTGATAGCGCCGGTTTTGACGCAGTCCCTCCACCAGCGCTTCGATAGCCTGGGGCTGATCCCCGGCCGGGGCAAAATCTGCCTTTAATTTAAATTTCCCGCTGTTGCACATCTACTGATCCTCCGCCTTTCTCCAATTGCCCGGCTTCTGGCTTCGCCCTCTATTATAGCATGTCTCTCTATTTACAATTTTAACCAGGCATAGACTGCTGATGCGGCATTTTAGTCTAGTTGGGAAATAGCAATCATGGCCAGGCCGATGGCCATGAATAGTAAAGCGGTGCCCTGTTTGAGCAACCGGGGATTTAACCGGGAGAAAAAGCGCCTGCCCAAAAAAATGGCCAGGGCATGATTGAGGAGCATCGCCGCCATGGCCCCGCCAAATACGACCAGGGGACGCCCAAAATTGGCCGATAGGAGCATTGTGGCCATCTGGGTCTTATCGCCCATCTCCGCCAGAAAAACCAGAACCAAAGTCTGGTAAAAGCCGGCCTTGCCCGGACGCTGTTCAAGCGCGCCATCTTCACGGCGGGCGAGGGTAAACAGGCCCATGATCACGAAAAAAACACCTGAAACAACGGCTACGACAACATCCGGGATATAGGCGGCAATTAATCCGCCCACTCCTACCGCCAGCCCCAGCACCAGAGCCAGTGCTGTCATCGCCCCGGCCAAAACTTGCAGCGGGGGATATCGGCAGGCCATGGAAAGGGATACCAGCTGGGTTTTATCTCCAAACTCAGCCACAAAGACACTGATAAAAGAGGCCAAGGCCGCAGCAAACAAGTTCATCCCTCTAGACTAATTAAAACTGTTTCTCCATCATTCTTATTATCTTCTTGAAAAACCTATGTTAAACAGATGGCTAAGCGCGCAAGTGAGCTTAGACCTAATCGCTTTTTTTCCTGCTGATTAGCCGGCGAAGCCAGCCCAGGGGGCGGACCCGTCTTTTTTCCACGTACAGCTGTGAATGGCGGGGGGGCACGGCAATCAGCCCCAGGGCGGCGCTGCGATGCAGGATCGCATAAGCCGGTGCAAAAGGGGCGGCTTGAGTGTAGTCACCGGGAGCCGGATCTGGGCCAGATTTGCTTTTCTTAAAAATAACCGAAAATTCTTTTTCCATGCGCAGACCTTCCAGGAGCAGCATAAAATAACTTTCTTCAATCCGAGCCAGCAGCTCAGCAAGACTATGCACTGGAAAGCCGTTCACTTTTTGGATGATGTCACCCTGTTTTAACCCGGCCTGCTCAGCTGCTGAGCCGGGGAGGACCATCATTACTTTGACCCCCCGGGTATCGTCCCGGTAAAGGGGCTCACGGCTCATTTCCCGTTTGTTGCCATAAACAACCAGCAGCTCATGCCCCAATGGAGCCAGAATTACTCCCGGAACAACCAGCGGAGAATAATAGACCGCCGCCAGGGCAATGGCCAGCAAGGCCACGCTATAGAGGGCCAGGTAGCGGGCTGAAGAAAGGGACTTTTCCTGCGGCGTCGATGAAAGGGCCAGATCGGCATATCCCAGGCCGGCAGCCACCGGTACGGCCAGGTACTGCAGACTTTCTCCAATCCCCGGCTGGAGGGAGGGTTTCAGCAGCGGCCACCAGTCTGGCATGCTGACGCCGGCAATCTCAGTCTGCAGAACCACGGTTACCATTAAGGCCACCAGGGGCATGGGCCAGAAGCGCTGCAGGCTAAAACCGCCCACCACTTCCCGTGCGGAAAGCTTGTAATAGACTGGGGTAAAACCGCGGTGGCCGCCCAGGTAGATTAAAAGCGATTCAATGAGATGCAGCAGGCCGATCAACACCAGTAGAGCTGGAAGATACACCTGCAGCAGGGCACCGCCGATCCGGGAGCCGGCAAGGCCAGGAAACAGCGGGGCCGCGGCCCGGGCCAGAAGAACAGCCAGGCCGACCAGGCCTCCGGCGTAAGCAAAACAGAGAAAGCGGGGATGGATTAATAGCAAAATTAGCGCGACCGGCCAGACAAAATATAGTCCGATCTGTTCCAGGGATAGGCCCAGCAATAGCATGACAACGCTGGCGGCAAAGCCGCCCAGGATGCCCAGTCCCAGGGAGGAAATCACCTGCCGCCAGACATGATTAATGGTACGGCCGAACATCCGCAGTTCCATGCCGCTAATACGCCGGTACTGGATAATCGTTAGCAGGACCACAAACCAAAACATCGGGTGCAGCAAAGCGAATAAAAAGACAGATATTAGCACTTCCAGCAGCTCTAGCAACATCTTGCCGTTATTTTACCTCCCCGCATGCTCCCACAATTCCGCTTTACCGATCAGTTCAATGGCCTTTTGCAGCTGCGAATCATGATCCAGGGCGATCTCCTCCAGCGCCTCCCGCAGTCCAACCCAGGTTATATCATCAAAGATTCCGGTTGGGTTTAACCCGCAGTCTTCCTGAAAGGAGGCCAGGGCTGCCGCGGTAGACTCGTCGAAGTAACCGCTTGCTTTAACTCCATATCCCAGCTCCTGCAGCATGCTTTGCAGCAGCTCAACCTCCATGCCGTAGCTGCCCTGGCTCAGCTGGCCGGGAAGAAAAAAACGATAGTACTTAAGCGCTGCAGGCATCTCGACCGGGTAGTCCGGCTGCAGCCCCTGGCCGTGCAAGTCCCTCCCGGAGGGAGTCAAGTATTTGGCTACAGTCAACCGCAGCGCGTTATTGCCGGAAAGCTGCGCCAGGTGCTGCACCGTGGCCTTGCCAAAGGTTGCGGCGCCGACCAGCAGCGCCGCCTTTCGATCCTGCAGGGCGCCGGCCACAACCTCTGAAGCGCTGGCCGTTTCTTCGTTGACCAAAACAACAACAGGAAAGGGAAGGGCAGCGGCGCTGGAGTAATGAATTTTCCTGGTCTGACCGTGCCGGTCCACCAGGCGGGTAATCTCGCCTTCGGGGACCAGCAGTTTGGCGACCTTAATGGCCTCGTCGATCAGGCCGCCGGTATTATTGCGCAAATCCAGGATCAAGCCTTTTTGCAGGTGACCCTGCATTCTCTCAAAATGTTCAGCAAAATCAGCACCGGTGTTGCGGTCAAAGCTGCTAATCTTGATGTACCCCAACCCCGGCTGCAGCATCTGGGAAGTTACCGTTTCCAGCCTAATGTCATCCCGCTCAAGGGTTAGATCCATTACTTCATCAGCCCCCGGGCGGACCACGGATATGGTTACCGTCGTCCCCTGGGGACCCCGCAGCAGCTCCACCGCCCGCTCTACGCCCAGTCCCATTAAATCTACCCCGGAAGCCCTGATAATCCGGTCTCCGGGATAAAGCCCTGCTTTTTCGGCGGGGGTTCCGGGGATAGTTTCAACGATGACCACTTCATCACCGGCATTAACAATGCGCACCCCGATACCGCCAAAAGAACCCATGGTCTGAATGAGGAAGTTCTCCAGCTCCGGAGCAGTAAAAAAATTGGTCTGGGGGTCATTTAAGGACCGCAGCATCCCATCGATGGCCCCGTGAATTAACTCGGTCAGATCCACCGGCTCATAATAATTCTTTAAAACACGATCCAGTACTTCGGCAAACAGCTCCAGCTCCACGTAACCTTCGGGCAGGGCGCTGCTGTATTCCTCAGTCTCTTCAACTTCTGCCACCGGGTCTTCCTTTTGCGGTTCGTAGCCGAACATAAAGTAGTTAATCAGGTTGGTGCCGATCAGAAGCACCAGAAAACCAATTAACAGCCTGTTCGACTTTTGAGAATTATGAGGCATGCATGTGACCTCCGTCCCTTCGCTCTACAGTATTATAACTCTAAGCATTAAAAATTACTATAAAACAGACAACAGGAAGTGGCCAGGCTGCCCTTCCTGTTGTTGCCAGATTAAAGGGCCGCCCGCCGGGGCAGCCCCCTATGCCTAACTTAACTGCCAGCTGCGCAAAAAACTGGCCTTAAAGATAGCTCATCGGGTTATGGCGCCGGTCATCAGGGTACCCGGAACGCAGCGGCGGCTTGTTGTAATCCCAGACCTCGAAGTGCAGGTGCACTCCGGTGCTGTAGCCGGTGGTGCCGGCTTTGCCGATAACCTGCCCTTTGCTGACCCAGGTGCCTTCGCTGACCAGGAGTTCACTCATATGCCCGTAAGCTGTAATCAGGCCGTTGCCGTGATCAATCATGATGCAGTTGCCGTAACCCCCATTCCACCTGGCCAGGATGACCATGCCCCTATCCGCCGCCAAGATGTTGTTGGGGAGGCCGTAAAGGGGGGCGATATCAAGGCCGCCGTGCCAGGCCTTTGCCCCGCTAAACGGGTCGCTGCGCCAGCCGAAGGGCGAGGTAATGACATACGGTGCAGCAATGGGCCAGTGCAGCTTACCCACCAGGCCCGAACCCGGAGTGCCGCCGCCCAGTTCGTATATTTGCCGGGCGATCATGGCCGCTTCCTGTTCCAGCTCCTCGATAGCCTTGATATTTCTGGCAATTTCAGCCTGCAGTTCTTCCAGAACCTGTTTGCGGGTTGCCGTGGCTTCTTCAATCTCCTGCTCGTTAATTAAAACCTGCCGCCGCATCTCTTCCAGCTCTTCTTTTTTCTGTTCCAGTGTTTCCTTGATTAACTGGATGCGGTCCCGTTCGGCCTGTATTTCTTCCAGCAGGCGCAAATCATTGGCCGCAATGGCCTTCAGATTATTTAAGCGGGTCAAGAAATCACTGAATGAGGTGGCGCTGAAGAGCACTTCCAGGTATGTAACAGAGCCCTGCTCGTAAATGGTGCGCAGGCGCCGTTTAAACAGGCTGTCCTGCATGGCCAGCTGCTCTTCCGCTTCGGCCAGCTCTGCTTCTGTTTCAGAGATTTCCTGCTCAGTCTGGCTGATTTCCCTTTCCAGCCTTTTCTTTTCCTGCTGCAGGGCTTCCAGGCGCCGGTTCAGCTGCTCCAGCTCCTGCTTCAATGACATTTCCCGGTTGCGCTGCTGCTTTAAGTTATCGCGCTCTTGCTGCAGCTGCCTTTCAATTTCAGCCTGCTGCTGCATCTTTTCTTCGAGCTGGTTGGCAAATACCGGCGCAATGGCAGAGGCCACCAGCAGAATAACCAGCAGCAGGCACAGCAGCCAGCGATACTCGATTCTCAGCATTTTAAATCGCTCCTCCCTGATGAGAACAAACCATTTTTTATTTACACTTTAAGAAACCGCCCTATGGAGAGGCCGCTGCCAAGGATTCCCAGGCCTGTACCAAGGGGGAGAAGATACTTGACCAGTTCAAGCATAACCACCGATACCGGAAGCAAACTTAAAAACAGAATGTTTTGGGCCGCAACCCAGTTCGCAGCCAGTTCATAAATATAATAGAGCGCAAACAAAGGCAGGAAGGCACCGAGAAGCCCCAGGATCAACCCTTCCAGGACAAAAGGCCAGCGAATAAACCAGTTGGTTGCCCCGACGTATTTCATAATCATGATTTCTTTGCTGCGAATATATACTGTGAGCTTAATGGTATGGGCAATCAGAAATACCGCCGTTACAGACAGCAGAGCCATCAGGCTCAGGGCCACGATTTGCAAACCCCGGGTAACACTAAACAGCTTTTCAACAACTCCCTGGCCGTAGTACACATCCCCGACTGCGGGATATCCCTCGAGTTCTTTGGCAATATTGATTACTGATTCGGGAACGATGGCCCGCAATTCATAGGAATCGCGCAGGGGATTCTCAGCTTCAATATCATAACCTTCCAGAAAGTCCCCAAGCTCGGGCTGCAGACGCTCCAGCGCTTCTTCCCGGGGCACGAAACGAATTTCGGCCAAATCGGTGCGGGCTTCCAGCATGGCCTGAAGCTGTTTTTGCTGATCTGGAGAAGCGTTATCATCAACGTAAACCACAATTTCAACCTGCCCCTTAACCGTATCGGTGATATGGGCCAGGTTCAGGCTGACCATCATAAAAGCTCCGAGCATGAGCAGGGTTATGATAACCACGCCTACCGATGCGACGCTCATCCAGCGGTTGCGGTAAAGGCTCTTCAAAGCTTCGCCCCAGGCATAGGTAAAACCGTTAAAGGGCACGGGCGTAGACCCCCTTTTGCTCGTCGCTGGTAATTCTCCCATTTTCAAGATGAATGACTCGCTTTTGAAAACGGTCGACAATATCCCGATCATGGGTAGCTACAACCACAGTTGTGCCACGGAGGTTAATCTGGCGCAGCAAACTCATTATATCCAGGGAAGTAACCGGGTCCAGGTTCCCCGTCGGTTCATCGGCAATAATCAAAGCGGGGCGGTTGGCAATGGCCCGGGCCAGCCCGATGCGCTGCTGCTCCCCCCCTGATAAATCGCACACCCTGGCATATGCTTTATGCCGCAATCCAACCAGATCCAGGACATGGGAGGTGCGGCGGTTGATTTCTCCGGCAGAAGCCCCGGTAACACGGAGGACAAAGGCAATATTATCAAAGGCGGTGCGATCTTCTAAAAGACGGAAATCCTGAAAAACCATGCCGATGCTGCGCCTCAAAAAAGGAATTTTCTTTTGCGGCATTGTCACCAGGTCCTGGCCGAGTATGGAAATGGACCCTTGACTGGGCACAATTTCCCGGATAAATAGTTTTAGCAGCGTGGATTTTCCGGCCCCACTGGGGCCTACTATAAAAACAAACTCCCCGCGCTTGATCGTAAAATTTAGATCGGAAAGTACAAAATCACTATCTTTGCTGTAGCGATGATATAGTGCTTTTACTTCAATCATTGGATTAGCCTTCCTACCAGTTTACTTAACATAAAATTAATAGGTAGGTAACAATATTCGACACATATAGTGCTACTCCTGCTAACTTTATTAAAAAAATTTAATTTTTAAAGGAAAATATTGCTTTCCTGGGGAAATATGTCTAACTTTACGCCGAACGGCTATGACGACCCGACTGAAATAGAAAATTGGTACTTAAATAAAAAGGGGTCGTCCCCAAAGTTCGTTGGGTCGACCCCACGGAGCTTAAAATGGCCGCTGCTGATCGGCTGCTACCTGCTTTACTTTTGTTGAATCCAGGGCATCATGGCCCGCAATTCGGCTCCCACTTTTTCCAACTGGTGTTCCCGCTCTATCCTTCTCAATGCCTGAAAGACCGGCTGATCGGCCTTATTTTCCAGGATCCATTCCCGGGCAAAAGTGCCGGTCTGGATCTCATGCAAGATTTTTCTCATTTCTTGTTTAACATTTTCATTAATTACCCTGGGCCCCCGGGTAAGGTCGCCATACTCCGCGGTGTCGCTGACAGAGTAGCGCATTAATGAAAGTCCGCCTTCGTAAATTAAGTCAACGATCAGCTTCAACTCGTTCAAGCACTCAAAATAGGCCACATGGGGCTGATAACCAGCCTCGACCAGAGTTTCGTAAGAGGCCTTGATCAACGCGGTGATTCCGCCGCAAAGGATTACCTGTTCACCGAACAGATCCGTTTCCGTTTCTTCCTTAAACGTGGTTTCCAGAGCGCCAGCACGGGTGGAGCCGATCGCCCGGGCATAGGCCAGGCACAACTGGCGGGCCCGCCCAGTGTAGTCCTGCTCTACGGCAATAAGCGCGGGTACGCCCTTCCCCTCCACATACATCCGCCGCAGTAAATGGCCGGGGCTCTTGGGCGCCACCATGAAAACATCAACATTCTCCGGAGGGACGATCTGACCGTAAAGAATATTGAAACCGTGGGAAAATACCAGGGCTTGGCCTTCTCTGAGATGTGGTTTAACCTGCTCATAAACCGATGGTTGAATCATATCTCCAACCAGAAACACAATGATATCGGCCCTTTCCGCGGCTTCAGCCACCCTGCAGACCTCCAGGCCGTCAGCCTCCGCCTTTGGCCAGCTCTTGCTTCCTTCATAGAGGCCAACAACCACCGGGACCCCGCTATCCTTAAGGTTTTGTGCCTGGGCGTGCCCCTGGCTGCCGTAACCGAGAACGGCCACCGTCTTTTGCTGCAATAAATCCAAATCCGCATCCTGATCATAATAAATTTTTACCATACTACCAGCCTCCTTCAGTTATGTATAGCTTTGTATTAAGAAAAGTAGGATTGAGAAGTTCCTGCAAAAACATCTCATGCATCCTATTCGTTATCGCTTTTTCTTGCATAATAACAAAAAACTGCTCCTTTCATTCTGGATTCCCCGGCTGCCCCCTTAACCTTCTTTAATCTCCTTAAACCCCTCCCCGTGCACTTCGGTGGCGTTGCCGATAATGATAAAAGCTTTCGGATCGACGGCATGAATAATTGATTTCATTAGAGCAGTCTGGCGGCGGGTGACTACACAAAGCAGCACTTCCCGCCCCTCCCCGGTATAGCCGCCCTGCCCTTCCAGCCGAGTAACACCGCGGCCCAGCTCCTGGAGCAGCCTGCTGTTGATTTCTTCACCCTTGGAAGTAATGATCAGGGCGGCCTTGGCATAGCCAAGGCCCTCCTGGACCACGTCAATAACCCAGCTGCTGATAAAGAGGGCCAGGGCGGAATACATGGCTATTTCGCCGCCAAAAATAAAAATTGCCAGGGCAATAACGACCAGGTCGCCACCCAGCAGGGATTGACCGGTGCTCAAACCGATCACCTTGCTTAAAATCAAAGAAAGAAGTGAAGTGCCGCCGGTGGAACCGCGGAAACGGAAGACCAGCCCTACACCGATGCCCATAATCACTCCACCGTATACTGCGGACAAGATAATATCATTTGTTGCCGTCGGAAGGAAAGCAGTCAGCTCTACCGCGGCAGAAAAGAAGACTGTGCCAACCAGGCTTTGCAGTACCACCCGGTTGCCCAGCTGAAAATAAGCCCAGATAAACAGCGGGATGTTAAGGGCAATCACGGTAATCCCCACCGGAAGATCAAACAGGTGGTAGAAAATTACGCCAAGGCCGCTAAACCCGCCTGCAGCCAGCTGATGCGGTATTAAAAACATATTCATGGCCACGGCCAGAATAAGGGAGCCCAGGAATATGCCGGGGAGATCCTTGAGGTAGTTTAGCCACCTCTGATTTTTCTTACACTTCGCGGTCATGATTCACCTTCTGTCCCGCGGCAGCCACACCGTTGGCCCGGTTGCGGGCCTGCCAGCGCAGGAAAGCTTCAATAAAGGGATCAATTTCTCCGTCCATCACCGCTTCGACCTGGCCTACTTCCACACCGGTGCGGTGGTCTTTTACCAGGGTAAAGGGCTGAAAGGTATAGGTGCGGATCTGGCTGCCCCAGGCAATCTCCTTTTGGGGCCCCCGCATGGCATTGATCTCCTGCTCCTGGTTCCGGCGCTGCAGCTCGGCCAGGCGGGCCTGGAGAATACGCATCGCCTGCTGGCGGTTGCTGTGCTGAGAGCGATTATTCTGGCAGGTCACCACAATTTTGGTCGGCAGGTGGGTGATGCGCACCGCCGAATCGGTTTTATTCACATGCTGGCCTCCGGCGCCGCTGGCGCGAAAAGTATCGATCTTTAAATCGTCCGGGTTAATAACCACGGTAGTATCATCTTCTATTTCGGGGATGACATCCACCGAGGCAAAGGAGGTATGCCGCCGGTTGGAGGCATCGAAGGGCGAGATGCGGATCATCCGGTGCACCCCTTTTTCCGCCTGCAGGTAGCCGTAGGCGGCATGGCCGCGCACAATCAGGGTGGCACTTTTGACGCCGGCTTCATCGCCCGGCAGAAGATCAACCAACTCCACCTCAAACCCCTTTTGCTCGGCCCAGCGAGTATACATGCGCAGCAGCATTTCTACCCAGTCCTGGGCTTCGAGACCGCCGGCTCCGGCATGGAGCGACACGATGGCGTTTCCTAAATCGTAGCTGCCGCTAAAAAGGGTCTCCAGTTCAATTTTTTTCAGGCGCTGGTCAATTTCGGTTAAGGTTTCCTCCGCTTCTGCCAATATTTCTTCACAGTTGGCAGAATCTTCCCGGGCCAGCTCCAGCATTACTTCAGCCTCTTCCAGTTTCGACTCCAGCTCCTGCAGCGGCCGCAGCTGCTCCCGCAGGGCGCCCAATTTTTTTAAATAAACCTGCGCTTTAGTCCTTGCTTCCCATAGGGTTGGATCAGCGGCTTTTTGCTCTGCCTGCCGCAGCTCTTCCAGCTTCTGCTCATATTCAAAGAGAAGCCCTCATTTCAGCAAAACGCAACTTTAGCAGATTAAGCTTTTCCTGCAGCTCCTTTAACATCTTTTCCACCTCCCGGATATTTCTTAAACAGTCATACTGAAATCTATTTACAGAACCGGCTTCTATTCCGGGCTTCCGGTTTTGATCTGCCATTCAGAGCCAGAATTCAGCAGCCAGAACAAAAACAAGCGCCCCTTCTTACTTCTGTATTCTGATTTCTGAAATCCTTAGACGCATTAACCAGGTCACCAATCTCACGCCACCTACTTGCCGCAGCACTTCTTATATTTCTTCCCGCTGCCGCAAGGGCACGGTTCGTTTCGGCCGATTTTTTTTACGGCAACAGGCTGAGGTTTTGATGAAGACGACTGGGATGCGGGCGCCGCACCGCTGCCGCTGCCCAGCGAATCCGCCCGGGGTTTCACCCCCACAGCGGACCCGGCCACTGCCTGGCGCCGCGGGCGAGCCGCAACCCTGACCTGGTAAATGGCCCGTACCACCTCGTCTTGAATGGTCCTGATCATCCCTTCAAACATGTCATAGCTTTCCCGCTTGTATTCCACCAATGGATCCTGCTGCCCATAGGCTCTTAGATTAATATTCTGCCGCAGTTCATGCATTTCATCAATAAAAAACATCCAGTGGCGGTCTACCGTGCGCAGCAGGATCACCCGCTCCAGCTCCCGCATCGTTTCAGGACCCAGTTCCTGCTCCCTTTGATCGTAATGGGACGATGCTTCCTGCAAAAGAATTTGCCGGACCTCGTCCCGCTCAAGATCAATTAAATCTTCCGGCTTCACCTTGCCCCGGCGCAGGAAAGAGCTCTCTCCCTGCCGAATCAGGTCTATGCTTTCCTGCTCCTCCAGGTAGCGCTTGTCCAGGAAAAAGGCATCCAGCGTCCGGTCGATCACTTCCCCAACCATCTCCTGGATTGGCTCGCGCATATTCTCTCCCTGCAGTACCCGGCGGCGCTGGCTGTAGATGACTTCCCGCTGCTGGTTGAGCACGTCGTCGTAATCAAGCAGGTGTTTGCGTATTTCAAAGTTCCGCGATTCCACTTTTTTCTGCGCCCGCTCGATAGCTTTGCTCACCAGGGGATGATCAATGGGCATATCCTCCTCCAGGCCAAAGCGATCCATGAGCGAAGCGATATTATCGCCGCCGAAAAGCCGCATCAGGTCGTCCTCCAGGGAAACGAAAAACTGGGAAGAACCGGGGTCACCCTGGCGGCCCGCCCGGCCGCGCAGCTGGTTGTCGATACGGCGGCTTTCGTGGCGCTCGGTTCCCAGAACATGAAGGCCGCCCAAAGCAATTACTTCTTTACGGTTTTGCTCGGCTTCCTGCCGGGCCGGCCCGAGCAATTTCTCAAACTGCTCCTTAAACAGGGCTTGCTCCTCTTCGTTTAGATCTCCTTCGCTTTTTCCGAATTTTTTCTCCAGGCGTTCCTTGATCAGGTACTCGGGGTTGCCGCCCAGAATAATGTCAGTGCCCCGCCCGGCCATATTGGTGGAAATGGTAACCGCGCCCTTGCGGCCCGCCTGGGCGATGATATAAGCCTCGCGGTGATGGTTAACCGCATTTAACACCTCATGGGGCACGCCCTGGCGCTTTAACATTTTACTGAGCATCTCCGATTTTTCCACGGAGATGGTCCCCACAAGGATCGGCTGCCCTGATTCATGGCGCTTTTTTATTTCATCCACCACTGCCTTGAACTTGGCCCGTTCCGTTTTATAAATGCGGTCATCCAGTTCCTGGCGGATCAGCGGCTTATTGGTGGGGATGACTACCACATCCATGCCGTAAATCTTGCGAAATTCTTCTTCCTCCGTGACCGCCGTACCGGTCATCCCGGCCAGCTTTTCATACATGCGGAAGTAATTCTGAAAAGTAATCGAAGCTACCGTCCGGGTATCAGCCTGAACCTGCACTCCTTCTTTGGCCTCGATGGCCTGGTGCAGGCCTTCGGAATAACGGCGCCCCCACATCAGCCGCCCCGTAAACTCATCAACAATAATAACCTTGCCGTCCTGGACCACGTAATCTACGTCTTTTTCATAGAGGGAATATGCTTTTAGCAGCTGGTGAACATAGTGCAGGTGTTCGCCCGCGCTCTGGTCTTCTTCCCGGTCCCCGTCATCTGTGTCAGGGTGATCCTGCTGCTCAAACCCCAGCAAGCGGCTGATCTCTTTGTTGCCACGCACGATCTCCTGGTAGCCCTGCTGGGATATGGAAACGGCCCGGGTCACTTCGTCGATGCTAAAATACAGCTCTTCATCCAGCTGGTTCAACTTTTTTTCAGTCATCAACAGTTGTTTGACCCGTTCAACCAGTTTTTCCTGGCCCTTGAGCAGCTTCTGCAGCTTTTTATTTTTAGGCGCACCGCGGCGGGCTAAAAGCAGCAGCTCGGCGGCCTCTTCCCGCTCGCCGCGGTCAAGCCTTTCCTGGGCTCTACTTAAAAGTTCATTAATGAGCCGGTTTTGCTTGCGGATCAGGTTTTCCACTTCGCTTTTCCAGCGGCTGTATTCTTCTTTTGACTCCACCCTGCTGCTGATAATAAGGGGCGTTCGCGCTTCATCAATGAGAATGCTGTCAACTTCGTCCACGATGGCATAGAAATGTCCCCTCTGCACCAGCTCCTCCCGGTACAGGACCATGTTGTCGCGCAGGTAATCGAAACCCAGCTCATTGTTGGTAGCGTAGACAACATCGGCCTGGTACGCGCGGCGCCGCTGCTCAGGCTCCAGCCCGTGCACGATCAGCCCCACGCTCAAACCGAGGAGACGATAGATGGGCCCCATCCATTCGCTGTCCCGACGGGCCAGGTAATCATTAACGGTAACGATATGCACACCCTGGCCGGTGAGGGCATTCAGGTACGCCGGCATGGTGGCCACCAGGGTTTTCCCTTCACCGGTTTTCATCTCGGCGATGCGCCCCTGGTGCAGCACGACCCCTCCCAGAATCTGAACATCAAAGGGCCTCATGCCTACTGTGCGCCGGGCCGCCTCCCTAACCAGGGCAAAAGCCTCAGGTAAGATGTGGTCCAGGGTTTGTCCCTGCTTGAGCCGTTCCTTTAACCGCTCGGTTCGCGCCGGGAAGTCCGCATCAGCCAGTGCGGCTATCTCCGGCTCCAGGGCGTTAACCTGGTCCACATATCTCCACAGGCGGCGCACCTCCCTTTCGTTGGCGTCAAATATTTTCTGCAAAAAACCGGCCATGGCCAAAGCACCACCTTTGAAAAAAGGGGATATGCAAAAAGGAACCCTGCGGTTCCCTGGATGCGGTTGATCTATCCCGTAGTGTTATCTTATTTTACCACACGTTTTTTTTATTAGACAAGTCCTGTCACGGCGCCTGCGGCCCCGCCAGTTCGGCGGCAAGGGCCCAGAGGCTGCCCGATACCAGCGAATGGCCTCCCAGGATCACCGGAATGGGGCACTCCACTGCTGCGCGGGTAAAACGCTGCAGCCAGGGATGAGAAATCTCCTGCCACTGTCCCAGGTCGGATAAAAAACGCTCGCGATCACTGAGCCGGAGATGGTGATGGGCCATAAGCACGCGGCTGTCGATAAAGGCACATTTGGCCACCCTGGCCAGGTACTCGAAAAAACGTTCCAGCCCGGCGTGTTCAATGATCAGGCCCAGCAGGGAGATCGCTTCGCCGGACTCCATCCGACCCAGGGCTTTCATGCCTCGCTCTTCGGAAAAAACCCTGAGGCGCAATTTCAAGACAGCATTTAAGCGCTCCATCACCGGCGCACCGACACGTCCGATCAGGGCTACCTCCTGGTACTGGCCTTTTAAGACTTCTTTGGCCCGTTCGAGGCGGGAATAGTCCAGGTCCAGCTCTTTGAGCACAGCCCGGGCGTGAGGCCCGGCGAAGGGACCGGCGGCCAGCACCAGGATATCGGCGGGGGTGTCCAGGTCAAAAAGAAGTCCCAGCGACTGGGGCATCAGCTCCTGTTCTATGCCCAGATGATCCCGCAGGGCCCAGGCAAGGCTGTTGTCCACCGCTGGCAGATGGGCGCTGTCAAGGTCGCGGGTTACGGTAAAGGCGACCATATCAGCCGACTGGGTATTATTGGTATAAATCAGCTGCTCCCGTTGAAGGAGCAGCCGGGCGATGTCCCTGATTTCGTTTTCGCTGATAAGCGGACAGCCGCCCCCGCTCAAGTAAAAAACCTTGCGCAGATTTCGCCTGCGCACCAGCTTTTTCAGCTCCTCCCCCAGGTGAAACCGATCCGGTGGAATACGGTTAAAGGTCACCAGCGTTCCTGAAGCACCGGCCTGCTCCGCCAGCAGCGGATCATTGGTCACCAGGTGAACGGAGCCAATTTCTTCCACGCGCTTTAATTTTTCCAGATTATCAAGGAGGGCCGCCCGCCTCACCCTAACCACCATCTCTTCCACGGGGCTGAGCGGAGCGGACCCTTCAAAAATAACCGCGCTTACTCTCTCCAACTTTTCCACCGGCTTAGTAGGCATTAAAATTATCCGGCTCAATCAAACCGTAATCGCCGTCCTTGCGCCGGTAGAGAACGTTTATTTTTTCCGTTTCAGCATTGGCAAAGACAAAAAAGTCGTGGCCGAGAAGATTCATCTGCAAAATTGCTTCTTCCACATCCATGGGCTTCAAGGTGAAGCGCTTGGTCTTCACCAGCCGTGATTGATCATCTTCTTCGGGCCGCTCTTGCGCCAGCTTAACGCTGATTGGGCGCAACCCTCTCTGGCGCAGTGACCGGTTTAAACGGGTTTTGTATTTGGCTACCTGTTTTTCCAGTTTATCGACAACCAGGTCTATCGAAGCGTACATGTCGTCGGAGGATTCTTCTCCCCGCAAAATTAAACCTTCATAGGTTACCGTTACCTCCACAATATGCTCATCCCGAATGACCGTTAGCATTACCTGGGCTTCCGTTTCCTTGTTAAAAAATTTAGCCAGCTTTCCCAACTTTTTTTCGGCATAGCTGACCAGTGCTGGGGTCGCTTCAATATTTTTGCCACGGACTGTAATCTTCATCAACATCCCCCTTAACTGTTGCTAGTACCAATAATATTCCCCAAAAGGATAAAAAATCCTTCAGCAAAGGCGGGGGTTGTAAGCGACTACCGCTGCATAAACAGAGAATCCCTGTTGATTAAGGACCCGGGCCGCCTCTTTCAGGGTAGCGCCGGTTGAGTAAATATCATCGATCAGCAGAACCGGTCCGGGTTTGACATATGGCCCCGATGGGGCGTAAACCCCGGCAACATTAACCTTTCTTTCCCGGCGAGACAGCCCGGCCTGGGAGGGAGTTGAACGCGTTTTCTTCAACAATGTGACCAGCGGCAGTCCCATCGCTCTGGCAGCATAACGGGCGATCAGAAGGCTCTGATTGTAACCGCGCTGAATTTCGCGCAGTCGATGGAGAGGCAGCGCAGTCACCGCCGTCAGGGGCCAGTTCGTGTCACGATTCAAAGCCTGGCCCAGCCAGGTCCCCAGCGGCCTGGCCAGGCTGCGCCGGCCTGCGTACTTCAGGCGGTGCAGCAGCCGCCGCCAATCGCCCTGGTACCAGGAAAGGGCATAGAGACCCTGGAGAGGAGGCAGTTCGCTGCAGTGGCAGTTTGCGGGCAAAAGGGGCTGTTCACAGCGGGGGCAAAGGGCTCCGGCAGGGGAAAAAGTAGCGAAGCAGGAAGAACACAGCGGTTCAAAAAATGCATGGGGCAGCAATGAACGGCAGAGCAAGCAGCGGGGAGGATAGATCAGCCTCCAAAAACTCTCCGTCCAGGCAGGTTTCATAAGCAAGAGCCTCCGGGGCAAATAGACTCAGGAGCCGCCGGCCCCGCTTTCCGAGCGCAGCCTTCTGTCCAGGTAGCTGTAGCGTTCTTCGGCTTTATTGTTGCGCACTGCGATGGCCAGGGCTTTCTTGGTCCCGACCAGCACAGCCATTTTACGAGCCCGGGTAATACCGGTATAAAGGAGATTGCGCTGCAGCAACAGATAATGCTGGGTAATTACCGGCAAAATCACCACGGGATACTCGCTGCCCTGGCTTTTGTGCACCGAAACAGCATAGGAAAGTACCAGCTCATCCAGTTCACTAAAATCATAAACAACCGGCCGATCGGTGGCAGAATCGCGAAAGGTGACTACCAGTTCGCCTTCTTCCAGATCCAGTTCCGAGATGAAGCCTATATCGCCGTTGTAGACCTCTTTCTGATAATTATTGCGCACCTGCATGACCTTGTCGCCCAGGCGGAATACGGTCCCCTTGAGGCTAATTTCCGGTTTATGCTTTTGTGCCGGATTAAGCGTTCTCTGGAGGAGGATATTTAACTGCTCCACGCCCGCCGCGGTACGTCGCATCGGTGTAATCACCTGGATATCGCGAACAGGGTCATAGGGGCCATAGCGGGGAATCCTTTCGCAGGCAAGCTGTACCACCAGGCTGGCAACCCGTTCCGGATCCTCCTCGGCAATAAAGAAAAAATCTTTCTCTTTCCTGTTGAGAAAAGGCATTTCACCCCGGTTGACCCGGTGCGCATTAACAATGATCATACTCTCCCGGGCCTGGCGGAAAATATGCTGCAGGCGCACGCAGGGAATTGTACCCGCCTCGATTAGATTCTTGAGCACATTTCCCGCCCCCACTGCCGGAAGCTGATCCACATCCCCGACCAAAATTAGGCGGCAGCCAGGGGGGATCGCTTTTACCAGGTTATACATCAGCAGCAGGTCGACCATGGAAGCTTCATCTATAATAATTACCTGGGCCTCCACCGGGTTTTCTTCGTTGCGCTGAAACCTGAAACCTTCCCCTTCGACAAAGGTATATTCCAAAAGACGGTGGATGGTAAACGCCTCCCCGCCGGTAGCCTCTGTCACCCTCTTGGCCGCCCGGCCGGTGGGGGCTGCCAGGACAACCTTTTGCTTTAAAGACTGGAACAGCGCCAGCAGCGCTTTGATCGTTGTCGTCTTGCCGGTTCCCGGGCCACCGGTGACCACCAGCACCCCGCTGAGCATCGATTTTTCCAGCACCTGGAGTTGCTCGGCGTTCAACCGGGCGCCGGTAGCGGCCACCGTCCCCAGGGCCCTTTTCATCTCACCGGCACCCCAGCGCCGCCCGGACTCCAAAAGCTGTTTTAAGCGGCGGGCCACGCCCAGCTCTGCACGATAGAACGGGGCATAATAGACGACATCTATACCGGCAGGCCGGTCGCAAAAAACATAATTTTCTTTCTCCAGGATTTGAAGCTGCTCCTGCAGCGGGTAGGTGGCCGGTTTCGTTGCGTCCGTGTCGAGCAGCTCTTTTACCTTTTCGAAAAGTAAATCCAGGGGCAGGCAAACATGCCCCTGGGTCGCTTCCTGGTTCAAAGCAAAAATAATGGCGGCCTTAACCCGCTCCGGGGAATCTTCAGGCAGGCCCATGCGGCGGGCGATCCGATCCGCTGTTTTAAAGCCAATTCCAAAGACTTCGCCGGCCAGCCGATAGGGGTTTTCTTTAACCCGGTCGATGGCCTGGGAGCCATACTGCTTATACAGGCGCATGGCATGGCTGATCCCGATGCCGCATCCCTGGAGAAAGACCATCACGTTTTGCAAATCCTTGTAGCGGTTGAAGCTTTCCAGGATTTGCGCCGCTTTTTTTTCGCCGATACCCTCCACTTCGCGGAGGCGCTCCGGCTCCTTTTCCATGACCTCCAGGGCTTTCAGGCCGAATTGCTTGACAATGCGCCTGGCCGTCACCGGGCCAATACCTTTAATCAGCCCTGAAGAAAGGTAGCGTGTAAGCCCTGCAGGCGTAGCCGGGACAAGGCGCTCCCACTGCTGCACTACAACCTGGCGGCCATAGCGCCGGTGCACCTGCCACTCCCCGGAAATGATCAGGCTTTCTCCCTCCTGAAACCGGGGCAGGTTGCCGACAATGGTGATTTTTTGCCCGTCCTGGCAGCGCAGGCTGCCGACCATGTACGAGCTTTCTTCATTATAATATTTGATTTTTTCCAAGATGCCTTCTACTTGTTCCAGAAAATTGCACCCCAGATTATTCTTTTAACCAAATATTCAACGGGAAAGCGGCAAATCCTTTATTTTCCACAAGATTAACCATTCTAGAGGGCCCCTTTTAAAAGTTCCGCCTTATCCACACGCTCCCAGCTCAGATCCAAGTCGGTCCGTCCAAAGTGGCCGTAAGCGGCAAGCTGCTGGTAAATGGGGCGACGCAGGTCAAGGCTTTCAATGATCGCACCGGGACGCAGGTCAAAATGCTGGCGGACCAGCGCTTCGAGCCGGTGCGTGGGGATAGCCCCGGTGCCAAAAGTATTAATGTGCAACGATACCGGCTGGGCCACCCCGATGGCGTAGGCCAGCTGGATCTGGCATTTTCGGGCCAGCCCTGCGGCAACTATATTTTTGGCCACATAGCGGGCGGCATACGCCGCAGAGCGATCCACTTTGGTGGGATCTTTGCCGGAAAATGCTCCGCCGCCATGAGGCGCATAACCGCCATATGTGTCCACCATAATTTTTCTGCCGGTCAGCCCCGCATCACCCTGGGGGCCTCCGATCACAAAACGCCCGGTCGGGTTGATTAAAAAGCGAGTTTCTCCGGTTAAAAGCTCCGGAGGGATAACCTTCCGGACAACTTCCCTGATGATATCCTCTTCGATTTGCTCAAGGGATACTTCTTCACTATGCTGGGCGGCAACAACAACGGTATGCACCTGCTGCGGCCGGCCGTCGCGATAGGCTACGGTGACCTGGGTTTTCCCATCCGGGCGCAGGTAATCCAGCGCACCTTGCTTGCGCACCTCCGCGAGCCGTTGGGCCAGTCTGTGGGCCAGGGAGATCGGCAGGGGCATCAGCTCCGGTGTTTCATCGCAAGCAAAACCGAACATCATCCCCTGGTCCCCGGCGCCAATCAAATCAAACCTGTCTTCCGAACGCTCCTTTTTCGCTTCCAGGGCCTGGTTAACGCCGAGGGCAATATCCGGCGACTGCTCGTCAATGGAAGTGAGCACGGCGCAGGTGTCTCCGTCGAAACCATATTTGGCCCGGGTGTAGCCAATCGCTTTAACCTTGTCCCGCACTATTTTCGGAATATCAACATAGCATTCTGTGGTTATCTCGCCGCAAACCAGAACCAGGCCGGTGGTGACCATGGTTTCCGCCGCTACCCGGGCATAGGGATCACGCTCTAAAATATTGTCCAGGATTGCATCGGAAATCTGGTCGGCCAGCTTGTCGGGGTGCCCTTCGGTAACCGATTCAGACGTAAAATAGTAGGTATCTGTAGCCATGCCTTTCGCCTCCTGTAAGGAAAAAATAAAACCTCCCTGAAGAGGTTTTTTGAAGACCTCTCATCTCCCCAGGGCAGAGAGCCCCCGGCGGCAATTGGCACCATAGCCGCAGGCCGGTTGCCGGGATTCATCGGGGCCGTCCCTCCTCCGCTCTTGATAAGAGTATGTTTATGCCATTACTGTTCTAAAATACACCAACTAATACCTGCTGTCAATCGCCATCTTCTTTTTCAAGGTTCGTCAGGGCAAACCAGAGTTCACCCGAGGCAACCAGTTTGCCGTCCACCCGGGCCTCACCGTCGCCCTTGCCGATATGACCGCGCCTCCCGGTCAAGACAACGGATAGTTCAAGACGATCTCCAGGACGCACGATCTGCTTAAACCTAAAACGGTTGACTCCCGCAAATAAGGCCAGTTTGCCCCGATTCTGCTCCAGGCTCAACACGGCTACGGCGCCTACCTGGGCCAGTGCTTCGATAATCAGGACGCCCGGCATTACCGGTTCGCCGGGGAAATGCCCCTGGAAGAAAGGCTCGTTCAGAGTAACATTTTTAAATCCCGTGGCCCTCTCTCCAGGAACAAGACTGGTGATTCGATCTACCAGTAGAAACGGGTAGCGATGCGGCAGCAGCGCCATGAGTTCTTTGGCGTTTAGAACATCCATAAACCAAACATCCTTCCAGAATCATTCTTTTAATCTAGCAAAGGAGCGCTTCATAATCTTTAAAACCTGGGCGTCACTAATCTGGCTGAAATGATCATAGAACTGGCCTACCGCTGCGAACCAGGCCGGAGATGCGAGATAGTAAAGCCGGTCTACCTCCGCCTGCAGTTCTTTAAAAGTCTCCGGCGGGCCCACAGGGACGGCCAGCACCAGCTCCGCAGGCTCATGCTGCTGCAAACTCTGCAATGCCGCCATTACCGTAAATCCCGTGGCTACACCGTCATCCACAACTATGACCACTCTGCCTTTTAACGACGGGTATGGCACTTGGCCGCGATATAGGGCCAGGCGGCGCTGTATCTCCGCCTGTTCTGATGCGGCCGCCCGCTCAATGTAAGATGGAGTTACTCCCAGCTGCTCCACCAGCTTATGGTTTAACAAAACAAATCCATCGCCCGCAACTGCACCGATGGCCAGCTCTTTCTGGTACGGGGCCCCTATTTTGCGCGTAATAATCAAATCAAGGTCGCCGCCGGTGAAATCCCAAATCGGCTCCGCCACTACCACTCCACCCCTGGGGAGCGCCAGGATTAACGGGTTTTTTCCCCGGTAAACGGTTAATTTCTCCGCCAGCAATTCTCCGGCATGGCGGCGGTCTTTGAATTTCATCTCAATCCCCTCCCTGAAAGAATGCTGCCAGTGGACGGGAACTTTTCCCTTAAGGGTTATCCGCATCATGGGCGGGCAGCTGCTGCGCCACGCACCGCAGGCCAAAGAAGAAATCCGCCGCCTCACAAGGGCAAAAGCCCGCAAAGCATGGCCTAAAGGGACAGGCTGTCAAAGAGCCGGACCGAGGCCTCCACCGCCACCGCATCATCGGGCAGGTCAAGCAGCGGTTTCCCGGCCAGATCATATTCCTCGACAAGGGGATCATAGGGTATATCGCCAAACAGTTCCAGGCCGCTGTCCGCAATCTCTTTTTCCAGCTGCACCGCTCCATCGCCGCGCCCCCGGCAAATGACCAGGCCCATCTTCCCCACTTCTATTTTTACATTTTCAACAATCTCTCGCACCCGCCTGGCCGAGCGGATACCACGGGCAGAATTATCGCTGCACACGATAAACAGGTCGGCCATGGGCAAAAGTCTCCGGCTGAGATGTTCCAGGCCCGCTTCATTATCAACCAGCATATAATCATAATTCTTGCTCAATCTTTCCAGGTATCTCTTCAACAGATCATTGGGGTAGCAGTAACAGCCGGGCCCCTGGGGATTGCCCATCACTACCAGGTCATAATGATCTGTTTCCACCAGGGCTCTGCTCAGGCGGTACTCAATAAAAATATCTTTGGTCATCCCGGTAGGTACTGTATTGGGCTTTTTCGTATCTTCAAGAATCGTCCCTATGGTTTCCGTGACCTCTAGTCCCAGTGTTTCATTGAGGTTGGCATTGGCGTCGGCGTCCACCGCCAGAATGGATTTTCCCGGCCGCCGCTGGAGTAGATAACGCACCAGCAGCGCCGTCAACGTGGTCTTGCCTGTGCCACCTTTTCCCGCCACGGCAACACGCATGGTCATAAGATTACGCCTCCTTCTTGATCAATGTTAGTGTAACAGGTTTTGTCATCTGCCACAATTCGGCCGGCTACCACCGCTTCCAGATCGGCGATCGTATTGCACGGCCACATCTCTATCAACTGCCGCACCTTATCCACGGATCGATACTGGTTCCACTGCTCAAGTGGAAGGGGATTCAGCCACAATATTTTTTTTACCAGCAGCTTTAAGCGCTGCAGCGCCTGCAAAGACTGCTCTAAGGCCAGGGTTTTCGTGTCACTGACAATGATGATGCAAGTTTTCCGGTTAAGCAGGTGCCGGTAAGAACCCAGCAACTGCTGCAGCGCTGCGAACAGGTTGGTCCCGCCACCCCAGTTGCCGCTTTCGTTGACCACACGGGCCAGAAGACTTTCCAACCCTTCCTGTTTCTGCAATGCCGGTGTTAGATACTCCAGGGTGTCGGAAAAGCTAAAACTTTCCAGGTTCTGCACCGCCGCCTGCAAACCATAGATAAACTGAAGGACAAACACGCTGTAGCGCTGCATGGAAGCGGATACATCACAGATCAGCATCAGCTGCTGCCTGGGCGGACGTTTTCGCTGGTGGCGCAGCCGAAAAATGGAGCCGCCGTAATGGAGGTTGTCGCGAATCGAGCGGCGCAGATCCAAAGGCCCCCGGCGGGACGCCTTGCGCCGGCGGGACAGCCTGCGTACCAGCTTCTGTGAAAGTTTATAAATTAACGTTTCCGCGGCAGGAAGTTCTTCATTGCGAATTAACCGGATATCTACCTGCCGGATGCGGTTTTCCCTGGAGCCGCTTCCCGCCCCGTCGCTGCCGGGTGCACCGGGACCGCCAGCATCGGGATCGGCCTGTTCCAGGCGGCTGCGCCAGTAACTGAGGTGCCCCTTGACCACGGTTTCCAGCAGGGGACGAAACTGCGGTCCCACATTTTTACCTTCATTTGTCTGGCGAACAAAATTTAGCAGCCTCCGCCGCTGCTCCTCGGGCAAGGAGGTGTAAAGCAACATTTCCTCACCGGTAAGTCTCAGGGTTTCACCTTTAAATTGAAGCGAACGGGCTGCCTCCGCCCGGCGCAGTTCGAGCCTATGCCTGCGGCGGGCTTCTTCTTGCAGGTGAAGGCTGTGCTCTTCAGGAGGAATAAAATACGCTTCAAAGATATGCTCGAACAGCGCCTGGTGGCTCCTATTTTTTACCAGGGTTGCTTGAAGAGCGGTCTTCACCATGCTCTTTTGGGATACATCAACATGCTGCAACGCTCGCAGTGCGTCCAGAAGCTCTGCCGTACCAAGGGGCAGGCCCGCTTTGCGCAGGCGGGCCGCAAAACTGGCCAGGCGCGCTTCCAGTTGTGCTGCAGGAGGTGCGCTTAGCAACGGCACCGGCTACCGGCCTCCTCCGCATCGGGGTGGGCAAGTGCCCTATTGATCCCTTCCGGTCCAATGCGACTGTGGAATAGCTGCTGGTCATGGCGGGTTTTCAGCAGCAGATTGAGGGTGTCTGCCACCACTGCTCCATCAAGGCGGTCCCGCTCTAGCGCCAGAAGTGCTCTGGCCCAATCGAGCGTCTCGGCAATGGAAGGTTTTTTCCTGATTTCATCTTGACAGCGCAGAAAGGAGATAACCCTGGCCATCCTTTCAGCCAAATGTTCACCTATTCCGGGAACCCTGGCCTTGATAATCCGTGTTTCCTGCTCCACACTGGGAAAATCGAGATAAAGATAAAGACAGCGCCGTTTCAACCCGTCCGATAACTCCCGTTCATTGTTGCTGGTCAGGACAACCACCGGAATATTGCTGGCCTGGAGGGTCCCCAGCTCCGGTATGGAAACCTGAAAATCGGATAAAACCTCAAATAAAAATGCTTCAAATTCAGGATCGCATTTATCCACTTCATCAATTAGCAAAACCACTGTATGCTCTGCCAGGATAGCTTTTAAAAGCGGCCTTTCCAGGAGATAGCGCATGGAAAACAGCTCTTCTTCCTGCAACTCTGCTTCGGCTGTATCTTTGCTCATTTGAATACGTAAAAGCTGGCGCTGGTAATTCCACTCATACAGGGCTTTATTCTCATCCAGCCCTTCGTAGCACTGCAAGCGAATCAGGGCCGTATTCAGTATGCGGGCCAGGACTTTGCCCATTTCCGTTTTGCCGACCCCGGGGGCCCCCTCGATCAGCAAGGGTTTTTGCAAAGTAAGGGCCAGGTAAACCGTCAAAACCACACTGTCATCACAAATATAACCAGCATCGGCGAAGCCTTGCCGCAGCTGTGATAACTCCAATTTCATCCTGATCGCTCCTGTCTCCTGTCTCTTGATGAAATGATACTACACTTTACCGGGGCAGGCAAATGGGCAGTTCCTGTAGATCGTGTCAAGACACTGTAGGTTTTTTTAAGGAACCTCACCTTACACCTTAGACAACCATTTGATTTTTTAGTCCTTTTAGTGCCCTACGGGTTAGATTGCTGCCACTATTGAACAGAGGCATGTTGTTAATATTTTCCTTGCCCAGTAAATGTTTAACCTTTAAACGTTTCAATTCCTGTTTGACCTCTCGGTTTAGC
>JAKOVL010000121.1 GCA_029782095.1 Bacillota bacterium | reverse complement strand
GTAGGTCTGTCCGTTACACTTTCCGGCATGGCAGATCCTTTCAGCCAAGGCATAGCAGACCGCAAATACCACCCGTCTGCCCTGAGTGCAAAGGCTACCATCCACGGGATTCCGACGAGGTCTTTTGGTTTGAGACCGGACGGAATTACACGCGGCGGTTTTTCTATTTCATCTACCGCCGCTTTTGTCGTTCCTGATTTTCTGCCTTTCCCACCTCCAAATTTCATCGCATAGCTGTCACCCAAATTCAACCAAAGCGTTCCATCATCCCGCAGTACCCGCTTTACTTCTCGGAATACCTGCACCATCTTCTCCACGTATTCTTCAGGCGTTTTTTCAAGCCCGATCTGGCCATCAACGCCATAATCCCTTAACCCCCAGTAAGGCGGCGAAGTAACGCAGGTCTGCACCGTGCCAGTTTCGATTTCGGCCAGCTTGTCTAATACATCGCCCTGCAGGAGCTTCCAGGCCATCTATTCACCCACCTCCACTATCCTCTTCATGCACCCGGCCACCTTCCGCGCCCAGGCAGGGTCACTGGCATACCTCACACCCACCCCAGTCAGATCGAAGCTCCCGCCGAAGTATTTGCCGCCCGGAGCGTAGTGTGTGGCCAGGAGTTGGGCCAGATACATGACGCTTTCGGCACGGCTGCCGAAGGTTATTCCGGCGGAATACTCGGCGCCGTCGTAAGCGCCCAAGCCGGCCAGGTTGTTTTTGTCTTGCGCAAGCCGGGAGCTGCCCCAGCCGGATTCATGGGCACATATCCCGGCCAGCACCAGGGCGTTTATGCCGTATTCCGTTTCCGCCTGGACCAGGGTCTCACCAATGCCCTCAAGCCCGGTTCCCCTAAAGGCCCGCTCGAATTTTGCGGCGGAGAATCCGGACGGTGTGGTCACGGGCATATTAACTACGCTTACCCTGCCCCCACGGCTCGGACCTGGAACTCCTGGAGCCCCGCCTACGATCAGCTCCGTGCGCTGTAGGTTGAGCAGCATCGTTTCGAGCTCTTCCAATCTCTCCGCGGCCTCATTCAGCTGCTCTTTAAGGTCCTGCATCTGCTGCAACTGCCGCTCTTTTTCAGCTTTAAGCTCCTGGATCTCGGCTTGCCTGGCTTCGTAACTGGCGGAAAACGCCAGGACAGCAAGCAAAATAACACCGCTAATGAGCAGAAACTGCCATCCTTTAAAGCTGAGCTTCACTTTAAATCCCTCCAGCCTCAGATTTCCAGTGCAATCTGCCGCTCTTCCTCGTTCCCCGCTTCCGCCGCCTCTTTCAGCTCTTCCAGCAGTTCCACCAGCGTCTCATGCCACGGCGCAAGAAACTTTTTCGCGCACCTTTTATAATCAGCCTCATCCCGCCAACCTTTATCCGGATTATCTGATCCGGCCGGTCGGATAACTGGCCTAAGCCCGAAATTGCCATTTTTAAGTTTCACGATCCGCGTTCCCTCTGTTCTGAAGCCTTCGAGGTTGCGGGCCAGCTGCGGGCTGCGCTGGTGTGCCAAAGTAAGGAGTTTGGACCAGAGATGCGAATCTTCGGGAAAGCGGAGATGGGCTGGCCAGTCTGCTCGGGGGTCGGGAATAACAACTTTTTCTTTGACAATGATAGTGGTGGTCAAGCGTTTTCACCTGCCTTTGCAGTAGCGCTATTATTTACATTCGCCCTATACATCGCAAGATAATACAGCATCCCCACCACTTCCGGGCTGCGTAAATCGATTTTTCGGTATAAAGCCCGGCGCTTCGTGAAAAGAGTGTCGTGCTCCGCCGAATAGTAAATCAGCCCTACGTCGCCACATCCCGCCGTGTCCAAATCTTCCACTTTAACGATCCCCGGCGGGCTGACAAAGTAAAACTCGTGGCAATATTTTTGATAATTCTGCCATTTCTTGTCACGCAGAAAATCAGAGCGGGAAACCTTAATTTCGTAGCCCGTTATGCAGGGCCGCGCCCAGCTTTGCTTTATGGCCACGGCGTCCATAATCAATAGGCCTCTATGCCCGCCGGCCTGCCTTATCTCCTTGCGGAACGGGTGCAGGTAAAACTCGCTCGGCCCGCTGCGCACTTCTGAATAAAAGGCGTCGGGCAGAGCGTAAGGATCAGTTCTCTGCGTGTGCTTAAGATAGAGTTTTTGCAGGATTTGGACTGCGGTAATTTTGGCCATGATTACTCTTGCACCCTTTCCTTAAGCCTCGATAACCTCTCTTCAATTCGGTTATTCTTAATAGCCATTGCCACCGACCTCGAATCTCCCACCAGGATCAGTTTCTCTTTCGCCCTGGTCATCCCGGTATAGATCAGGTTTCTTTGCAGCATCATATAATGCTGCGAACAC
>JAKOVL010000100.1 GCA_029782095.1 Bacillota bacterium | reverse complement strand
ATGGTGTCGAAGGTTGTCAAAAACGACAAGGGGGGATAGACATGCTGCTCAACCTTAAGGCGGAGATGGCCCGGAAGCGCCTGACCGTAAAAGACCTGGCCCGGGTGACTGGTCTGTCTGAGACCAGTGTAAGGAACAAATTGGCCGGGCGGTCCGCGTTCACTATTCCTGAAGCTCTCAAAATCAAGATGGAGCTTTTCCCCGAAAAAGACCTCCAGTATCTCTTCGAAGAGGTGTCCTAAGTGGACAGGCCCTCACTGACTTATCAATACCTGCTGGACAGGTATGGCCTTACTATATCATTCCAGCAGGCGGGGAAAGAGCTGGGAGTCTACTGGGAGAACCTGCGCAAAAAGTGCGCGAGCGGGGAGATCCGGGCCAACAAAGTGGGCCGAAAGTGGATGCTCACCACCAAGGCCTTGGCCGACTATATCGATCATGGCCCGGTCACCCCGCAGCAAGTCCAAGCGCCCCGGGAGAGGGGCAAAAGAGTGCTAACACTTTAAGGGAGGGGGAGCATGAAAGGCCTGCAAGTTTTCAAGTATCGCGGTAGCCCTGTTAGGATTTACGACATCGACGGCGAGCCTTGGTTCTTAGCTAAAGACGTATGCGACATCCTGAACCACTCAGATGTCAGCGTCGCTGTTAGCCGCCTGGACGACGATGAAAAGCTGATACAAACAATCTTTGTATCAGGTCAACGGCGCCAAGTCTTGCTTATCAACGAACCCGGCCTCTACAGCATGGTGCTTACCAGCCGCAGGCCCGAGGCCCGGAGCTTTAAGCGGTGGGTGACGCATGAGGTTCTGCCGCAGATTCGGCGGACCGGAGCCTACCTGATGCAACCTCAGACTACCACCGAGGCCCTGCTCCAGGCCGTGACTATCCTGCACGAGCAGGAGAAGCGGCTTCAGCAACTGGAGGCGGGACAGGAACACATCCGGGAGACCATCGCTTACCAGCCCAGCAGCTGGCGGCGCGACATGAATCGGCTTTTTAATCGCATCGTCGAAGCGGCCGGCCGGGAAAAATTCGCAGTGCTCCGGCGCGAATCTTACAAGCGCCTGGAGGAACGGGCCCACGT
>JAKOVL010000092.1 GCA_029782095.1 Bacillota bacterium | reverse complement strand
AAAAACCTTGCGGCGGTTGAAGATTGAACAAAGCAATATGCTGTAAGCGGCGAAACGCTGCTCCCTGCCGCCTCGATACAACCCGGGGCGGCAGGCAAATTTAGCCGGCCTGCCGGATCGAGTGAATGACGCTTCTCCGGCACGGGCGACCCGCCCTAAAAAACCAGATGAACAGGCAGCGGACTTAAACCGGTTCACCTGAGAGAGTTAGGGCAGGGGAAGCGCCGGATGATTGGCTTATCGAATAAATCTGGAGATGAAAGCATGATTACAGTAAAACTTTATGCTTCCCTGCGCCCCAACCCGGAAGAAAAAGAATTTACCAGCGCCGCCGCCACCGTGGAAGAAGCTCTGGAGGAAGCGGTGCAGCGCTACGGCCCTGCATTTGGAGAGCGGCTCAAACATGCCACTGTCCTGGTCAACGGGCGCCATATTGCCCACCTGAACCGCAAAAAGATTCGCCTGCAGCCTGGGGACACCATTTCACTCTTCCCTCCCCTGGCCGGCGGCTAAGACCCACCTCGGGGTCGTCCCAAAAGTCATTTGGGACGACCCCTTAATATACGCCAATACTAGCATATGGCCAATTATTTGTGTACAACAAAATGTGGTAAAGGGGCTGCCCTTTTGGGGCAGCCCCTGTTTTGGTAAAACCTAACTTTAATCTTAATTCTGGCCAAACCTACAGGATTTTTTAGTCCCCTTGTTGAATGTTTTTTGAATATGATTTTATCCTATAAAGGAGGATGATTCACGAATGCCTGATATAGCCCTTGTAACCGATTCCACCGCTTACCTGGCCGCGGAGGAAATAGAACAAAACCATATTACCGTGGTTCCCCTTACCGTCAATTTTGACGACGGCTATATCTACGACGGCCTGGTGGACGCCGAGGAATTTTTTGACCGGGTGCACCGTTCCGCAAAGACACCTTTCACCTCTCAACCGGCAGTAGGGCAGTTCGCGGAGGTATACCAGACTTTGCTGGATCAGGGCAAAGAAATTATCTCCATCCATATTTCCGGTAAACTCAGCGGGACCATTGAAAGCGCCGCTGGCGCCGCGCGTATGCTGGACGAGTCTCGTATATCCCTGGTGGACTCGGAACAAACCTCCGCTCCCCTGGCCCATCTGGTGCTGGCGGCAGCGCAGTGGGCAGCTGCCGGACTGAGCCGGCAGGAGATCGTGACGCGCCTGGAACAGGAAAAAACAAAAATACGTTCTTTTTTCGTCCCGGATACCCTGGAATACTTAAAGAAGGGCGGGCGCATCGGCGGCGCGGCGGCGCTGCTGGGCACCCTTCTGCAAATTAAACCTGTATTGCACCTGCACCAGGGCCGCATTGAAGTATTTGAAAAGGTGCGTACACGCAATAAAGCCATCGAACGCATTCTGCAGGAGTTGCCTGCAGGCCCTGCAGAAGCAAAAATTTGCGTTATTCATACACTGGCAAAAGAGGAAGCGGAAAAAGTGAAAGAAAAGATCCTGCAGCAACTCCCGCTGGCCAAAGTAGAGGTGCGGGAACTGGGCCCGGTGATTAGCGTCCATACTGGACCCCGCGTGATCGGTATTTCATACTGGCCGCTGGCATAACCCAAACATATCACAACAACAACCTAGAGCCGGGGGGTGCTTATCATTTCCACAACTGACTACAGCAACAAAGAAATTTTATACGCAGAAGATTTTAAAAAAATGATTATTGGAGCAGCATACTTCTTCTCCCGGGAGAAAGAAACGATTAACTCCCTTAACGTTTTTCCGGTACCCGACGGCGACACCGGCACCAACATGAGCATGACCCTTATCGCCGCTGCAGAAGGGTGCCTGGATTACTGCGGCGCCTCTATCGGCGAGCTTTCAGCCATCGCCGCCAGGCGCGCGCTCATGGGGGCCCGGGGCAATTCCGGGGTCATCCTCTCTCAATTTTTACGGGGCCTGGCGCGAGGCTTAAGGGAAAAAATTAGCATCAGCCCCGCAGGGTTGAGCAAAGCTTTTCAATACGGGGTCGTCTACGCCTATAAAGCTGTCAGCCGCCCGGTAGAAGGGACAATTCTGACCGTATCCCGGGAAATGGCCCGGGGGGCCCGCGCCGCGGCGCGAAACGACCACAAGCTCGACAGGGTGCTGGAAGAAGCCATCCGCAGCGGGCGCGAGGCCCTGGATCGCACCACCGAACAACTCCCCGTTTTAAAAGAAGCGGGAGTCGTTGATGCCGGGGGCATGGGCCTGGTCGTGTTTTTAGAAGGGTGCCGCACCTCATTGCGACACTCGCTGGGAGAAATTTTAGAGATGGGCCGTTTAAGCCTGCCCGCGAGAGAAGCCCCCCATCAGGCCAAGGAGGCCCCTCCGCTGCAGCTGCCCCACCCATACTGCACAGAACTGTTGATAAAAGGGGACGTAGACAGCGCCCGATTGCGCTCACGCCTGGAGCCGCTGGGCGATTCCCTGCTGGTGGTGCCTGATGAGCAGTTGACCAAAATACACATTCATACCGCGGTGCCCGACCAGGTTTTAAAGGTCTGCCTCGCCTGCGGCACGCTGCATGACATAAAAATTGAAAATATGCTTGACCAGCATACCCAGTCCATGCAAAAAAAAGCGGACATCGAGCCCATGGTTACTCTGCCCGCCCGGGATGACACTGCAGCCCGCCGCAGCGGTATCATCGCTGTCTCTTTCGGAGAAGGTTTTCGCGATATTTTCTTAAACTTAGGCGCAGAAGAGGTTGTCTTCGGCGGGCAGACCATGAATCCCAAAGTGGAAGACCTGGTTGCAGCGGTGCAAAACCTTTCGGGCAGCCGCGGCATCATCCTGCCCAACAATAAAAATATTATCATGGTGGCACAGCAGGTGCCGGGGCTGACTTCCAAGGAGGTGGCGGTGCTGCAGACCCGCACCCTGCCCCAGGGACTGGCCGCATTGATTGCCTACAACCGGGAGCTGGATTTCAAAGAAAATTTAGAGCGAATGCAGGCGGCTGCCGGACGGGTGAAATCGGGGGAGGTAACCTATGCCACCCGCAGCACCCAAGTAAACGGCCTTCCGGTAAACAAAGGTGATTGCATGGGCCTGCAGGAGGGGATCATCCGCTTCTGCGGCCCCGACCGGCAGCAAGTAACCCTGGACCTGGTGGCGGCTATGCTTGGTCCCGAGGACGAAATCGTTACCGTTTTTTACGGTAGAGAAGTCCCTGAAGATGAAGCAGCTGCCCTGGCCCGCCAGATTGAGAAAAATCATTCCCAGGTGGAAGTGGAGCTCAAGTACGGCGGACAACCCATTTATTACTATATCATTGCGGTGGAGTAGCGGCTCTGCCTGACAAGCAGCGCAGGTAGAAAACATGGACTATTTAGGGGGAAGGGGGATACGGCGCCCCATTCTGTTTTTGCTTAATCCAGCTTTTTTGCTTAATCCAGCTCCTGGAGCATAATCGTTTATGCTCCGGCAAACACTACAAAAAAGCAGGAGGTGCAAAACAGATGATCTGTGCCGAAGTATCCATCTATCCCCTCAAAACTGGCCATGCCAGCGAAGTAATCAACGATGCAATCAACTCATTGAGTGACCGTGAAATAGAGTATACCGTAGGCTCCATCAGCACACACCTGCACGGCAGTGAAGGGCAAGTCTGGGACAGTCTGCAGCAGATGTTCAGCCGGGCCCGCGCATCGGGAGAAGTGAGCATGGTTGTCACCATTACCAATGCGGCCGATTAGCACCGCCTTCTTAGCAGTCGCGGTGGTGCCCGCCCCTAAGGCCGGCCCAACAGAACACCCTTGCTAAAACAAGCCCATGTTCATTTAAACGCTGCCTGTCCATACCGCGGGCCAGGAAATTGTCACCGCTCCCGCTTCGATTATAAAACCGCCGGTCAAATCCGGCGGTTTTATATAAATGGGGACAAGCGTCTTATTTTGCTCTCACTTCGCGTAGAGGTGCTTCATAATATCGCGGCGCGAAACGATGCCGACAACTTCCCCCGCCGCATTGAGCACCGGCAGCCGGTTTACCTCATGGTCGACCATCAAGGTGGCTGCCTCTTCTATGCTCGCTTCAGGCCCCACGGAAACTACCTTTTTAGTCATCATTTCTCCGGCAGTTAAAGACATGGCCCGCTTAATTTCATTGACAAATTTGGTGGGACTGCCCAGGTAAATTAGACCGCCTAAAATCTCCAGGTATCCGGGAGCCTTGATCCGCGAGGCCCGCCGGATCAGATCGCCCTCGGTAACCATGCCCACCACTCTCCCGCCCTGATCCAGCACGGGCAAACCGCTGATATTATGCTTCAGCATCAGGTTGGCGCACTTTTCCACCGGATCGTCCGTTGTCACCGTAATTACTTGCTCTGTCATCACATCTTTAACCAGCATTAATTCTATCCTCCCGCTCAGATCGTGACCTTCTTAATTTATTCAAGTTCAGCGGGAATAATCCTATTTAGTTATACTTTTTTTCCGGAGAGCCGAGCATAGAGACCCATCCTATCAGCGACGCCACAGCCGCGGCAACAAAGAGCCCCAGGGCGAGCAACACCGGTGAACTGTTCTGCTCAATCATCAGCGTGCTGCTCCACCATTCCGGCCTGATCTGCGTCAGCGCAAAGAGCAGCACCGCCAGCAATGGATAGATGAACCATTTACCCCAGCGATAAGCGAGGATTCCGAGAACGTGGCTCGCGGCAATGATAAACAGGGCCACGGCAAAGTGCACCAAGAAAGCTTCTACAAACGTGTACTCACCCATACCGTAAAAACTAAAAAAGTAAATCTCGCCGCTGCTGAGGACTTCCACCAGCCGGAGTTCGAATATCAGATAGGCCGCTGTCTGGAGAATGGCGTTATAGCAGGAGAAAAGCAGGAAAAAAAGCAGGATGCCCAGGTAGTATTCGTCCCTGTTAAAATTAAAATCAGGCGCCGCAGCAATTGAAGCTTTTGCGGTAAAAAAACCGACATAAAAAAGATAAACAAACAGCACCCACATTCCGCCGATAATCATATATCCTTCTGATGGAAAAATTTCATAGCGGACAGCGCCCCACAGGATCAGCAGCAGGTAAATGCCGATAAAAACAAACCAAAAAGCAATAAAGGTGGCCCGGTAATGTCTCATGAGCATATCACACATCGAACTAACTCTTTTAGTCATGCTAAGCTCTCTCCCTACCTAATCAATTGTTGCTCAGCCGGTACCGGATACTTCCTTGACCGATTCTTCCTCTATATATTCTAAAATATCTCCCGGCTGGCATGATAAAGCTTTGCAGATGGCATCAAGGGTGGAGAAGCGAATGGCCTTGGCTTTATTGTTTTTAAGGATGGACAGGTTTACGGTGGTTATGTCGACCATCTCCGATAGCTCTGTTAGCGAGATCTTTCGCTTCGCCAACATCACGTCGAGGTTCACGACTATGGGCATTGATTATCTCTCCAGTTTATTAGATCGTCAATTTATTTTCTTCCTTAATTTCGTAAGACAGTTTGAATATCTCTGCCAGCACCAGGGCAAACAGCCCGAAAAAGATAAATAAAAACAAGCCAATATTTAAAGTTATTCCTCCAACCCCCAGCCCAAAGATAACCAGCTCCCGGTCTCTGATTGCGCTTGCTAAAGTAAAAATAAAATTGATGGCGCCGATAGCCAGCGACAAAATGCCGATGATCCGAAAATGGTGCACATTCTCCAGGGTAAAGGGATCACCCTCCAGGATAGTCCGGATGATTTGCCGCAGCTTAATCATGATGATCAGGACAATAAAAAATGCGGCCAAAAAGAGAAGGAAAAATAAAATATTTTCCCAGTTTGGATAGGTGACGCTGCTGTAGATCACTGCAATGACGGAAAGCACAAAGACGCCGATACTGATGAGAAAAAAAGTGTTCACAAAAGCGCTTAAAGCCCTGGCGGTTTGGCAGCCTGCCTTCTTCACGGTTCACCACCCTTTCTGCCATTCTTAAGCATATTTTACCACAAGTGCATAACGATTATCAATAATAATTTAACGTAATACGTTAAGCCTGAAGCGGAGCGGGCCCATAAGCCCGCTCCGCAGCATAGCGTATTAAAAAATGGGCTGCAGGATTAATTAACTGCCGGCCCTTTCCATGGCTTTTTCCCTCAGTTCACGGCGCAGAATCTTGCCGATAGCCGACTTGGGCAATTCATCGATAAAGTGAATCTTCCGGGGCACCTTGTATGCGGCCATGTTTTCCTTGCAGTAGCGGATCAGTTCCGCTTCACTCAGGGTTTCCCCGGAACGGGGGACCACAAACGAGATCACGGTTTCCACGCGGTACTGGTCGGGAACGCCGACAGTACATGCTTCCTGCACTGCTGGGTGGGCGGAGAGGACGTTGTCAACCTCGGTGGGATAAACATTAAAGCCACCGGCGATGATCAAGTCTTTGCGGCGATCGATTACCGAAAGGTAACCTTCCCCGTCAATGAAGCCGATATCTCCGGTGTAAAGCCAGCCGTCCCGCAGGGTCTGCTCCGTCTCCTCCGGGTTGCGGTAGTAGCCCCGCATTACCTGGGGCCCCTTGATCAAAATCTCCCCCGCTTCCCCAGCCGGCATCTCTTTTGTGCCGGTTTCAATATCCACGATTTTAATATCAGTATTGGGTACAGGCAGGCCCACCGTGCCCGGTTTAATCTTTCCCTTCCACGGTGAAGCTGTAGCAATGGGGGTGCTCTCCGTCAGGCCGTAGACATCAATAATCGGTTTGCCTGTCAGCTGCATCAGCCGGTTGTATATGTCCGGAGGCAGCGGGGATGCGCCGGCAAAAAAGCCTTTAATAAAGGAGAGATCCATGCTGGTAAAATCTTTATTGGCCAGCAGCCCGGCATAGATTGTCGGCACCCCCGGCAGATAATCGGGCTGATACTGCTTTACCATTTTGGCTACACTGGCCGGATCGGGACGGGGAACGATCAGCGCCGTCAAACCGGCCCAGAGGGCAAAGTTTTGCATGGCCGTAAAGCCTGCGGAATGGAAGTAGGGATAGACCGCCAGCAGCTTCTCCCCTTCTTTGACGCCCGGCAGCCAGGCGGCAAACTGCTGCACGTTGGCGGAAATATTGGCATGGGTTAACATGACTCCCTTGCTGGCCCCGGTAGTGCCGCCGGTATAGAGGATCGCCGCCACATCTTCCCAGGAGGAGAGCTCCTCCACGGGCGTATCGGGATGCTGTTTCAGCAAATCGGTAAAGCGGAACACATTTTCCTGCGGCGCAATCTTGCGGTACATCTTTTTTTTCACCAGCGGATAGATCTGTTTCTTGGGGAACGGCAGAAAATCGTTGATATGACAGGTGACAATTTTTTTAACCCCTGTCTTCTCTTTCAGGCTGAGCATGCGCGGCAGCAGCAGGTCCAGAACCACTGCTACCGTTGCCCCTGAATCGTTGAGCTGGTAAGCCAATTCGCGCTCGGTGTAGAGGGGGTTGTTCGGCACCACCACCGCGCCAACCCGAAAAGCGGCGTACACAGCCACAGTCATCTGCGGCAGGTTGGGCAGCACTAAGGCCACTTTATCTCCCGGCGCCACGCCCAGTGCCAGCAGGGCCCGGGCAAAGCGGTTTACCAGGGCCTCCAGCTCACTGTAAGTGATCTCCCGGCCCATGTAGTTCATCGCCGGCATGCCGGCCCGTTTTGCGGTTGAGCGGGTTAAAGCCCTGGAAAGAGTAATCTCTTCAATCTTAAGGTAATGGGGCACGCCAGGTGCATAAGACCGGTGCCACGGTTTACTTTCACTCATTTGCCAGTACCTCCTCAAGGTGTCGTCAAGCTAAGGTCTGAAAGCGGGTAGGACGCGCAGGGATGGATAAATCCTAAACGGCGATCTGCGGCGCGACGCCCGTCGCTTTCCGGACGGACATATACTTCTCCCGCTGTTAACAGGGAGCGGCAGAAGCCGCACTCGCCGGAGCGGCACTGCGAGTCGGGAGCCAGGCCGGCCCGCTCCAGGGCAGTGAGGAGGCTTTCTTCCGCCGCCGCCGGTATGGTATATTCTGCATCGCGCCTGCGGAGGTGCAGCTGAAAGATCCGCCCCCGGACCTCGGCGGGAAAGCCGGGCGCTGAAGCAATATCCTCCACTGCCCCGGCCACTTCCCAGCGGACCTGCCTCCGCGGCAGGCCCAAGCGGGCAAACTGTTCCTGCATAAAGCGGTACATCTCCGGAGGGCCGCAGACAAAAAAGCTCTTCCCGGATAGATCGCTCGCATATTCCCGGATCAGCGCCGCATCGATGAACCCCTTCGGTCCGCTCCAGTCTGCCGGAGGATCGCTGATGACATGCACCACCCTGATTTTTTGCGGCGCTTTTGCCGCCAGGGCTTCCAGCTCTGCGGCAAAGATTATGCTATCGGCGAAGCGGCTGCCGTAAAGCAGCAGCAGCTCCAGGTCCAGCTTTCCTGCGGCGATTTCGCGGATAATCGAGCGGAACGGGGTCACACCGCTGCCGCCGGCGATGGCGACAATCTGCCGGGAATCCCGCAGCGGCTCAAAATAAAAATTACCGTGGGGGCCGCTGGCTTCCACCAGCGATCCTACTTCCCATTGGCGCCAGATATGCTCGCTGACAAACCCTCTCGCCTTGCGGCGCACGGTGAGCTCCATAAAGCCGGGCCAATCGGAAGGGGCCGACGAAATGGAATAGGGACGGGACACCCGCTTCCCCTCCACTTCTATTTTTACGCTCAAATACTGCCCGGCCCGGAAAAAAGGCAGCCCACCTTCCTCTGCTGCGGTGAAGCGGTATGTCCTGGTGTGGCGTCCAGGTAATCTGCCAGCTGCCGCACCATGGCCTCGGCCATGTAATTTTTAACATCATAGTACTGTTCCGGGCGCACCTCCCGCCAGGCCTCCGGCCCCGCCAGGGAGGTGGCGGAAAGGATCGTTGTCCCCGGAGGGGAACATTCAGGGTTGGCCCGGTTTAAGCAGATTACTGCCTGCATCTGCGGCGGCTCAAAGCGGCAGAAGTTGGCATAAGCCTGTTCGGTGTCCATGGAGGGGCCGATGAAGTAGCCGTAGCTATCCAGGTTAAGGGCTTCGGGGGGCGCGTCGAGCCCCAGGTAAACCACCAGGGCGCTGGTCCCGACCCGGCGGGCGTTCAGCAGCCTGGCCGCCCGCTCCGGCACCGCTTCGCGCGGGTGCACCAGGCGCCCATAAACCAGGTGCGGCGAAAGATTGGCCACCACGGCGCGAGCTTTGATCTGCTCCCCGCTTTCCGTCTTAACGGCCACAACTCTGCCCCCCTCCACCAGGATTTTGCTGACCCGGGTGTTATAGCAGGTCTCCCCGCCCAGTTCGCGAATGCGCGCATCCATGGCCGCCGCCAGGCCATGCGAGGTAAAGCGGGGAATATAGGCCCCCTTGCTGATGTAGCTGTAAAGCATCACCGCAAAGATGGTGAAGCTCATCCGGCTCACCGGTACGCCCATGTAGCTCCAATAGGGATAAAGCAGCTGCAGCGCCTTTTCCGGCAGGCCAAATTTTGCCGTTACCTCGGCCACGGTGTAGCCTGCGGTGGTAACGAAGGCCGGGTAGCGCTCCAGCAACACTGCCAGATCCGGCTTCCCCCCGGAGCGGCCGATAAAGCTTAAAGCCCGGGATACCTCGCGACACACTGCCATGTAGCGGGCCAGGGGTTCACGGCTGCCGGGGACCGCCCCGGCGATGGCTTCGATAAACGGCTCTACCCCGAAAGGAATCTTTATATTCAAGCCCGCTTCGGGCAAAATCAGGTTCAAGGAGGGACGGTTCTTGACTTGAATTGGTAGTTATTGCCTGATGCAATTAATCACCTTCTTTTTATAAAAGTTTGAGATGTTCATTAATATAAAAAACAAAGCTGCCGCAGCAAGTGGCCGTTCCATCATTGGCGCGAGCAAGACTGCGGCAGCAATATTCTGAAAACAGTTGTCAGTAGTCAGTAATCAATAGTTAGGAGAATCGAATCAGCAGGAACAATCTTGCCTAACTTTACCAAGCTGCCCTCCCACCCCGACGTTTACCCAACCAGCGCAGGGACCCCAGTAATTCCCTCTCCCTAGGTGGGAGAGGGTTAGGGAGAGGGGGGAAAACAGCTCCTTCGCATCTTCGAACATTTAAAAGCATGCTGCAGGACAGGCCTGACGTAAAAGAGCGGGGAGGGTTAAGCTTTGCGCTTTCCCCGCAGATTGCTGTTCATGGCGCGGGGCAGGTAATCCTTACACCCCCCACCCCGACCCTCCCCCACCAGGGGTGAGGGGGCTTTGAGACCACGCTTTAATCTTTCTCCTGGCTCCTGACTTCTGAATTCCCCTGGTCCTCTTAAAGCCTGCTTTCCCGTTTCTCCCTGTCTCATATCTCCTCGATTCAGACTCCTGCCTCAATCCCCCCTCCCCGCTCCTCCCCACCAGGGGTTTTTTAGAAGTTGGAGGTTAGAGGTCGGGGGTTAGATTGTTTCCGTTTATTTACCTTTGAATACCGGTTTTCTTTTCTCCAGGAAAGCAAGCACCCCTTCCTTGTGGTCTTCGGTCTGGAAGCAGAGGCTCTGGGCATATATCTCCAGCTCCATTACCTCTTCCAGATTTAAATCGAAGCTTTTATTCAGAATTTCTTTGGCCTGGGCCAAGGCCACGGCCGGCCCTTCGGCCAGCTGCTGCCCCATTTTCAAGGCCTCTTCCAGCAGCTGATCGGCCGGAAAAACGCGGTTGGCAATGCCGATGCGCTGTGCTTCGGCGGCGTCAATATTGTCCCCGGTAAAGACCAGTTCTTTTGCCTTGGCGAGGCCGACCAGGCGGGGTAGAAAATAGAGCGCTCCGCAGTCGGGGACGGCGCCAACCTTGATAAACGCCTGCCCGAACTTGGCCGTATCCGCGGCTAAGATGATATCGCAGAGCATGGCCAGGGAAAAACCGGCGCCCACGGCGTAGCCGTTCACCGCGGCGATAACCGGCTTGGGCACGCGGGCCAGCTCCAGGAGATGGGCATAACCTTCTTTAAGATAGCGGCGCCCCTCCAGCAGTTCAAACCCCTGCATCAGCCGGCCCAGGTCACCGCCCGCAGAGAAAACCTTCCCCGTCCCGGTAAGAACTATGGCCCCGATCTCCGGGTCGCCTGCGGCTTCGCGGATGGCGCTGATCAGATCCCGGGCCAGGGGCGCCTCCAGGGCGTTCATCACTTCCGGACGGTTCATGGTAATGAGGGCCACATTGCCCCGCTTGTCATACAAGATGGTCTCATACCCAGACACTTGAAAGCCTCCTTTTAATCCAGTCCAAGGATGCAGATGCTGCACACATTCTGGGCGGGAATGCCGCCCAGGTTATGGGTCAGGCCCAGGCGGGCGTTCTTGACCAGCCGCTCTTCCGGCCAGCGCTGCAGCAGCTGGTTGTAGACTTCATAGATCATGCGCAGCCCCGAGGCACCGATAGGGTGCCCGAAGCACTTCAAGCCGCCGTCCGTCTGGCAGGGAATCTGCCCGTCCAGATCGTAAAAGCCTTCCAGGACATCCCGGGGGGCCTGGCCGGGAGGCGAGATGTGCAGATCTTCCATGGTTACCAGCTCGGTGATGGAGAAACAGTCATGTACCTCGATTAAATCCAGCTCTTTTCGCGGATCGGTTATCCCCGCCTCTGCATAGGCTTTCTTTGAAGCAATGCGCGTGGTCTCTACCGTGGCTCCATCCCATTTATGGTAAGCAAGCTCTTCCCCGGAACTTACCGCGATCTGCAGGGACTTTACTTTAACCAGGTCCTGGTTGGGCTTGAGTTTACGGGCGATCTCCGGCGTGGTGACAATGGCCATGGCTGCACCGTCGCTGACGCCGCAGCAGTCATAGAGGCCCAGCGGGTAAGCCACAAAAGGCGATTCGGAAATCTCGTACTCGCTGACCTCCCGGCGCAGGTGAGCCCGCGGATTTTTGGCCCCGTTCTGATGGCTTTTCCAGGAAATATGGGTAATCGCCTTCTTGATCTCCTCCATGGGAATGCCGTATTTGGCCGAGTAGGCCGTGGCCAGCTGGGCGAAAAGGCCCGGAGCGGTGCAGTTGGGGGTAATTAAGCGGGCCAGCTGGCCGAAAGCCGGAGAATCGGGCAGACCGCCGTAGCCCACGTCTTTAAGTTTCTCCACTCCGGCGGCGAGAACGATATCGTAAGCGCCTGAAGCCACGGCGTAGCAGGCGCCGCGGAAGGACTCAGTACCGGAGGCGCAGAAGTTTTCCACCCGGGTCACCGGGATCATGGGCAGATGCAGGGTGTTGCTTAAATAGAGCCCTCCCTTGCCGATATTAACCTCGTCGATATGGCTGCCGATCCAGGCGGCTTGAATATCTTTCTTTTCTATGCCGGCGTCTTCCAGGCATTCCTGGAAAGCTTCCAGCAGCAGATCACTGGCGTCGTCTTCCCAGCGCTCGCCAAAGACAGTGCAGCCCATGCCCAGGATAGCCACTTTATCGCGAATTCCTCCGGCCATTTAGGACACCTCCTCCGGCGCAGGCACTGCTTTCCAGAAATAGAAAACAGTATCGCGCTTCGGATCGTAAAACTTAATGCGGAAAGAGAAGCGTACCGGCAGCCCCACCTTCAGATCCTCCAGGGTGCAATCGGTAAAATCAAACATGCTGCGTCCACCCCCGTTGAAGTCCACGTTGCCGTAAATTACAGGGGGGTTGGTCGAAGCGGCCAGCATATCGGCCGTATAGCTGACAATCCTGCCGCCTTTTCCCGCCAGATAAACCGGGTCCATCTGGTCCACGGCACCGCAGCCAGGGTTGACGCAAACCCGCTGGGGCGGGAACTGCTGGGTGCCGCAGCTGCGGCAGAGCGTACCCTGCAAGCTTAAGATCGCCTTGCGGTTGCGCCAGACCAGCGACCAGCGGGTGATGTAATCTTCTTCTGCCCGGAGACCGGTTTCCGCGGGAACCATGCTTCTCCAGACCAGGTACTTGTTATAGTTGTCCAGCTCAACCCGGCGGGCCAGGGAATCCGATACTCTCCGGCGATCGGGGAAGCGGGCTATATTCTCCGTAACCTCAAAGTAGAGGGCGTCACAACCGTTGCCGTAGCCGATCACCAGCAATCTATCGCCCGGCGAGGCGTCTTCCAGCGCCCGGGCCAGCATCAGCAGCGGGTGGGCCGCACCGGTGTCGCCGGCTTCCTGAAGCAGGTCCTCCTGCACCTGGGTTTTCTCCAGGCCCAGCTTGCGGTTAATGCCCCTGCGTGCGCCCCCGTAGTAACAGGGATATATTACTTTGCTAAAATCGCCAACCTGCAGGCCATATTTGCGACACAGCCCTTCCACCGCCTGCGGGATCAGCCGCTCGTAGCCCAGGTCGCGAATCCAGCGCTCTTCCCACTGCCGGTCATAGCGGCTGCTGGTGCCGCGCAGGTGATCAACAAAGTCCACGGAGATGGAATAGGAGCCCTTGTAGGCGGCAATTACATCTTCATCGCCCACCAGGACAGCGGCGGCGCCGTCACCGAAAACCATCTCCTGCACGGAAGCGGCTTTGCCGAGGCGACAGTCCGCCGCACTGGCCAGGACGTTCTTGCCGGCGCCTGCAGCTACCAGCTCCAGGGCGGCCAGCAGGGCCGTGGTGCCGGCTTTCACCGACCCCCCGAAATCGGCGCTGCGGATCTCCTCCGGCGCGCAGAGCGCCCCGGCAACTATATTGGCATTTTGCCGCTCTTTGTAGGGGGCGGTAGTAGTGGCGAAGTAGACCGCATCCAGAGAATCGGGGTTGAACCCCTGCAGACAGCGATTGCCTGCCGCCACCGCCATGGTAATGGAGTCTTCATCATAATTGGCCACCGACTTTTCACCGGCCGCATTCATGATTATGGCCGGGTTGAGCCAGCCCATGGCGCTGTAGATGGTCATGCGGTTGATGCGGTAGCGCGGCACATAGCCGGCATAGGAACGGATGCCAATCATTCAGCCTTTCACTCCCTTCTTAGACGTTCAACCAGACTGCGGCATTGGTCAGGCAGTAATCGCCCCGTTCGGCGGTCTTGCAGCGCAGGATGATCTTGTCGGGCTGTTCCTGCCACATTTCGGTAATGATCGTTTCACCCGGGAAAACGTGGCGGGAAAAGCGCACTTTGATCGCTTTGAATCTGGCCGGATCATTGTCGCAGTATTCCCTGAGCACCGCCCTTCCGGCGAAGCCGAAGGTGCAGAGTCCGTGCAGGATCGGCTTTTCAAAGCCGGCCATGGCCGCGAAATTCGGGTCCGCATGGAGCGGGTTGTAGTCGCCGGAAAGGCGGTAGAGCAGCGCCTGCTGGGGAAGGGTCTGCATGGAAACCACCCGGTCCGGCTCCCGCTGCGGCGGCTCGTTGCCCGGTTCCGGGCCGCGCTCACCCCCGAAGCCGCCTTCGCCGCGAATGAAAGTGCTAAAAATATTCCTAAAGATCAGTTCACCCTTGGGGTCTTTGGTCTCCACCTCCAGCTCCACCAGGGCGCCCTTGCCTTTATCATAAATTGCGGCGATTTTGGGATAAGAAATCAGCTTCCCGGAAGTGGGAATCTCCCGGACCAGCTCCAGGTACTGTTCACCGTGCAGCAGCATGGCCAGGTTGAAATCCATCCCCTCCAGGCCCACTATGCTCATGAGCGAGGGAAACGGCGGAATTACCCCAAAAGTGGGAAGCACCTGCAGCTCGTTTTCATAGACAAATTTTAATTCATCCGGCTCCGCCCCGGCGCCGACGCCTAGGGCGTAGAGGATCACATCCTTGGCTTCGTAACTGTATTCCAAGGAGGGCAGCTCTTTACCGACCAGGTTAACGTCGATGGGCAATCTGGACACTCCTTTCAGTGATGGCTCCATTCAGCCTTCTAAAGGCTCATTTTAGACAGGATCATGCCGGCCTGTTCCATGGCCGAGCCGAATTCCTGGCCGCCTTCGAGGCTTTTGATCTGATCCAGCTTCTCCACGACCGCTTCAATGGTGATCTCTTTGCTGGCATCGAGGACAATCCCCGGGCCTTCCACCACCGCGGCGCGGCTGAAATATCCGCCTCCGGCGCTGAACATTTTGCCGCTCTCCTGGCACTGCTCCGAGCATAGCCAGGCCACAATGGGAGCCACAAACTCGGGCTTAACCTTGCCGATAACCTCTTCGGGCATGACGGTAAAGGTAAGGCGTGTCCCGGCTGTGGGGACAATGGTGTTGGCCAGGATGCCGTAGCGCGCCCCTTCCTGGGCCACACAGTTCATCAGGCCGGCGATGCCCATTTTGGCCGCGCCGTAATTGGTCTGGCCGAAGTTGCCGTAGAGGCCCGCTGCGGAGGCGGTAGAGACGATGCGCCCGTAGCCCTGCTCGCGCATGTGCGGGAATGCCGCCTTGGTGCAGAAAAAGGTGCCGTCCAGGTGCACTGACATTATTTTGCGGTAGTCCTCTATCTCCATTTTCATCAGGCTCTTGTCCCGCAGGATGCCGGCATTATTGATGAGAATATCAATTCTGCCAAAATTGTCCAGGGCAGTTTTGATTATGTTTTGAGCGCTTTCCCACTCGGAAACACTATCATAGTTGGCGACAGCTTCGCCCCCGGCGGCCTTGATCTCTTCCACCACTTTTTGGGCTGGAGTTTGATCGGCGCCGCTGCCGTCAAAGGTGCCGCCCAGGTCGTTTACGACTACCTTAGCCCCCCGGGAAGCCAAAAGCAGGGCGTAAGCGCGGCCCAGTCCACCGCCTGCTCCCGTTATTACAGCCACCCTGCCGTCAAAACGAACCTCAGACACTTACACCATCTCCTTTTTAAAAATTTTATGATATAGTAAGTTTATTTTGTTTATTTAATTTAATCAATAATTTTATATATTAAAAAAAAACCAGGCCTAAGCCTGGAAAACATTAAATTATAAGGACAATCTTAGAGGATTTGTATAAAATACGTATAAATAATGTATAACAACCGTCAAAAGGGAAGGTGAACCAGGACTTGAACCGCCCCCAATCCCTCTACCTGCGCATCGGTGACCTGGCCGCCCGCTCCGGGGTGAGCAAGCAGTTGATCCACTACTACCTGCGACGGGGCTACCTGCACCCGCCCATCTATAAAAGGGGCAACCAGGCTTTTTACGATGAGACTCACCTGGAAAGGCTTTCCTTCATCAAGGGCTGTAAAAAAGAAGGCATCCCCCTGCCTTTTACCATCGAGCTCTGGGAGCTGTCCGCGGGAGAGAAGCCTGCCAGGCAGGCCCCATCCCAGCAGAAGAAACAGGCCAAAAGCTCCCCCACCCGGGAGCAGATTATCGCGGCGGCAACGAAAATTTTTCTGACCAAGGGCTACAGCAATACCAGCATCAGCGAGATTATGAACGCTGTCGGCATCACCAAGCCCTCTTTCTATTACTATTTCGAGAACAAACGCGACCTTTACCTGACCTGCCTGGACAGTACTTTCAAAGACTTCAGCACCTGGACCGTGGGCAAGATCCGCCAGGAGAAAAATCCCCTGAAGCGGCTCGAGATGCGCTGCGAAGCGGCCCACAGCTACGCCAGCGCCTTTCTGACCGCCATAAATTTGCTGAAAGAGTCGCTGCGCCATGAAGATGAAACGGAGCGGCGCCGGGCGGAAGCGATCCTGCGCCGCTCCTGGATCGAACCCTTGGTCAAGGACCTGGAGCGGGGTAAAAAAATGGGCCTTTTCCGACCGGTGGACAGCGAACTGATCAGCTTCGCCCTCATCTCCATCACCGAAACCTTCGTCTACCGCGGCATCGTCTCCCACAAGCACGGCGGCGAGGCCATCCTCAAAGCCATCCTCGACTTGGTCATGCACGGCCTGCTCAATAAGTAACTTCAGGTGCCAGTCGCTTTAAGTTATTTAGAAGTTAAATTTGTATTTCCCGAGGACGTGGCTCAAGGGGACGGAGCCGATATGGCGGCTGTCCCGGCTGTCGTTGCGGTTGTCGCCCATGACAAAGATGCAATCTTCAGGCACCGTCACCGGCTCCAGGGCCAGATATTCTGCCTTTTCTCTTAGGTAGGGTTCTTCCAGGGGCACTCCATTTCTAAATACCGTGCCCTCCCGGAACTCCAGGTAATCGCCCGCTTTGCCGATTACGCGCTTGATCCAGTAGTGAGCCTCCCCCTCCAGCCCGAAAAGATAACGCGTAAAGAGGTTTACCATCAACATTTCCCGCAGGTCATCGCGGAAGGTGCGGGGACGATTGACCCGGCTGTCAATGATGACGATATCGCCGTAATCAGGCTCAACGCCAAAAGTATGGATTAACTTGCTGATCAGCACCTTGTCACCGTCGTGCAGGGTGTCTTCCATGGAGCGGCCTTCAACGTAGGTGGGCTGCAGAACAAACAGGCACAGCGCCATGGCCAGAACAAGCGCCACCAAAAAATGAGCTGCCCAGCTTGCCAACTCTTTGATGATCCTCATCTGGAACCTCTTTCATCAGTCTTTTCCTAAACATTCGCGTGCATGATTCAAAAACCCTGCCGTCTAATAAATAGCGGCTATCTGTCTATGCCGAGGGAGGCGAAGATCCTTATTGAGCCACCCGGATAGGCAATGCTCTGGTTCTTTGGCCGACCCAAAGCAGAATAGAGAGCGGTTCAAATAATGGGATTGACATGATTGGCGGGATGCCTATAGACCTGGCTTGAAGTTGCCGAAACAAGGTGGATGATAGCCTCTATATTCCTGCCAGCGCGTGGATAATCACATCAAGAGAATGGAGCCGCTTTCGTAGCGGCTCCATATTTCTATCTGGCTTTCCCGTGGGAAGGGCCGTTAAGCTGGGCCTTTTTGAGGCTGCGTCAAGGCACATGCTTAGATTGGCTTCCTATTCTTCAGATAGCCCAAAACATAACCGCGCACCTCTTCCCGGATATCCGGCATTAAGATCATGGCATGGGGGAACGGGGTGGACAGTACATCAAAGCGGTTATGAACCTCACCGAAAGCAGCGGCTGAATCCAGCAGGAAGTCGCACAAAGCCTGCGCATCGCTGTCGCTAATGTCAGGCAGCAGCGCCGCCTGCTCCGGCGGGAGGCCAAAAAATTCCGGGTCAGCTTTAAGCATGGCGATTAAACCGGGCAAGGTTAGGTAAACCGACGGATCGGCACTGATCAGCAGCGTCTTCTTTTTTATGTCCCAGGTTTCGCGGATATCATTTTCGTAGGCCAGATTTAGATACTGCAGAAAGGCATCGTATGAGAGCCCCGAATACGGGTCGTATTCCAGAAGCTCGACCAGGTTCCGCGTAAAATTGAATTGCTCCATGTCTGCGAAATTGTAATAAGCGCGATCGATCAAAACTATATCGTTTACCAGTTTAGGATAAGCGCGGGCAAACATCATGGCCACATCGGCCCCGAAGGAATGCCCAACAAGGTTGATTTTTTTCAGTCCGTAATGATCGGCTACCGCTTTAACAGACCCAAGGAGAAAGCCCCAGGATATGGCCTCGGCTTCAACCGCCCCGGATTTACCGTGGTTCGGGTAATCGAGGGTAACCGTCATATATTTATTATTGGGGTGAAACAGGAATTCGGCATGAGTGTGGTTTCCGCCCAGGCCGGGTAAAAAGAGGATCGCCTCGTTTGCTTTTTCCCGGTAATTATAGGCTATAGTGTAAATCTGCACATCCCCGTACTGCACGTAAAATTCCGCATTGGCTTCCGCAGAAGCTACAGGAATAAATCCGGCCAACAGCACAGCGAACAACAATGCCGCCATCAACTTCCGCATTTCAATTCACCTCGCTCCTTTAGATCAACTAAATATTCGACAGGTAATATCATTTTCCTTTTTTTACAGGAAAAAATAATGCTATAAACCTGTTTTCAGCAAGTATTTTACAACAATAAAATTGGCGGTTTACGTTTATGCCCTTAAAACCGTTCACGCCGAACTGCCTGAAAAAGATCATCAAATCATCAAATTGCTGGTGCTAGAACTCGCAGGAGCCCACTGTTCTCGGGAAAGGAATTACATCCCTGATGTTGCTCACTCCGGTAATGTACATGATCGCCCGTTCAAAGCCCAGGCCAAAGCCGGCATGCTTGACCCCGCCATACTTGCGCAGGTCCAGGTACCACCACAATTCCCGGGGGTCGATATTGAATTCGGCCATTCTTTTTTCCAGCACGTCCGCTCTTTCCTCGCGCTGGCTGCCGCCGATGATCTCCCCAACCCCGGGAGCCAGCAAATCCATCGCTGCTACTGTCTTTTCGTCTTCATTGAGCCGCATGTAAAAAGCCTTAATCTCTTTGGGGTAGTCGGTAACAAAAACGGGCTTTTTAAACACTTTTTCGGTAAGGTAGCGCTCGTGCTCCGTCTGCAAATCTTTCCCCCAGGCCACGGGGTAATCGAACTTTTCCCGGGAACCTTCGAGAATTTTAATTGCCTCGGTATAGGTAATCCGCTCAAATTCTGAAGCAACGATATTTTGCAGCCTCTCCTTCAGCCCCTTGTCCACAAAACTGTTGAAGAAATCCATCTCCACCGCCGCGTTTTCCAGGATGTAGCGGATAATATACTTGACCATCTCTTCGGCCAGGCGCATGGCGTCCCTTAAGTCGGCAAAGGCGATCTCCGGTTCGATCATCCAGAATTCGGCGGCATGGCGGGCCGTGTTGGAATTTTCCGCCCGGAAGGTGGGGCCAAAAGTGTAGACCTGGCGGAAGGCCAGGGCAAATATTTCGGCTTCAAGCTGCCCGCTCACCGTCAGGTTGGTTTTGCGGCCGAAGAAATCTTTGGAGAAGTCCACCCCCCCGTCTTCTGACCGCGGAGCATTCCCGGGATCCAGCGTGGTCACCCGGAACAGCTCCCCCGCACCTTCGGCGTCATTGGCTGTAATAATCGGTGAGTGCAGGTAGACAAAGCCCTTTTCGTGAAAGAACTTGTGCACGGCAAAAGACAGCAAGGAACGAACCCGGAAAACCGCGGAGAAAAGATTGGTCCGCGGCCTTAAATGGGCCACCTCTCTTAAAAATTCACGGGTGTGCCGTTTCGGCTGAATGGGGTAGTCGGCCGGGGATTCCCCTTCCAGGGTAACTGCCGTGGCTTTAATCTCAAAAGGCTGTTTGGCTCCGGGGGTAAGCACCAGCTTTCCTTGAACAGTAATGGCGGATCCCACGCCAAACTTTGCCACTTCGTCGAAATTGGGCAAAAACTCCCTCTCATAGACAATCTGAATGGAGCTAAAATGAGTGCCGTCATTTAAAGAAATAAAGCCAAAGGATTTTTGATCGCGGTTGCTGCGAATCCAGCCGCTCACCTCCACCGGCCTGTCCGCATAACTGTCGCTATCCCGGATAAGTTCTCTAACCAGCACTTTTTCCATGGCGGTCACCCTTTACTTTTTTTATGTCTAGTATACCCAATTGCAGAGAAACTGGAAAGAGAATGCCCCTCTGCTCCGGTCAGTTCCGGCCAATGACCCGATTAAGCTAAAACTATCTTTGCCCATTCCCTCACCTAACGGAAGGCCCCGGGGAACATAGCGCAGCTGCTCTTTCAGTTCGCCCTGCATCTCCCCGATATAGCGCAAGGATTTGATTATGGAGCCGCTTGCGATCTTTGAAAGGTGACCCATAAGGGTTCCTGGCAATAGACCAAGTGGGGCTGCGCTAATTTGCATCGGCACAATCTAAAAGCCCCGGCCTGGTTTAGAGCCGGGGCTCCGTATTTCCGGAGAATCTGCACTACTCGATCTCCAGGACCTCCAGGGGACACTTGGGAAGCAGTTCACATTCGTTCTCCCAGATGATGATGGGCGCCTCGTAGCGGAAGCCGATCTTCTCTTCGGGGCAGGCATACTGCATGGCGCAGATGATCATCTCGCCGGCCTGGTAGCGGTGATTGGGATCAGTCCAATAAGGGATGGGCCCGTCATGACTTCCAATCCTCCACTCGTCCCCCAGCATCCCGATGCCGTGCTCAAATCCCGGCACCATGTAGTCGGAGAAGCCCCCTTCCTCGGCCAGGGCCATCATCTCGGCGGCCATTTCCGAGGGGGTGATCCCCGCCCGGTATTTTTTCAGACATGCTCGAACGATGGTCATGAAGTTGTCGGCATGCCATCTCTGGCGCTTGGTTACCGGGGCAAGGAGGTAATTAACGGTACTGTCGCCCAGGCCCAGCTTGAAAGCGGCATGCAGATCCACCATCAGGGGATCCCCGGGCTGCAGCTTGCGCCTGGTGGCCGGGGTGCAGGCACCCCCGGCATAACCCGTCCGGTAGCCGCTGGCAATTTCATTGCCCCCGGTGAAGGACCATTCCCATTCGCTGCCCGCCTTCCGCATGGCATAGGTGGCGATCCCCGAAATCTCCGTCTCGGTCAAATTCTTGTAGCCGCCGTTAATTAACGCCTCGTAAACGGCCTGGTGTCCTATGTCCGTAATGCGAGAAGCCTCCCGGAACCGGTTAATGGTCCCCTCGTCCTTTATCAGGGAAAGCCGGTCAATGATGGCGTGGGCATTGATAAAGGTTGCATCAGGAAGAGCGGCCCTGAAAGCCTCGTATTCATACTGGGTCAGGTTCCCCTCGGGCAGATAGTTAGACATTCCGGTCTCGTAGCCGATCCGCCCTTTCCCGCACTTCAGCTCTTCCTTAATGAAGTCGGCAATCAAGGTAATCTGATCCTGTCCCCCCATGGGGGCATAACCCCGGACGTGATCTTCATCCAGCCAGGATTCATCGGCCACCCGGGTTGCATCGAGTACAAAGGTGAAGGCCACGGGCAACCCCTCCCGGGGGATAACCACGTAGCTCCGCCAGGGGCAAAATGCATCCAGGGTCCAGGACAAGGTCCTCAACCTGGAACCCAGGTACACGTCAAGGTCTTCCTTTTCCATCTCCTTCTGGATCATCTTTATCCGCTTGGGAAAATCGATGAAATAGGGATCGTTATTGGACATCTCCTCTCTCCTCTCTTTAAAAAAAATTAATATTCGGTGTCTACCTTGGCCAGCACCTTGTTCAGCCGATCCGCTATGGAGGCCAATTTCATGGCCTTCACCATGTTGCCCTTCAACTTAAGTTTGCCGCTCATGAGCGCCAGCTGGGAACCCAGCTTCCCCTGGGAAATTTGGGCAAAAGTGTTGTAGTCCCCGGTAATTCTGAATTCTGCTTCCGGGGGCTCCCCCTCACCCACAATAAACTCCGCCAGCTCCCCGTTTTCATAACGGAAATACATGAACCTGAGCTTCCCGTCCGGACAATTCTGGTAGATGTTGGACATGGAGGAGGTGATGTAATTCATCCGTTCGGGAGTCAACTCCTTTTTAAGCCGCGCTTCAACTTCTTCCTTCCATTCGGGACTCAAGTACTTTACCGGCACTTCACTCACCTTCCTTTTAATTATTATTTATTAATCAAGCCTTGGAGCACCAGCTCCAGCGCTTGATTAAACAGGTTTAAAGTTGACTCCTTCCCCCGTATAATGTAGGTCTCGATAATAAACATCTTGTACATGGAAAAAAGCAGCCAGACCATGCTCTCCAACTCCACTTCCCGGAATGCTTTTTTCTCGATCCCTTCTTTTAGGACAGCTTTGAGCATATTTCTTGATCTTTCATTGATGGCAAAATAGGGGTCCTCCCTGGGGAACATGGGGAATATTTCGGGGTCATGAACCAGCACATTTCTCAATTCTTCATCTTCCGTCAGATATTGAAAAGCGCTGTAGGCTAAAACAGTAAACTTGTTAACCGGATCGGCCTCCTTTTGCACCGCCTCCTCAACCCGTTCCTGCCAGCGCGTCAAGGCTTCGGCAACGGTCCGCTCATAAAGATCCCGCTTGTTCTTGACGTAGAGGTAAAGGGCCCCTTTGGTCATGCCCAGTTCGGCGGCGATATCCTCCAGGGTAGCCTTCTTGTAACCGTAGCGGGCAAAAACCTTCAAGGAAGCCTGGAATAGTTCTTTAAGTTTTTGTTGATTATCCATGCAACGGCTCTCCTGAACAATTGAATTATTTGTTTAGTTGTTTAATAATATGATAATGGAAAATAGAAAATTTGTCAAATCAATCCAATCTTAATAATCCGGCTGCATTGACAGCCGGGGCGGATTGAATTAGAATTGTTTCTATATTGATAGTTGCATATGCAACAAATGCGCTCTAAAATAGCCGGAAAAAATCTAACTGCGCTGCTGTTATGTGTAGCTAACTGTTGTCTCGCTTGCCGGCCGTGCTGCTGATCCGGCAAATCTACCTGGCAGATAGAGGTTATGGCAACATTGCGAAAGGTCTGGTTGTCGTGAGAATAGTAAATACGCAGAACTTGCGCCGCACTGTCGTGGCTATTGCCTGGCCGACAGTCATGCGCACCTTTTTAAATATGGTCGTTCAGATGGTAGACATGGTTATGGTCGGCACCCTCGGCGCCATCCCCCTGGCCGCCGTCGGCCTGGGCAACCAGGTTTTTTTCTTTTCCGTAGCTGTAGTTCAAGCTTTCAGCATCGGCACTACCGCCCTGGTGGCCCAAGCTGTGGGCAAAGGCGACCGGAACACGGCCGTCAGGGTGGCCACGCAATCGCTGTCCATGGTCCTGATAACCACCACTGCCTTGAGTGTTCTTACTGTTGTTTTCAGCGAGCAGATTATCCATGGCATTGTTTACTTCATGCCGGCCAAGGAAAGCGGCATCATTGAGCTGGGCAGCCGCTACTTAAGCATTGTCGGCATCTCCATCTCACTGCGCTTTTCTTTGCTGGTGGTAAACGGTATTTTCCAGGGGGCCGGAGACAGCCGCATCCCCCTCTACCTCATGGCCGGGATCAACCTGCTCAATGTGCTGGGCAATTACCTGCTTATCTTCGGTGTGGGACCTTTCCCCGCCCTGGGAGTCAGCGGAGCCGCCCTGGCCACCTGTATATCGGGCATGCTCGGTGGATTTATCGGCATTGTCCTTTTATTTACTCCCTTTGCACCGCTGCGCCTGGATCTGCGCCTGCCAGGAGCGCTCCGCTACAGTTGGGACATTTTAGGGCGAGTTTTCTCTATCGGTATACCTTCAGCCATCGAGCAGGTGGCGGTGAATACCAGTCAAATTCTCTATTCCATGATCGTCGCCTCCATGGGAGCCATGGCCGTGGCCGCCCACCAGATTATGCACAACGCCTATATTGCCACTTACCTGCCGGGAATCGGTTTTTCCCTGGCCGCCACCACCCTGGTGGGACAGTTTTTGGGGGCAAAGCAAAACAAGCGCGCCGTTGAAAGCGGTATGCAGACCGCCCGACTGGCCCTGTTCCTCATGGGCCTGGCCGGCGGTGTTTTCATGTTGTCCCCCCGTTCTGTATCCGGCCTGTTTACCCGGGAAGCGGCCGTGGTGGAGCTGACCGTAGCGCCCCTGTTCTTGCTGGCCCTGGCCCAGCCGGCCCTGGCCTATATTGTGTCTCTGACCGGAGGGCTGCGCGGCGCCGGCGACACCCGCTGGGCCATGGGCTTGACTGTGGTGAACATGCTCGGAGTGCGCCTGCTGTTAACGCTGCTGGCGGTGCGCCTGGGCCTGGGTTTGACCGGAGTATGGGCAGCCATGCTGGTGGAATCGTACCTGCGGGCGCTCCTTATCACCTACCGTTTCCGCACCAAAATTCCCCGCGCCGTCTCCCTGGTGCATTCGCTCACGGACGAACCCGATCCGGCGTCACTTTAAGTAATGCGGGTTGAAATAACCCATGCCGATGGTATTGCGGAAGCGCCAGCGACCCCTTTCTTCAGGAGAAATAACCAGGTCTGGACTGCACTTGAAACAGGTACCACCAGGAAAAAACGGGACAATCAAAACGGCTGCGGCAGATCAGAAGGGCGGCACGTTCACTACTGCGAATTTTAAGGCCAGTCCGCCCAGCACGGCCAGAAAAGTGCTCAACAACGTGCCCACCAGGTAATACTCGGCGAAGTCGCGGTGCTCCAGCTCTTTATAGCGGGCGATGGACTTGGCCGTGAGAACAAAGGCAATGGCGGTAAAGGCGCCGGCCAGGGTCAGGGTTAAAATCAGCGCCCGCTCGAGCATCCCGATATAGCGCCCGGCCTGGCGGGTGTTGCCCTGCGCGGCGGCGGAACCGGAAAGGCGCAGCGGCTCCAAATCCAGCACCTTGCGCACCAGGACGGCCCCGCCGAAAACTATGTATCCGTAGACTGCAGCCACCAGGGGCAGCGGAGGCAGGACGGCGGCGGGGAATATCAGCGCCAGCAGCGATTTTCCTGTCGGAGCTTGCAAGGTTTCATAAAAAAGGGCCACCGGCGCGCAGGGCTGCGGAGCAGCCCACAGCCAGGCGCAGAAAATTAACAACAGGTGCGCCGCCTGATCCAGCAGAAAAATGGCCGCATCGGCGGGGTGCGCGGGCGGAAAGAATCGATTTTTCGCCCAGTCGATCAAGAGGTGCACCGCCGGCAGCGCTACCCAGAGGATAACCATGGTGAACGAGATGTAGCTATGGGTAAAAAGGGCCAGGCTCATCACATGGGCGGCAAAATGCAGCAGGTAGCCCCGCGGCCGGCCCTCGCATTTTGCCTCGGCCATACGCGGGCCCTGCAGCAAGAAATCGGCGACAACATGGGCCAGGATCATCCATAACAGCGGCTCAATCAACCCGAACACTCCTCTATATACGCCTTGAGAAAGCGCTCCGCTTCGGCCACCGCCTTCCAGCCGGCAGCCCGGCAGCGCTTGGCCACACTCTGCGGGCTGATCTCCAGCTCCCGGGCCGCAATTTCAAAAGTGCCGCCGCGCTCATAAGCATCGACAGCCTGCCACTGTTTCTCGCTCCAGCGGCTCTCGATGCTGTCGATCAGGCCGTAAAAAGCGTTTACCGTGGACCACAGCGCCTCATTTTTCCCGGCAAAGCGGGTCGCCGGCTCCCGCCTCCTTTTAATCTTCTCCAGGGCTTCCCGCGAATAGTGAAAGGCGCTGCCGTCCATCTGCCAGGCATATTCTTTATCCAGCCCCCCGGTAATGGCACCCCGGCCCACCCCCACCCGCAGCATCAGGCCGAGGCAGAAAAAACGGAGATGGCGCAGCGCCCGGGCAATATCGACAGAGCCGCAGAGAGCGCCCTGAATCTCATCACCCCGGTAGAGCGTAAAGGGCGCCGTTAGCTGATCCCGGTAACGGGCATTCAGCGCGGCCAGTCCTGCTTCGGCCTGGGCGGCGGCATCTCGCCGCCTGCGGGATTGAATAATATCTGCAGTGATCACGTAGTGCTGCTGCAACTGGCCCGTGATAAATTTCACCCCCTGCATGGTGATATTTAAAGATCACCCTTACAGGGGTGATCTTCTTCGACACTGTGCCTGAATTTTCCTGCCCATTTAACCGGTAATTGCCTTGCCTCACAGAATATTGCTATAATTAAGCCAGATTAAGGCCTTAACAGCGCCGCAAAAGAGGGTTCCCCATGATTACCAGGATTTTTCATAAAATACCCTGCTCCGCCATCACCCCGGAAGGCTATATGAGAAGACAGCTCGAGCTGCAGGCTGCGGGCCTGACCGGCAATATTTCATCACTGTGGGAAGATCTGTCGGACAATTCGGGCTGGCTGGGAGGCAGAGGTGAATCGTGGGAAAGGGGCCCTTATTTCATGGACGGTCTTCTGCCGCTGGCTGCTTTGCTGACGGACGAAAACCTGAAGGAACAGTCTTTGAAGTGGGTGAACGCCGTTATCGCTTCCCAGCGGGAAGACGGCTTTTTCGGCCCTCCCTGGAACAGGGACTGGTGGCCCCGGCTGGTGGTGCTGAAGGCCCTGGTACCTTATTACGGGGCCACGGGCGATCCACGCATCATTCCGTTCATGGAACGCTTTCTGCGCTATTTTTATGATAATGTTGATCAAGAGCCTCCTTTTTTCTGGGCGGCAGCGCGAGCCCTGGAAGCCGGTGAAGCCATCGAACTGGTCTACCGTGAAACCGGCTGCGAGTACCTGCCTGCCCTTGTCCACAAGCTCAAAGACTACATGTATGACTGGTTCACCTACTTCGACGAATTGCCTTACCGCCAACCGATGACCGCCTATATTAATCGCACTGTTTTAAATTTCTTTAAAAACCTGGCTGAACCGGTGGACGAGCTGCTGAAGAAAAGACGTAAAATCAGGCCGCCCCGGCCCAAGGATAAAATCTTAAAATTCAATGGCCACAAAATTGTCAGAACCCTTAGCCTGACCCATGGCGTCAACATCGCCATGGCCTTGAAATACCCGGTTACCTACGGCATGCTCACCGGCCGGGAGGAGCTGTACCCGCTCCCGCGCCGCGGCTACGAACAGTTGATGCATTACCACGGCACCGCCGCCGGTCTCTGGACCGCAGACGAACATTTGAGCGGCCCCAACCCGGCCAACGGCATTGAACTTTGCGCCGTGGTGGAGCTGATGTACTCCCTGGAGGAGCTTCTCTCCATCACCGGCGACCCGGCCTACGCCGACCTGCTGGAGCTGATCGCCTACAACGCCTTGCCCGCCACCTTCACCCCCGACATGTGCTGCCACCAGTATGTGCAGCAGGTCAACCAGATCGCCGCCAATGTAAAGAGAAGGCAATTCTACGACACCAAAAGCGACGCCAACGTTTACGGCCTGGAGCCGAACTACGGTTGCTGCACGGCCAACATGCACCAGGGCTTTCCCAAGTACGTTGCCAACGCCTGTTACAAGACAGCGCAGGGCCTGGCCTTTATGCTCTACCTGCCCTGCACCGTGCGCACAGAGTTCAGGGGCCGCCCCCTGGCCTTCCGGGTCAGCACAGAGTATCCTTTTCGCGAGCACATCAAGATCGAGATACTCGAGAGCCCGGGGAGCAGCCTGGCCATGACCCTGCGCATTCCCGCCCTCACCTCGGGCGAGATATTCTATAACGGCGTGAGTGAAGGCCTCCACCCGGCGGGCCTCTATACCCTGCAGAAAAATTTCCGCAAAGGCGACCTGGTCGAAATCAACCTTGAGGCACCCATAACCGTCTGCACCAACCCCGACGGCAGCATCAGCTTAAGAAAAGGGTCCCTGTTGCTGGCCCTGAGGCTGAAAGAGATCTATCAGCCGTTAAAGGGCCGGGAGCCCTTTAACTACAGGCAATATGTCTCCGGCGGCGCCTGGAATTACGCCCCCTTGCTCCGGGAGGGGGAAGCGGTGGTGCTGGCCGAAAAAACGGCCGCCATCCCCTCCATGCCCTTTGACCCGGACGCCCCGCCTCTTATCGTTACCGTGAAAGGAGTCGAAGTCCTGAACTGGAAAGAAAAGCAACACAGCGCGGGCCCGTACCCCACAAGGCCCGAGCCGGGCACACCGGTTAACCTGGAGATGGTGCCATACGGCTGCACCAATATCCGCATGGCCCAGTTTCCAATAATAGAGGAGGCATAAATTAATGAAGCATAGCGGCTTAACCCCGCGCATATGGACAGCCCTCGTCATCTTCGGCCTGTTCGGGCAGGTGGCGTGGATCATTGAAAACATGTATTTCAATGTCTTCCTGTATAACACCGTGTCCAAGGACAGCAACGCCATCGCCGTCATGGTGGCGGCGAGCGCCGTCACGGCCACGCTGACCACCCTGCTGATGGGCTCCCTCTCAGACAGGCTGGGCCGGCGCAAACTGTTCATCGTGGCCGGATACTTAATCTGGGGCCTGACCATCATGGCCTTTGCCCTGATCAGTGTTGAAAATACTCAGAAAATTTTCCCTGCAGCCTCGCTGGCCACGGCGGTTACTGTGACGGTGGCCATAGTGGTGATAATGGATTGCATCATGACCTTCTTCGGCTCTACGGCCAATGATGCCGCCTTTAACGCCTGGGTCACCGACGTAACCAATCCCGGCAACCGGGGCAAAGCGGAAGGTCTCCTTTCGGCCCTTCCCCTGCTGGCCATGCTGGTGGTGTTCGGCTTCTTCGATCCCCTCAAGCAACAGGGCCGCTGGGACGCCTTCTTCCTGATTGTCGGAGGCCTGGTCTTTGCCGGAGGCCTGGCCGGACTTTTCATCATCCAGGACAGGGGAGTAAAACCGGGCCGCGATATCAGCTATTTCAGCAATATCATCTACGGCTTCCGCCCAGAGGTGATCAGGGAAAACAAAGCGCTGTACCTGATCTTAATGGCCATGGGGGTCTTTTGCACAGCCGAGCAGGTTTTCATGCCCTACCTCATCATCTACCTGGAGCACTATCTTGGCATTGCCGATTACGCCCTCCTCCTCGGTACAGTCTTGATCCTGGCCTCCGCGGCCAGCGTTATCATGGGCCGGTTCATCGATAAATACGGCAAGCAGCGCTTCCTCTACCCGGCCGGAGCCGCTTTTAGCGCGGGTTTACTGATCCTCTACGCCTCGGGCAAAACCCTGCAGGGCAACAGCAGCGCCACCATGCTCACGCTCGCCATTTTCGGCACGATCATGATGGCGGGAAGTCTGGTCCTGATGGCCACCCTCTCCGCGGGTATGCGGGATTTAATTCCCGAGGAGAAAAGGGGCCACTACTCGGGGATCAGGATGATCTTTTTTGTGCTTCTGCCCATGGTTATCGGCCCCTTCATCGGTTCGGCGGTTATCAAAGGCGGCAAAACCATCCTCGATGAGTTCGGCTTTGTCCAGGACGTGCCCAACCCGGAAAT